>CANQJB010000048.1 GCA_947624155.1 uncultured Clostridia bacterium
GCGAAAATCGCAAGACGCATGGTGTATTTTTTAACGTCGCGGGTGTGCTCATAGCCCTCGGCGACAAAGAACGCCATGATTGGCGCGGTAAGCCGCCCGAAGAGGTGCATGATTCCGCCGATAAGCGGGTTAAAACCGTCGACAAAAAGCCACGCGATATGGTCGAGCGTCATGCAGACGATAGCAAAATATTTAAGCTGATTTCTGTTCATAGATGATGTTCTCCTTGAAATGCAAGCCATATCACCGCGTATGGCGACAGCCAGGCCGCAGCGGCGATTATCCAGAGCGCCGCGATAAGAAAGATTCTTCCGCCCCGTGTGAGCTTTTCATAAGAGCTAAATATCGCGAAAAACCACACCGCCGCCGCTATGATAACAAGCGGATATATCAACACTGTACCTAAACCCAAGTACCATGTCGTGATTGCAAGCGGGGTCAAGAGCATCGGCAGAGCGGTGAATACGCCGAACAGCGCCTTTTTCATTTGCCGAGCGTCTCGCGGGTATAGTCCAAAAGCCCGCCCGCAAGAAGAATTTCGCGGTCTCTCTCCGAGATATCAAGGCAGAGCGGAATTTCCGTCTCGCCGAGTTTGGCGATGATATCGCCGCCGTTTTTAACGGTCTCGCGAAGACTTGAAAGCTCAACCGTGTCGCCCTGAGAGATTTTTTCATAGTCGTCGGGGTTTTTAAAGGTCAGCGGAAGAATTCCCGCGTTGATGAGGTTTGCCTTGTGAATCCTCGCGAACGACTTCACGACAACCGCCTTGACGCCGAGATAAAGCGGCGCGAGGGCGGCGTGCTCGCGGCTCGAGCCCTGGCCGTAGTTTTCCCCGCCGACGATGACCGAAGCGCCGAGCTCTTTTGCGCGGGCGGGGAATGTTTCGTCGCAGACTGTAAAGCAGAACTTCGATATCTCGGGAATATTCGAGCGCAGAGGGAGAATCTTTGCGCCCGCGGGCATAATGTGGTCGGTAGTGATGTTGTCTCCGACTTTGAGCGAACAGGGAACGCTTAGGCTGTCGCAAAGGGGCTCGGTCTTCGGATATCCCGCGATATTCGGGCCTCTGAGAATCTCAACGCTGTCCATATCCTTTTCGTCAGCCGGGAGGGTGATCATATTGTCGTTAATCAGGAACTTTTCGGGCAGCTCAAACTGCGGCATATCGCCGAGAGTCCTCGGGTCGGTCATAACTCCGGTCAGAGCCGAGGCCGCGGCGGTCTCTGGCGAGACGAGATAAACTCCGGCGTCGCGGGTGCCGCTTCTGCCCTCAAAGTTGCGGTTAAAGGTTCTGAGAGAAATTCCCTTTGAATTAGGCGACTGTCCCATTCCGATGCAGGGGCCGCAGGCGGATTCGAGAATCCTCGCGCCGGCGTCGATCATCTTCGCAAGAGCGCCGTTCTGCGAGATCATCGAAAGAACCTGCTTTGAGCCGGGCGCGATCGCGAGCGATACGTCGGGGTGAACCGTTTTTCCGCCGAGAATATACGCGACCTTAATCATATCGAGCAGCGAGGAGTTGGTGCAGGAGCCGATGCAGCACTGGTCTATCTTCATACCCGCGAGCTCTCTGACAGGCTTGACGTTGTCGGGCGAATGAGGGCAGGCGGCAAGCGGCTCCAGCTCGCCGAGGTCTATTACCAGCGTTTTGTCGTAAACTGCGTCGGGATCGGCCGAGAGGGGAGTGTAGACCTCTTCTCTGCCCTGAGCTTTCAAAAATTCGAGTGTGCGCTCATCGCTCGGGAAGATAGAGGTTGTCGCGCCGAGCTCGGCGCCCATGTTTGTAATAGTCGCTCTTTCGGGGACAGAGAGAGTTTTGACTCCCTCGCCGGTATATTCGATAACAGAGCCGACTCCGCCCTTGACGCTGAGTCTGCGAATGACTTCTAAAATGACGTCCTTTGCCGAAACCCAGGCGGAGAGCTTTCCTCTGAGCTCAACATTGATTATATTCGGGTAGGTGATGTAATATGCGCCGCCGCCCATCGCAACAGCTACGTCGAGTCCGCCCGCGCCGATCGCGATCATTCCGAGACCGCCGCCGGTCGGAGTGTGGCTGTCAGAGCCGATCAGCGTTTTCCCGGGAACGCCGAAGCGCTCGAGGTGAACCTGATGGCAGATTCCGTTTCCGGGGCGAGAGAAGCTTATGCCGTGTTTTTTGGCAACCGAGCCGATAAAGCGGTGATCGTCGGCGTTTTCAAAGCCGGACTGCAATGTGTTGTGGTCGATATATGCGACGCTCTTTTCTGTTCTGACCCTCGGAACTCCCATCGCGACATACTCGATATATGCCATTGTTCCGGTTGCGTCCTGAGTCAGAGTCTGATCCATTTTTATTGCAATTTGTTCACCCTTTTTGAAGCTTCCTTCGACAAGATGTTCTTTCAGTATCTTTTCAGCTAAAGTCAATCCCATAATGATTACCTCCGCAATTTAGTTTTCTTTCGGCGAATTTGATACTATATATAGTACTATAAACTCGGCGAGTTGTCAAGCCAAAAGACGATAAAGACAGAAGTCAGCCGAAATAAATCGCCGAAAATGAAATTATCTGAATATTTTCCTGCAAAAACGGCCTTTTCGTTCTTGACGTATGACATCTTTTAGGTTATAATATGTTTGGCTATATCTGCGGGCGGAATAATGCGCCGTTCTCAGGACAGAATAACTCCGAAATCTTTGTTGAGAGGTTACCGCTATGCCTGAGAATGAATACAGTGAAACCGTTGATGAGATTACCGAGGAACAGAGCGAGGAATCGGAAAAATACCGCGACGTTGCGATCCCCGGTGCGAGGCATCTGATTCACTGTCTGTCCGTGATAGGCCAGATTGAGGGGCATTATATTCTGCCTCCTCAGAATAAAACTACCAAGTATGAGCACATAATGCCGGCGCTCGTCGCGATCGAACAGGACACCTCGATCGAAGGGCTGATAATCATTATCAACACCGTCGGCGGAGACGTTGAAGCGGGGCTTGCGCTCGCCGAGCTGATCTCGTCGATGAAGACTCCGACCGTCTCAATCGTCGTCGGCGGAGGCCACTCGATCGGCGTTCCTCTCGCCGTCAGCGCGCGAAGATCGTTCATTGTCCGCTCGGCGACAATGACTATCCACCCGGTCAGGCTGACCGGCCTTGTTCTCGGCGTTCCGCAGACTCTCAGCTACTTTGAAAAGATGCAGGAGCGCATCGTCAGATTCGTTTCCGACAACTCCGGAATTTCGCCCGAAAGGTTTAAGGAGCTTATGCTCAAAACCGGCGAGCTTGTGATGGACGTCGGCAGTGTTCTGACAGGCGAGGACGCTGTCCGCGAGGGGCTGATCGACTCAATCGGCGGTCTTTCCGAGGCGATCGAGTGTCTTTACAAAATGATCGAGGGCAGATAGATGCTTTATACGGTAGTCAGCGAATATGACATATTCTGCGCAGATTCGCCGAAAAGAGAGTATATGGATATTGAGGGCGGAAAGCTGGAATATGCCGGCAAGGGAAAGAATAAAAAGATAGTGGGCTTGTTTTCGACCGACCCCGCGATGTATTTAAAAGCGGATTATCAGCCGGGGAGAAGTATCAGACAAACAGGGGGTAAATTATTATGACAGTTTTGGACGCGATCTGGCAGGCAATCATTCAGGGGCTGACGGAGTTTTTGCCGGTTTCATCTTCCGGCCACCTTTCGCTCTATCAGCATTTCACGGGCAACAGCGGAGAGGGAGCGCTGATGTTCTCGGCGCTTTTGCACCTCGGAACCCTGGCCGCCGTTATCGCGGTTTTCTGGAGACAGATCTTCTCACTTGTGACTGAATTTATCGCGATGATAAAGGATATTTTCACCGGCAGATTCTCAATTAAAAATGCGGCGCCGGAGCGCAGAGTAATATTCATGTTTATAATCTCAACCGCCGTTCTGATCCCGTTTTACATATTCAAGGGCTTCTTCGAGAGCTTTGCCGAAGATTCGAGCATTCTCGCCGAGGGAATCTGCTTTCTTTATACCGCCGCGATCCTGATGATGGCCGACCTTTCTGCAAAGGGCAGTAAGAGAATGACCGACCTCAGAACACCCGACGCAGTCAGGATCGGATTCTTCCAGGCGGTTGCGCTTCTTCCGGGTGTCAGCCGCTCCGGCTCGACTATCTCTGCCGGAATCTTTTCGGGTCTTCGCCGCGAGGACGCCGTCAGTTACAGCTTTATCCTCGGTATCCCCGCGATTCTGGGCGGAGGAATACTTGAGCTCAAAGAGGGAATCGAGCAGGGCTCCGGCGCGGGAGTTCTCCCTTGCATAATCGGCGTAATAATTGCCGCGATAGTCGGCTTCTTGGCGATAAAGCTCGTTCAGTGGCTGATGAAGACCGACCGCTTCAAGATTTTCAGCATCTACACCGCCGTTCTCGGCGTTGTGGTTATAATCATTTCTGTCATCGAAGCTATCAAGGGCTCGCCGATAACCTTTGTAAAGTAATTAAACGGAGGACGTTAAAATGGCGTCAAGAACCACCAAAAAAACAACAAGGAAATCAGCGCCGAAAAAGCGCGAGCTATCCGAAGCCGCGCGCCTGCGCCGCAACAGAATGTGGAGCTCGGTTCTCTTTATTCTCGGCGTATTCGTGATTTTCCTTACATATATAAAGGGTCAGAACTTCTGGATGAGCGTCCACGATTTCCTTTGGGGAATGATGGGCGTTTCGGTCGTGCTTTTTGCCCCGATAATTCTCTATGTCGCCGTGATGCTCGCGATGGACCGCTCAAAGAGCGCGGTCGTCACAAAGGTTATCCAGGGCGGAGTGCTGATGCTCCTTGTCAGCCCGCTTTTTGAGATCGTCTACCGACTCTCGAATACCCTCACTCCAATCAATGAAATCGAATTCAAAAGAGTCTTTTCAATCCTCTATGACAGCGGAAAGGAAATGAAAGGCGGCGGAGCGCTGAGCTTTTTCCTCGGCTGGACTCTCAGCTGGCTTTGCGGCACCGCCGGAGCGCTTATAATCATAATTCTGCTTATACTTCTCTTTGCGATGCTTCTGACAAACAAAACGCCGGTCGATGTCTGGCAGTTCTTTGAGGGAATGTTCCGCAGAGCCGGCGACGCGATCCGCGAAAACGGCGAGGAGCAGGACAGAATAGAGGCAGAAAAGGCCGCCGAGGCGGAAAAGCTCGCAGAAAAGCGCCGCAAGGAAAAGCGGATAGATGTCGCGAAGTTTATCCCCGAGGACGACGCAAAGCCTGAAGCTCCGATTTCCGATCTTCCGCAGCACCCTGTTGATTCTCCGAAGGAAGAGGATAAAAAGGAACCCGTCTTCCGCGATATACCGAAAAAGCCCGAAAAGGAGAAGAAGGAAAAGAAGAAAAAGAGCATATTCGACGAACCGACCGATCAGGAAAATCAGGCCGAAGCCGGCGAGATTACTCCCGAGCAGGCCGAGATTGTCAACCCTATATATGTCACCGAGGACGGCCAGACCTCTCTCTTTGAGGCCGACGACACCGTTATTTCGACCTATGCCGCGCCTCCTATCGACCTGCTGAACGCTCCGAAAAACGCCGTTTCTCCCGAGGACACCCGTCTTGAAATTCAGCAGAACTCCGAGACCCTTGTCGAGACTCTCAGAAGCTTCGGGGTTACCACACGCCTGATCGACACCCACAGAGGTCCGTCGGTAACCCGCTATGAGCTCCAGCCCGCGGCGGGAGTCAAGGTCTCTAAAATAACCAGCCTTTCTGACGATATCGCTCTTAACCTCGCAGCCGACGGCGTCAGAATCGAGGCACCGATTCCGGGCAAGGCCGCCGTCGGGATCGAGCTTGCGAACAAGGTCAGGGAGACGGTCTATATCCGCGAGCTTATCGACTCTGACGAATTCCGGAACCAGAAATCAAAGCTCGGGTTCCCTGTCGGTAAAAACATCGAGGGAAATATCGTCACCGGCGACATCGCGAAAATGCCGCACCTTCTGATTGCGGGAACGACCGGCTCGGGTAAATCGGTGTTCACCAACTCGATCATAATGAGCATACTCTATAACGCCTCGCCCGACGAGGTAAAGCTGATTCTTGTCGACCCGAAGCAGGTCGAGTTCCCTGTATATAACGGCATTCCGCACCTGCTGATACCTGTCGTTACAGACGCAAAGAAGGCTGCCGGAGCTCTCGGCTGGGCTGTCACCGAAATGATGAAGAGATATAAGATATTCTCAGACAACGGAGTCCGCGACCTGACCGATTACAACGAATATGTCAAGGATAAAGAGGATCTCAACCCTCTGCCGAAGATCGTCATTGTTGTGGACGAGCTCGCCGACCTGATGATGGCCGCGCCTAAAGAGGTCGAGGAGTCGATCTGCCGAATCGCTCAGCTCGCCCGCGCCGCCGGTATGCACCTTGTCATCGCGACTCAGAGCCCGCGCGCAGACATCGTCACCGGACTTATCAAGGCAAATATCCCGAGCCGCGTCGCTCTAAAGGTTTCAAACCAGATCGACTCGAGAGTTATACTCGACGAGGGCGGAGCCGAAAAGCTTCTCGGCAACGGCGACCTGCTCTATAAGCCTGTCGGGGTCGGAAAGCCGGTCAGAATCCAGGGAAGCTTTGTCGCGACCGAGGAGATTCGCCGCGTCGTCGATTATCTCAAGGCCCAGACCGCTTCGCAGTATGACGACGAGATCGCCGACGAAATTGAAAAGCACATTCCCGTTTCCAAAAACGAAAAGCAGTCCCAGCCTGCCGACGACGCGCCGCAGGACAACGGCCAGGGCGATCTTATCGAGCGCGCGATCGACTGCATTGTCAGAGAAAACGTCGCGTCGACGACATTTCTGCAAAGAAGACTGAAGCTCGGCTATGCCAGAGCCGCGCGGGTGATGGACGAGCTCGAAGAAATGGGAATAGTCGGCCCGGCAGACGGCGCGAAGCCGCGCGAGATTAAAATGACCAAGGAACAGTGGCTCGAGCGCAGAACCTCGATGGGTTCCGATATTCCTGCCGATATGAAGCTGGGCGGGGAGTAAAATGGCCAAAAGACGTTCCGCGGCGCAGAGCTATGCTCCGGCTTTAAACAAACGGCTCAAAGGCGCGGTCAAAACCGTTTCCTCAAAATCCGCGTCGAAAAAGAGCAAGAGAAAATCAACGCTAATCATCGTTCTGATAATTTTTGTCGCCGTTGCGCTATATCTCTATGACAAGGGGATCATTTTCCCTCAAAAAAGCGCTTTTGTCCCGGACGGCAGCGCTTATGTCCACTTTATCGACGTCGGTCAGGGCGACTGCTCGCTTCTGATTGCCGACGACGGCAGCACCATGCTCATCGACTGCGGCGAGGCGGAATACAGCGCCGACGTTCTGAGTTATCTCGACAGCCTCGGAATAACCCGCCTCGACTACGTTATGGCGACCCACCCGCATTCCGACCACATGGGCGGAATGGCTGATATTATTTCTTCCGACATCGAAATCGGGATCTTTATCATGCCGAGAGTTGCAGACGAATATATCCCCACCACCCGGGTTTATGAACGGCTTCTCGATGCGATTGCCGAAAATGGCTATTCGATACACGCCGCCCGCACCGAAACGCTTGATTTCGGCTCGGGAAAGCTTGAAATAATCACTTCCGACTATTCCGGCGACAATATGAACAACTATTCGCCGGTTCTGAGATTTGTTTTCGGAGACACCGCGTTTCTGTTTTCGGGCGACGCCGAATCAACAGTCGAAAAGAGCATACTTTCGGAAGGCTATGACCTTCACGCAGACGTTTACAAAGCCGCGCACCACGGCAGTTCAACCTCCTCCTGCGCCGAATGGCTCAGCGCGATCGACCCCGACTACTGCGTGATCGAATGCGGCGCCGGCAACAGCTACGGCCACCCGCACGGCGAAACGGTCGCGCTTTTCAGGCAATACACCGATGTAATTCTGCGCACCGACCTTGACGGAGACATCGTCTTTTCGACCGACGGCTCCGAAATCGAATACAGCTGTGAAAAGCAGGAGATGATCCGATGAAGCTTATTATCGACAGATTTGAGGGAGATATCGCCGTCTGTGAGACTGATGATCTTAAACACACCGAGATTCAAAGAAACTTGCTTCCCGAAGGCGTTCGCGAGGGCGATGCCGTTGAGGAGCGAAACGGCGAATATATTTTTCTGAGGGACGAGACAGAATCACGGCGAAAAAGGCTGAAAAATCTTTTCGACAGCCTGACGGAGGAATGATAAAGTAATGAACGGAAATCTTTTTGCGGTGCTGAGCTCGCGTATACCCGATTTTTCAAAGGGACACCGCCGTATCGCGGATTATATTCTTTCACACTACGACAAGGCCGCATTTATGACCGCCTCAAAGCTCGGAGAAAGCGTCGGAGTCAGCGAGTCGACAGTTGTCAGATTCGCCTCGGAACTCGGCTTTGACGGCTATCCTGAGCTTCAGAAGGCTTTGCAGGAGGAAATGCGCACCCGTCTGACAGCCGTTCAGCGGATCGAGGTCAGCTTCGACCGCTTCGGCCAGGACGAGGTGTTTAAAAGCGTAATGCTCCACGACATCGACCGAATCAGGCGGACACTCGAAGAGACCAATCACAGCGATTTCAGCGCCGCTGTTGAAACGATCGTCAATGCCGGCAGAATCTATATAATGGGAATTCGCAGCTCCGCCGCGCTTGCCTCTTTTTTGGGCTATTACTTTAAGCTGATGCTTCCGAACGTCACGGTAATCGAGACAGGCAGCCGCAGCGAGCTTTATGAGCAGCTTATGCACATGAACGCAAATGATGTTCTGATCGGCATCTCCTTCCCGAGATACTCAAAGCAGACCGTCAACGCGATAAATTACGCAAAGGATATCGGCGCTAAGTCGGTCGCGATCACCGATGAGGCCGATTCTCCGATCGCGATGAAGGCGGATATATCGCTTTTGGCAAAGAGCGACATGGTCTCGTTCGTCGATTCGCTTGTTGCGCCCTTGAGCCTTATAAACGCGCTCATCGTCGCCGTTTCGATCCAAAAAAAGGATCTTGTGTCGCATAACTTTGCGATGCTCGACCGAATCTGGGAGGAATACGACGTCTATGAAAAGAACGGCGGCGGAATGTGAACGGTTTTGACGCGATCATAGTCGGCGGTGGAGCCGCAGGGCTTTTTGCTGCGGCTGAGCTCTGTGAAAACGGCAAAAAGGCTGTGATAATCGAGCCAAACCGCTCTTTAGGGCGAAAGCTCAGGATAACCGGGAAGGGCCGCTGCAATCTGACAAATAACTGCTCGGCCGACGAGGTCTTGAAAAACGTTCTGAGAAATCCGAAGTTTCTTTACAGCGCGGTTTCAAAATTCCCACCCGAGAGCATTATAAAATGGTTTGAGGCTCACGGAGTGCCGCTGAAAACCGAGCGCGGCAGGCGAGTCTTTCCGGTCAGCGACAGTGCTGACGACGTTGCCGAAGCGATGATTAGGGTTATATCCGACCACGGCGGTCAGGTTTTCCGCGCAAAAGCTGACAGCCTGATTATTTCTGACGGACAAGTTCACGGCATAATATGTAATGGCAAAGAGCTTTACAGCAATAATGTAATTCTAGCAACCGGCGGGAAGTCCTATCCGAAAACCGGTTCCGACGGCGGAGGATACAGCCTAGCGGAATCTGCTGGGCATACCGTGACACCGACTCAGCCGTCACTCGTGCCGATAGAACTGGCCGAGAGCTTTTGCGCCTCGGTTTCGGGGCTTACTCTCAAAAGTGTCTGCCTGTATCTGTATGACACAGATAAGCCGAAAAAGGCTTTATATCATGAGCTCGGCGAGCTGACCTTTATGTCCTGCGGAATAGCCGGCCCGCTCGGGCTGTCTGCCTCCTGCCTTATGGATAGTGTTAAACTAGAGCGTAAAGGCTATAAGCTTGTCATAGACTTCAAGCCGGGTCTTACAGACGAACAGCTTGATTCTCGCCTTTTGAGAGACATTAAGTCAGCGCCTCAAAGCAGCCCGGATTCGCTCCTTGCCGGTCTTCTGCCTGCTTCGATGATTGAGCCGTTCTCAGAAAGGCTCAGTATTTCAAAAACGGCGCAGATAGGCAATATGACCCGCGAGCAGAGAGCGGAAATTCTTCGGCTTCTAAAGCGCTTTGATCTGACGCCAACGGCACTCCGCGGCTTTGATGAGGCGATTATAACCCGCGGCGGCGTGTCGGTTAAGGAAATATCGCCTCAGACAATGGAGTCAAAACTTGTAAAGGGATTATACTTTGCAGGCGAAATTATCGACTGCGACGCCTTCACCGGCGGCTATAATCTGACTATTGCGTTTTCAACCGCCCACGCGGCGGCTTCGGATATTATTAAAGATAAGGAAGATGAAAAATGGGTTTGAACTGTGCTCTCGACGGCCCGAGCGGAGCCGGAAAATCAACGATAGCGAAGGGGCTTGCGAAGCGGCTCGGCTTTGTCTATGTCGATACCGGCGCTCTTTACCGCTCTATCGGTCTCTATGTCCTGTCAAAGGGAGCCGACACAACCTCTGCCGACGAGGTCGTTCCGCTTCTTAGTGACATCAATGTCGAGCTCAAATATATTGACGGCGCGCAGCGGGTGTTTCTGAACGGCGAGGACGTTTCGGAGAAGATCAGAACTCACGAAATATCAATGGCCGCGTCGAATGTCTCGGCAATTCCGGCGGTCAGGGAATTTCTTCTTGATCTTCAGCGCGAAATCGCCGGAAAGAACGACATAATCATGGACGGCCGCGATATCGGTACGGTCATTCTTCCGAGTGCGGAGGTCAAGGTCTTTATGACCGCATCTGCCGAGGAACGCGCCCGACGCCGCTATAATGAGCTGACCGAAAAGGGGCAGTCGGTCGTCTATGAGGAGATTCTCAAAGACATCAATCAGCGCGACTATAACGACACTCACCGCGAAATTTCACCGCTGAAAAAGGCTGACGACGCAATCGAACTCGACACCACCTCAATGTCGATTGAGGAAGTTGTCGACTGCATCGAGAAGCTGATAAGAAAGGAAATTAAGACCGAAAACGAAGGCTTTCGGAAAATTCCGTTTTTTCGGGTCTGGTTTTACGCTCTGATACGCCTGATTGCTTCAATTCCGTTCAGAATCGCGTTTAATCTGAAATATGAGGGACTTGAAAATCTGCCGAAGAGCGGTTCGGTTATACTCGCCGGAAACCACAGGACGTGGTTCGACCCGATCCTGATCGCAATCAAGGTAAAATACATTTCCGCCTATATGGCAAAGGCGGAGCTGTTCAAATATTTCCCGCTGAATGCTGTTATCAGGCTTGTCCACGGCTTTCCGACGCGCCGAAACAGCGGAGACGTCTCAGCGCTTTCAAATGCCGAAAAGTATATTCGCAGAGGCTATAATCTGACAATGTTCCCCGAGGGAACTCGCTCCCGCAACGGCAAGATCGGCAGAGCTAAGAGCGGCGTCGCCTTTATTGCTTCAAAGTGCGGTGTTCCGGTCTATCCGGTCGGTATATCCTTCACAGGAAAGCTGCATTTCCGCTCAAAAATCACCGTCAGGTTCGGCGAGCCGATCAGCCCCGACGATCTGATGATAAAGTCGATGGCAAAATCCGATCTCAGGGCGGCGGGCGAGCGGATCATGAACACAATCGCGGAGCTGGTTGACCCTTATGAGTAAAGTTACAGTTGCGAAGACCGCGGGCTTTTGCTTCGGAGTCGACAGGGCGGTCAAGCTCGCCTATGAAGCCGCGGACAGATATGACAACGTTCTGACTCTCGGGCCGATAATACATAACCCCGACGTTGTCAGAGACCTTGAAAACAGGGGAGTGCGGGTGATCGACAGCCTTGAAGGCGTCACCGCTTCGGACACCGTCATAATCCGCTCGCACGGCGTCGGGCCGGAAGTATATGCTGAGCTCCTTGAAATCGGCGCGAGGGTTATCGACGCCACCTGCCCTTATGTAAAAAAGATTCATCAGATAGTCACCGAGCGCTCCGAAGCGGGAGATCTGATACTCATTGCGGGAGATCCGAATCACCCCGAGGTTGAGGGGATTGTCGGATATGCCAAAGGAGAGCACTATGTTTTCTCCGACGCTGATGAGATGATGAAACTTATAAGAAAAAATTGTGAAAAATTTAAAAAAAGTGTTGCAATTCTTTCACAAACAACTTATAATATTAGATTGTGGGAGAAGTGTAAGCTTTTGGCGGAAGCTGTCCCGGGTGTGACTGTTTACAATACAGTCTGCGCTGCGACAAGTATGCGCCAGTCCGAAGCGAGAGAGCTTTCCTCTCAAAATGACGTCATGATAATAGTCGGCGGGTGTAACAGCTCAAACACCAAAAAGCTGTATGACATTTGCAGCGAAAATGCCGAATGTTATCTTGTCGAAAATGCCGAAGATCTTAAAGGCATAGATTTTTCTCACGTGAGGTCCGCAGGGATCTCAGCCGGCGCGTCAACTCCGGCGTATATTATTAAGGAGGTACAAAATACCATGACTGAAATTCTGACAAAGGAAGAGGAGTTCAACTTCGAAGAAGCTATTGAGCAGACCTTCAAGAAAATATATACCGGAAAGAGAGTAAGCGGCATCGTCACTGCGGTCAATAACACTGAAGTAATCGTCGATATCGGAACAAAGCACACCGGATATATTCCTCAGTCTGAGCTCTCTTCCGATCCCGGCGTTAAGCCGACCGATGTTGTTTCTGTCGGCGATGAGATTGACGTCATCGTCACAAAAATCAACGATGTTGAAGGCATTGTCTATCTTTCCAAAAAACAGGTAGACGCGCAGAAAGGCTACGATGAGGTCAAGAAGGCGTCTGAAGACGGCTCGACCGTCACCGGCGTAGTCACCAATGTAATCAAGGGCGGCATTATTGTCGTCGTCGAAGGCATGAGAGTCTTTGTTCCCGCATCACAGACCGGCGTAAGGGCTGACGTCAGTCTCGACACTCTCCTCAAGCAGACCGTTAATCTCAAGATCATTGAGCTTAACGAGCAGCGCAAGCGCGCGGTCGGCTCGATCAGAAAGGTTGCGGCCGAAGAAAGAGCGGCTAAGAGGGCTGAGTTCTTTGAGAACGCAGTCGTCGGCTCGACCGTAGAGGGTGAAGTAAAATCCATCACCGACTACGGCGTATTCGTCGACGTCGGCGGGGTCGACGGTCTTGTCAGAAAGGCCGATCTGACCTGGGCAAGAATCAAGCACCCGTCCGATGTCGTCTCTGTCGGAGACCGCATCGAGGTCACCATTAAGGATATCGACAAGGAATCCGGCAAGGTCTCTTTGGTCTACAAGAAGCAGGCCGACAATCCTTGGGACATTTTCCGCAACAACTACCAGCTCGGTCAGGTTGTTGAGGCTAAGATCGTTTCGATCACCAGCTTCGGCGCTTTCGCGCAGATCATTCCCGGTATCGACGGCCTTATCCACATCTCTCAGATCGCCGATCAGAGAGTCAACAATGTCGCCGATTTCCTCGCTGTCGGTGATGTCGTTCACGCTAAGATCACCGAGTGCGACTTCGAGAAAAAGCGCGTAAGTCTTTCGATCAGAGCGCTTCTTATAGACGCCGAGACCGTTGACGAAGCTCCCGCCGAGGATGAAGATGTCGACACAGAGGCCGAAGCACCTGCTGAAGAGGTGCCGGAGACAGCGGCTGAGGCCGAAGCTCCTGCTGCTGAAGCAGAGACACCCGAGGCTGAGACTGAGTCCGCCGAATAATTTGTTTTAAATTCGCGGCAGGGGACTTCCCTGCCGCGTTTTCTTTCCAAAAGATTAAGATTCGGTTAAAAATGGTTACAATTTGGATTTTGGTATTAACATTTGACTCGGAATGTGATATAATTGCAGACATAGGGTTTATACACTGACTCAGAAAGGAGAAATTTTCTTGGAAAAAATATCCGAACATATCAGAAAATTCCGCAGAACCGTCAGGAAAATATTCCGCCCGATAAAGAAGACGCTGGGAACTGTTGCAACTGCGTTTCTCTGCCTCTTTTTGGTTGCGGTGCTGTCTGTGACTATTATCGGCTCGGCGTTTACTGTCTACATCGTCAATCTGATGGAAGGCACCAGCGAGATAAATCTCGACAACGTCTCTTCGAGCTATACGACCTATATCTACGCTATCGGCGAGAACGGCGAGCTGATTACCTATGATCTGATGTCAAACGAGGGCGAAAAGAGAATCTGGTGCGACCTCGAAGGCATTCCGCAGCACGTTCAGGACGCTTTTGTCTATTCCGAGGACGAGCGGTTTTACAGTCATGACGGCGTCGACTTCCAGGGCATACTCTCAGCTCTGAGAGACATTATCACCAAAGACAGCAGACGCGGCGGCTCGACTATCACTCAGCAGACGGTCAAGAATATCACCGACGACCGAGCGGATATGGACGACGGACTTGCAGGCGTCGCGCGTAAAATTCGCGAGCTTTACCGCGCGGTTCAGCTTGAAAAGAACTACACCAAGGATGATATTCTCGAAACATACCTGAATCTTGTTCCGCTGAATAACAATATCTACGGCGTTCAGGCAGCCTCTAACTATTATTTCAATAAGGACGTCAGCGAGCTTTCAATCGGTGAGGCCGCCTGTATCGCGGCAATCACAAAGAGCCCGACATACAACGACCCTATCGACTATCCCGACAGCAACTTTGAACGCCGCAAATATATCCTCGACCAGATGCTCGAAAACGGCGCGATTTCTTCTCAGGAATACGATACCGCGCTAAACGAGGAGCTTCACCTCATCGGCAGCATGGTTTACAGCAAGACCGAAGACGAGACCTTTGACTCTTCGACCGTCTCGGCCTATGACAACTTTGAAAGCGTGTCATCTTATTATGTCGACGCAGTAATCAACCAGTGCGAAGACATTCTGATGAATAAATACGGAATCGACCGCGACGAAGCGTATCAGAAGCTCAGATCGAGCGGGTATAAGATCTACACCTGTGTCGACCTCGGGATTCAGAAGCAGCTCGAAGAAAAATATCTCGATTACTACACCTTTGACGACGACGGCAGCGAGGATATTCCCCAGAGCGCCTGCATCTGCATGGACTATTACGGCAGAGTTCTGGGAATCGTCGGGGGAGTAGGCCAAAAGGAATATCCTCTTTGCCTTAACCGCGCGACCCAGTCCACCCGTCAGCCCGGTTCGTCGATCAAGCCGCTTGCTTCCTATTCGCTCGCGGTCGACAAGGACTATATAACCTGGTCTTCTCAGTT
>CANQJB010000049.1 GCA_947624155.1 uncultured Clostridia bacterium
AGCTCGGCATATTCCCCGAGCTCGGGGCTGCGGATCGACGCGCTGGCGCAGGCTTCGTCCAGAAGGTCGATTGCCTTGTCGGGCAGGAAGCGGTCGTTGATATATCTCTCCGAGAGAACGGCGCACATTCTCAGCGCAGCGTCGGAGACCTTTACATGGTGGTATTCCTCATAATACTTGCGGATACCCATTAAGACCTGAACGGTGTCTTCAACCGTCGGCTCGGTAACGGTCACCGGCTGGAAACGGCGCTCGAGCGCGGAGTCCTTCTCGATATACTTTCGGTATTCGTTGAAGGTAGTCGCGCCGATAACCTGGACCTCGCCCCTCGAAAGGGCGGGCTTTAAGATGTTTGCGGCGTTCATCGAGCCCTCGCTGTCGCCGGTGCCGACGAGGGAATGCACCTCGTCGATAAACAGAATGACGTTGCCCTCGCGCTTGACCTCTTCGATCAGTCCCTTGATTCGGCTCTCGAACTGGCCGCGGAACTGAGTACCCGCGACGAGAGCGGTCAGATCCAAAAGGTAGAGGCGCTTGCCCTTGATGTTATAAGGCACGTCGCCCGAGACGATCTTCTGAGCGATACCCTCGGCGATCGCGGTCTTTCCGACTCCGGGCTCGCCGATCAGGCAGGGGTTGTTCTTCTGGCGGCGGGAAAGGATCTGAATTACCCGGCCTATTTCGCGCTCGCGGCCGATTATCCGGTCGAGCTTGCCCTCGGCGGCGCGGGCGTTGAGGTCGGTGCAGTAGGTCGAAAGGAACCGAAGCTCCTTTTGCTCCTTCTTACCCTTCGGCGGCTTCTGCTCCTGGGCGGTGTCTCCGCCGTTTTCGGGCTTAGGCCCGCCGCCCATTTTATTCAGAAAATTGGAAATAAAATTCGGCATTGTGTTTGAGCCGCCGGGCTCGAAGGAATCACCGTCGGGCGTAAGCTGCTCCGAAAGGGCTTCGAGGTCCTCGTCGGTTATTCCCATGTGCTTCATATAGTCGTCAACCTGGGAGATTCCGAGCTGGCGGGCGCACAGAAGACACAGTCCTTCGTTTTTCTTCTCGTTTCCGTTCATGGTCGTGATAAACACAACCGCCTGTCTTTTCTTGCATCTTGAACAGATCATTATCACTTCTCCTCCTTCTTTCTTTTATCCGCCGATAAGCTTCATGGCGTCAAAATTAAACAGATATTTGAATAAATAGGTTGATTCGACCGTCTCGCTGTTGAGGAACATAAGCGAGTTGTCGGTGAAATAGCAGACCAGCTTGACGAGCTGAGCGATCAGATATATTATCACCGCTCCCTCGGCCAGCCCTAAAACCGCGCCGAGCAGAACGTTGACCGGCCCGATTATCGGGACTCTGTTTAGCCCCTTGAAGGCGTTCGCGATTGCGCGGGAGACGAACATCAGAATAAACATTGAAACTATCCAGATTATCCAGCGGAGAACCGTTTTCACCGCCGGAGCGACAACATTTTCCTCGACCATTGAGGCGGTCGCGGCGCGGTCTCCGTTCAGGAATACGTCGACAGCAGCGCGGATATTCCGCTCGGTTCCGGAAACCGATTCCAGAATTTCGGTCAGAACAGAGGGTGAGACGACGTCTCCGACAAGAGCGTTTAGCATTATCTCGGTGACGGTAGATTCCATTCCCTCGGCGATCTGGGCCTCGCCCTCGTTGGCGCCGTTGTTTTTGATCTCGCCGGCGATGTTTGCAAAGAAGTCTCCGGTCTGAGAGATTATCCCCTCGATCTCTATGTCGGTCATCTCGACGCCGTAGTTGCCGTTGCTGACGGCGTGGTTCACTACCGAGACTGGGTCGGTTTTCTCGGAAGAATCCCCGAGGGCGGAGAGTATCGGCTTTTGAAGCAGAGAGTCATATATCACCGGAGCGCCGACCTCGGAAATAAACCAGCTCAGCGCGAATGAGACAACGGTCAGAACGATAAGGACGACGCTTTTCATCAGTCCGCGCTTTCCTCCGGCATAGAGGAATATCAGCGCGATTCCTATTATAAGCGCGTCATAAAACCAAAAGAGATTTGAAGCCATAATTGTCTCCTTTCATCAGTAGCTGAACTCGATCTTGTCGACGGTGCGGTAGCCGAGAAGATAGAGGTTGTCGTTTAAAACGGTGAATGATCGGTAGACGGTGTCGACCGGAGCGGTGCCGAGAAGGCTGCCGGTGCGGTCGATCGCGTCGATTTTTGAATCGAAGCAGATATATATCGCTCTGCCGTCTGTATAGATGTCGTTGACCGCGGCGTCCTCCCATACCTCATATACTTCGGCGCCGTCGGCGGAGAGAACCGAGACCAATCCGCCGTTTTCGCCGATTCCCTCGAAGACGAGGACGGCGAGCCTGTCGCTCAGGCTGTAATCGGTCAGCTCGTAGTTATAGGCGTAGGTCTGGGCGACGGTTCCGTCGGTATTCAGCATATAGGCGCTGTCGCGGCCGATCAGCCAGAAGCCGTTGTCGCAGTAGCCGAGGGCGAAGCCGAGGGTTTCGAGCGGAGAAGTCTGGAGAATCACCTGCTCCGAGCTGAAGCTGAGCTGGGTCACTGTTGAGCGGTAGGTTCCGCCGCGTGCGTAGGTGCTCGAAAGAATGCAGCCGGTGCCGTTGTTGTTGACGGCGATCGCGGTGATAAGCGTTCCGTCGGCCCAGTGATATATCTCGGAGCCGTTTTTGTCGTAAACGGTCAGATAAGAAGCGAATTTTTCGGTCGAGGTGACTATCGCGACGCTGCCGTCAGGGCCGATAGAACCGAGAAGTATCTGGTCGGTCAGGCGCTTTGAATAGATCTGATCGCGAGGTCCGGCGACCATGAAGCTGTATCCGCCCTGATCGTAAATCAAAGTGCGCTTTTCGCCGTATTCGACTATCGGGTTGCTGTAAGGCGCCTGAGCGGAATAGACGATGTCGCCGCTCGGGTCATAAACATAAAAGGTAGTGTCAGCGAAAAGGGTCCAGTTTCGGTTGATTCGGCCGATCGAAGTGTTGGTCTTTTTGGAAATGTCGATCGGGTAATTTCCTCCGGCGAGCTCGCCGTCGTTCTGATAAACCGAGCTTCCGCCCTGGGCGCGCTCGAGTATTCCGTCGAAATAGTTGAGCCAGGAATCGCGGCTGAGATAAACAAGTCCGGCGATTATCAAAAGCAGGAAGATAAAGCCGACGTTTTTAAAGGTTCGCTTTGCGCGGCGCTTTCGGCGGAGCTTGCGCATATCCGTTTCAAAGGTGTTTAAAGACGCCAAGCGTCTCGCCTCCTGTCAAAATTGATGTCAGTAAAATACTTTGTTGAGATAGAGTCCCTGAGGGGGGACTGTTTTTCCGGCAGCGGTGCGGTCGCGGGCGGCGATTATCCCCGGGATCGAATCTTCGGGGAGCTTGCCGTCGTTGATGAACAAAAGAGTGCCGACGGTGATCCTGACCATGTTGTATAAAAAGCCGTCGCCGCTGACTGTGAATCTGACGACGTCGCCCTCGCGGGAAACGCTGTAATCAAAAACCGTTCTGACGGTAACCTCCTTGTCGCAGGAGGCGGCGCAGAAGGACCGAAAGTCGTGCTCTCCGATAAAAGCCTTTGAGGCGCGGTCTAACTTTTCGGCGTCGATCGGGTACCAGCTGCGGTACATTCTGTCGGAATAAAAGGGGGATTTTATCTCGGAATTGTGGATCAGGTAGATATATTCCTTGCCCTTGCAGTGATAGCGGGCGTGAAAATCGGCGGGAGCTTCCTCGACATCTAAAACAGAGATGTCGGCAGGAAGTATTCCGTTGAGGCCGTACTGAAGCCCGCGGAGGTCGATAGAGCTGTTTAAAAAGACGTTGAAGACGAAGCGGTTGGCGTGGACACCGGCGTCGGTGCGGGAGCAGCCGTTGATTGATACGCTCTCACCGAGAAGCTTATATATCCCCCGCTCGATTTCGCCCTGAACCGTTCTCAGACCGGTCTGGCGCTGAAAACCGTGATAGGCGGTGCCGAGAAAGGCGATCGTTACCTTGAAATTTCTCATAGCGGGGAAAACCTGTTTAGAACTATCACCGCGGCAAGAAACAGGACCGCGACGGCGGTCGCGACATAGTCGCGCGGGGCGGTTTTGAGCTGCTTTAGGCGGGTTCTGCCCTCGCCTCCGCGGTAGCAGCGGCATTCCATCGCGAGAGCAAGCTCCTCGGCCCTTCTGAACGCCGAGACGAACAGCGGTATCAGAATCGGGATAAGAGCCTTTGCGCGGCGGATTATGTTTCCGCTCTCGAGGTCGGCTCCCCTCGCCTTTTGGGCTGACATTATCTTGTCGGTCTCTTCGATAAGAGTCGGAATAAATCTCAGAGCTATCGTCATCATCATCGCGATCTCGTGGGCGGGGAACTTTATCACCTTTAACGGGGAAAGAATACGCTCAATCGCGTCGGTGAGGGTTATCGGCGAGGTGGTGTAGGTTAAAAGCGAGGTTCCGCAGATCAGAAGGACGATCCTTGAAGCCATGAAGATCATAGTCGTTACGCCGCCGGAGGTTATTTTTATAATGCCCCATTCAAAGAGGATATCGCCGGTCGAGATGAAAAACAGGTTAAGGATTCCGGTGAAGAGAATGATCGGCAGAAGCGGCTTTATTGATTTAAGCATCATCTTCAGCGGTATTCCGGAGAGAAGAAAGCTTATCAGCATAAACAGAACTCCCGCGCCGAGGCCGGCAAAGGTGTCGGCGACAAAGAGCATCACTATATAGATAACGGTCAGAAGAAGCTTTATTCGCGGGTCGAGGCGGTGAATTACCGATTTTCCCGGGAAAAACTGGCCGAGAGTTATATCCTTAATCAAATGTCTATCCCCTTTTTTCGGCTAAGAGCCGCATTACAAGGTCCTTGGCGTAGTCGACGCTGAAAACCTCGTCTTCAAATTCGATTCCCATTTCGCGCAGGCGGTCGAAGACCCGAGTCACCTGCGGGACGGTCAGCCCCATTGATGTCAGCTCTGCGGACTTTGCAAAGACGCTGGAGCGGTCGGAATACATGAAGACCTTAGCGTCGTTCATTACAAGTATCTTTGAAACTGTCTTCGCGACGTCCTCCATCGAGTGTGAGACCAAAAGAACGGTAGTCCCCTTTTCGGCGTGATATTCCTTTATCAGCCCGAGGATTCGGTCGCGGCCGCGCGGGTCGAGACCTGCGGTCGGCTCGTCGAGAATCAGGACCTTCGGCTCCATCGCCATAACTCCGGCGATCGCGACTCGCCTTTTCTGGCCGCCCGAGAGCTCGAACGGAGATTTTTCCAAAAGCTCCTCGCGCAGCCCGACAAGCCTCGCGGTCTCGCGGATTCGGCGGTCGGTCTCGCCGTCTGAAAGGCCCATGTTCTTCGGGCCGAACGCGATGTCTTTATAAACGGTTTCCTCAAAGAGCTGGTGCTCGGGATACTGAAAGACAAGGCCGACCTTGAACCTTATTTCCTTAAGACGAGATTTGTCGGCGAAAAGCTCCTCGCCGTCGATAAAGACCTTTCCCGAAGTGGGCTTCAGGAGGCCGTTGAAGTGCTGTATAAGGGTCGATTTGCCGGAACCGGTGTGTCCGATTATTCCGACTATCTCGCCCTCGTCGATATCGAGACTGACTCCGTCGACGGCGACCTTTCGGAACGGGGTTCCCTCGCCGTAGACATAGGTCAGGTTTTCAGTTCTGATTATTCCCAAAAGTTTATCAGCCTTTCTTTAAAAGCGAATAGAGGCGCTCGACACATTCGTCCTCTGAGATTATATCGTCGGGCAGGTCGATGCCCTCGGCGATCAGCGCGTGGGTCAGCTCGGTCACGTTAGGAACGTCGAGCCCGACAGATTTAAGCATTTCGGCCTTCGAGAAGACCTTTTTCGGGGTGTCGTCGGCGATTATTCTGCCGTCGTCCATTACGACCACCCTGCCGGCCTGAGCCGCTTCGTCCATATAGTGGGTTATGAGAATTATTGTCACGCCGGCGGCGTTGAGCTTTTTTATTGTTGACATTATCTCGCGGCGGCCGATCGGGTCGAGCATCGCGGTCGGCTCGTCCATCACAATGCAGTCGGGTTTCATCGCCAGAACTCCGGCGATTGCGATTCGCTGCTTCTGGCCGCCCGAGAGCTTGTGGGGCGCGTGCTCGCGGTAGGAATACATTCCGACGGTTTTCAGCGCTTCGTCGACCCTGCGCCTAATTTCAGCCGGTTCAACGCCGATGTTTTCGAGCGCAAAGGCGACGTCTTCCTCGACGACCGTCGCGACGATCTGGTTGTCGGGGTTCTGAAAGACCATTCCGACGGTGCGGCGGATATCATAGAGCCGGGACTCATCGACGGTGTTTATCCCGTTAATCAGCACCTCGCCGGTCTCGGGTAGATTTATCGCGTTGAGAAGCTTCGCAAGAGTCGACTTGCCGGAGCCGTTGTGGCCGAGAACAGCGACGAACTCGCCCTTGTCGATTCCGAGGCTGACGCCGCGAAGAACGGTGTTTTTAACCGGCGGGTCCTCATAGTCGTTGACATAGCTGAATGTCACGTTGTTAATATCAATAAATTTAGCCATTAATCTGATGTTCTCCTATCATCTGCGCCAGACGGCGGTGCTTCCGGCGGGAAGCGACATCTTCTTTTCTTCGACCAGGAGGCCGATCTCGTCGGCGCTGACTTCGCCGCCGAAGCGGGGTATCAGGAGCGCGCCGAGCATATATGACATCACCGAGGGCGAGAGGCCGGCGGTGTAGCTGTTGAGCATGAAAAACAGCGGATCGTCGCTCAGGACTCCGACGCAAAGGGTCAGAAGGTCATAGATCGAGTCCTCAAGCTTCCAGACCTCGCCCGAAGGCCCGCGGCCGTAGCTCGGGGGGTCCATTATTATTGCGTCGTAGGTTCTTCCGCGCCTGATCTCGCGCTCAACGAATTTTTCGCAGTCGTCGACGATCCAGCGGATCGGCCGGTCGCTGAGGCCGGAAGCGGCTGCGTTGTCACGCGCCCATTGGACCATTCCCTTTGAGGCGTCGACATGGCAGACGCTCGCGCCCGCGCTTGCGCAGGCAAGCGTCGCTCCGCCGGTATATGCAAAGAGGTTCAGGACGCTGATCGGGCGGCCGGCGCTTTTTATCATCTCGCGGGAGAGGTCCCAGTTGACCGCCTGCTCGGGAAAGAGGCCGGTGTGCTTAAAACCGGTCGGGCGGATTATAAAGGTAAGGCCGTTATAGCCTATCTTCCAGCTTTCGGGGAGCTTTTTTCTGAACTCCCAGCTTCCGCCGCCGCGGTCGGAACGGTGATATATCGCGTCGCAGGAGCTCCAGAGCGGGTTCTTTTTCTCGGTTTTCCAGATTATCTGGGGGTCGGGGCGTGAAAGTGTCTTTCCTGCCCAGCTTTCGAGTCTCATTCCGTCGGAGGCGTCGATCAGGCGGTAATCGGTCCAGTTCAAGGCTGTTCTCATCAAAATGTCTCCTAATCCTGCTCGGTTCCGACATTGTCGCGGACCGCTTTTGCTATCGCCTGGGCATATTGCCAGACGGTGTCGCCTTCTCTGCCCTCGACGATCAGCCGAATGATCGGGCTGGTCGAGGATTCGCGGATAAAGACTCTTCCGTCGCCCTCGAGCTTTTTCTGACAGTAGTCGACTATCTCGGCGACGGCGGGGACTTTGTCCCATCTTCCGACATATTCCGGCCTGATCGCGAGGTTCATCGCGACGCGGGGATAGGGCTCATATACCGAGCCGAGCTCCGACATCTTCTTTCCGCTGAGCTTCATTATCTCAAGCACTCTCGCGGCGGCGAGCTGGCCGTCGGCGGTCTTTGAGGCTCCGAGCAGAACGATGTGGCCGGAAGGGCTGCCGCCGAGACTGTAATCACCGAGGAGCATTCGCTCGACGATAAACCTCCAGCCCGAGTCCTGAACCGCAGAAACGACTATTCCGTTTTCCTTTGCCCAGCGGAAGAAGCCGAGATTTGCGGTCTGCGAAACTACGCAGGTGTTGGCGTTTAGGCTTTGGTCGGCCTTCATCGCGCTGGCGAGGATCGCGGTTATTCTGTCACCGTCGATAAGGCGGCCCTTTTCGTCGATAATAAGACATCTTCCTGCGTCGCCGTCAAAGGCGATTCCTGCCTGGGCGTGGCTGTCGAGAACGCTGGATTTAAGGGCTTCGGTGTCGACAGTTCCGCCGAGGTTGATGTTTTTGCCGTCGGGCGAATCGTTTATCATTATCACGTTAGCGCCGATGCCTCTGAAGAACTTTTCCGCGGTTCCGCAGGCGGCTCCGTTGGCGCAGTCGATAACTATTCTCATTCGGCCGAGGTCGGCGCCGATTCGCTTCATCAGACCTCTGACATAGTCCCACTCGGCGTTTTTCTCATAGACTATGCTGCCGATATGCTCGCCGCCCGAGACCTGCATCTCATCGAGGGCATTAGTCACAAGGCGCTCGATCTCTCCGATCAGGCTTTCGGACATACTGTGTCCCGCGCTGTCGAATATTCTTATTCCGTTAAATTCAAAGGGGTTGTGCGAAGCGGTTATCATCACGCCGGCGTCGGCGGAATATTTTTCACAGAGATATGAGACCGCCGGGGTCGGAACGATCCCGAGAATGTGCGCGTCGGCGCCGGCAGAGCAGCAGCCCGCCGCAAACGACGCTGTCAGAACCTCGCCGGAAATGCGGGTGTCGCGGCCGATAAGGATTTTGACCTTTCCCGCCGCGCGGTTCTGCAGCAAAAGGGCAAGCGCCCTGCCGATCTGAACGGCGTATTCGCAGCTCAGCTCGGTTATCGCCCTGCCGCTCGCTCCTTCTGAGGTGAAGAGCTTTGTCATATCTTTGATGTCCCCTTTATGATAGATTGATCACAGAAGTGAAGTCTGGCCGTCGTCGCCGCCGGAACGCAGCGGGAAGCCGAGATGTTTATATGCGAGGTCGGTCGCGCAGCGGCCTCTCGGAGTTCTCGCGAGGAATCCGAGCTGCATCAGGAACGGCTCGCAGACGTCTTCAAGGGTGACCGCCTCTTCGCCGATCGCGGAGGCGAGGGTCTCAAGGCCGACCGGCCCGCCGTTATAGCCCTTGATTATCATTGTAAGCATTCTTTTGTCGAGCGAGTCGAGGCCGAGATTGTCGACCTCCATTCTGTCAAGAGCGATGCGCGCAATGTCGCGGGTGATTCTGCCGTCGCCCATTACGTCGGCGTAGTCTCTGACCCTTTTCAGGAAGCGGTTCGCGATTCGCGGGGTGCCTCTGCTTCTCGAAGCCATTTCGATCGCAGCCTCTTTATCTACCGCGACGCCGAGAATTACGGCAGAGCGGGTGATTATCTCGGTCAGGTCCTCGGTCGAATAGAGCTCTAGGCGCTGGATTATTCCGAATCGGTCGCGAAGAGGAGCCGAGAGCTGGCCGGAACGGGTGGTCGCGCCGATAAGGGTGAATTTCGGGAGGTCAATTCTTATCGAACGGGCGGCGGGGCCGTTGCCGATAACGATGTCTATCATCAGATCTTCGAGCGCGGGATATAAAACCTCCTCGATTGCGTGGGAAAGGCGGTGTATCTCGTCGATAAAGAGGACGTCTCCGGGCTGGAGACTGGTTAAAATCGCGGCCAGATCTCCCTTCTTTTCGATCGCGGGGCCGGAGGTCACACGGATATTGACCCCCATTTCGTGGGCGATTATCGCGGAAAGAGTGGTTTTGCCGAGACCGGGAGGGCCGTAGAGCAAAACGTGGTCCAAAGGCTCGCCGCGCTTTTTCGCGGCTTCGATGTATATCGCCATGTTTTCCTTTACCTTTGTCTGGCCGATATATTCGTTTAAGGTCTTCGGTCTGAGCGAATAGTCGGTATCGCTGTCGCCTGCGATTACCTGCGGAGCGACGATTCGGTTTTCAAAATCAAATTCGCCGGTTTCGATCATTTAGTCCGCCCCTTTCTGAAATCTCTTTGATGACAGTGCGCGAAGCGCCTGCCTGATCAGCTCGTCTGCCGGAAGGCTGCCGTCGAGCGAGGAAAGAACCGAGGCTGCCTCGGACTGGGTATATCCCAAAGTCACCAGCGCGGCGATCGCGTCGGCGGCGTTCGACGAGGTGTTGGAAACCGCTTTGAGATCGACGCCGGACTTCTGGGTGAAATAGGCGTATTCCTTTGAAATTTTGTCCTTAAGCTCCATCACGATTCGCTGGGCGATCTTGTTGCCGACTCCCTTGACTTTAGTAAACGCGGCGGAGTCCTCAGAGGCGATCGCGAGGGCGACTTTATCGGGAGTGAGCGAGGAAAGGATCGCGAGGGCGAATTTTGAGCCGACGCCGCTGACCGAGGTCAGAAGCTTAAAGCAGTCGAGCTCCTCCTGGGTCGCGAAGCCGAAGAGGTCGACAGAGTCCTCGCGGACGGTGAGCATTGTATAAACCGTTGCGGTCTCGCAGCCCTGAAGCTGCTCTATTGTATATAGCGTAGTCTTGCAGGCATAGCCTACGCCGCCGCATTCTATTACGCAGATTTCGGGAGTTGTCAGAGCCACCCTTCCGGTCAGGCTGTATATCATCGTTGATTTTCCTTTCTTTCGCGGTATTTCTGGTAGTCGCCGCTGCCGCGCATAAGCTTCGCATATTCTGAGAACGCCGAAGAACCGGCAAAGTGGCCGTGGGTGACGGCAAGGGCGAGCGCGTCTGCGGTGTCGTCAGGCTTCGGGACCTCTTTCAGCCCGAGGATCGAGCGGACCATTTCCTGAACCTGGCGCTTTTCGGCTCTGCCGTATCCGACGACCGAGCTTTTGACCTGGAGCGGGGTGTATTCAAAAACGTCAACCTCACTCTCGACCGAGGCGAGCATTATCACTCCCCTCGCCTGAGCGACGTCGATTGCGGTGGTGTGGTTGGTGTTGAAAAAGAGCTTTTCCATCGAAAGGGCGTCGGGCTTATAGGTCGAAAGAATTTCGAGCATATCGGAATGGACGGTCGCGAGGCGTCTCGGGAAATCCATGTCGGAGGGGGTGGTTATCGCGCCGAAGCTGACGACCGAGAAGCGGTGGCCGTCATAATCGACGATGCCGAAGCCGATTGTCGCATAGCCGGGATCGATCCCGATTATTCTCATAAAGGCACACCACCCCACTGTATAAAATAATTTTTCAGTCTATTATAGCACAGTGTTTCAAAATAATCAAGAGAAAAATTGTGAGAGATGTGGCCGAAGCGCCATATCAAGAAGACAGAGGTTAGAAGTCAGATGTCAGAATTTCAGGTAGTCGCCTTCGGCGACGCATCTGAATATTATGAATAATGCGTGCGAAACGGACACAACCGGTGTAACCCGTAGGTTAATCTGACCTTTGATTTCTGTATTCTGCATTCCTACAAAGTATTGACGAATTCGGTCGGTTTGTGATAATATAGTCGGGACAGGAGAGATCAAAATGGAAAGATACATCTGCTTCGACGTCGAGACGCCGAACATCTCTAACGACAGAATGAGCGCGATCGGAATAAGCGTCGTCGAAAACGGCGCGGTTTCGGAGGAGTTTTATTCGCTCGTCAACCCTGAGGCGCGGTTCGACCCGTTCAATATACAGCTCACCCATATAACCCCCGAAATGGCCGCAGAGGCGCCGACCTTCCCCGAGCTCTGGCCGACAATTGCGCCGATAATGCGGAGCGGGCTTTTGGTCGCGCACAACGCGCAGTTCGATATGAGTGTGCTTTCAAAATGCCTGAGACACTATAAAATTCCCTGCCCCGATTCGGTGAGCTACGCCTGCACCTGCCGGATCGGCAAGAAGCTCGCGCCTTGGATGCCGGATCACAAGCTGGATACGATGTGCCGCGAGCTGTTTATCGAGCTCGACCACCACCACGCCGGAAGCGACGCGAGAGCCTGCGCCGAGATCCTCTGCTATTACATAAGAAAAGGCGCGGCGATCGGCGACTTTTCAAGGCCGTACAGCTTAAAGGAGACGAGGACGTTGAAATAGAAAGTCACAGTGAGTTAAAACTCACTGTGACTTTTGATATTCATTCATATAATCAATGTCTATGCTGACCGAATCGGAAAAATCGGGCGAAGACAGGGTGTAGGAGCAGGTATAAAAGCCCTCCGACGCCGAAAAGGTGAAATCAGATAGCGAAAATTCGGAATAAGCCGCCATCGGGATCAAAAGCTCCTCGCGCTCCCCTGACGGCTCGAAGATCACGGCCTTTATCACACCGTCATCGCTGCGGAGGGTCATTTCATAGCCGGAATACAGGTCGTTTATAAACCTCGGCTCGCCGTCGACAGTGCCGGTAAACAGCGAATTCGAGAGAAGATTCTGCATTTTGGTGTTAATTGTATCCGAGATAAGGGAAAATTCCGAGGCGGCGACGCTCTTTGAGGCGCTGGCAAAAGATGCCGAAAAGGCGAAAAATATCGAGACAGCGAGCAAAGACGACACAAAAAGGACTATTAACAGCTCGGTCAGGGTAAAACCGCCGGCAGAACGGCTTTTGATATTCATTTCCGCCTCCTTGAATGTGATGATTTAATTATCCACATTTTGGGGAAGATGTCAAGCGCCGTTCTCCCTTATTTTAAGATTTATATATCTTCTGACCTTCGGCATCAGCCTGATCAGCGACTGAGACTGCTCGGTGTTGAAGGCGGTGAAAAAGAACCAGTTTTCCTCCTGAGAGCGATAATTTTTGCTCGTACGCTTGGGGCAGAATTTTATATGACCGCAGAGGAAAAATGTCAGATTCCGAAACTCGATTTTTTCGAGCTCGCAAAACCGAAATACACGCATCTCCCCCGACTGCTTAAGAAGCTCGCACCGGTCCTCATAAACAAAGAGAACGGCACCGAGATTTCCGTCGATTCTGAATTTATGTCTTTCCATCAGGCTTTCCTTTCAACAAAACAAAAAGTGCGCGGCATTGAGCCACGCACCGAAAAATACACGGCTCTATTGCTGCCACACAAATTCCGTTATCATTAACAAGCAAAAGGGTATAGATAAGGAGAGCCTGTACTTTTACCTTGTGTTGTTCAAAGATAAAAATACAACCTTTTGCTTGAGAATTATGGAATTTGGTGGCGGTAATATTATACGCTCTTTTGGGGGAAAAGTCAATATGGAGAAATATGTGTCCGAAACGGACACATTAAGAAATCAGATATCGTATTTCAAGGTGACACCTTCGGTGACACATATAAATATTATCAATAATGAGTAAAGAATGGACAAGCTACGCGATTTCCCCGCTTTACAATTTCGCCGGAATGTGATATACTGACAGTGTCAAAAACGGCCGCGACGCGCGAAAGGAGAATTTTTATGAACTACGAATGGTCGCTTGATGTGCTCTATAAGGGCTATGACGACCCGAAATTCAAGGAGGATATGGCAAAGCTGGACGAATCGCTCGCCCGCACCAACCGCTTTGCCGAGGAAATCGGCTCGATGCCGCCGAAAGAAGCTCTGCTCGAATATATCAGGCAGGGCGAGGAAGACACGCTGTTGGTCGGCAGGCTCTATTCCTATGCGAGCCTGCGCTCATCGGCGAACACCAAGGACACCGAATCGGCTTCGGTGATCGGGCGGCTGATGGGTAAGCTCAGCTCGGCCGCAAAGGCGAATACCAAAATCGACAGGCATATCGCAGGAATTGAGAACCTTGACGAGCTTATCGAGACGGAGCCGATACTCAAGGAATATGAATTTATGCTCAAAAATCTCCGCGACGCACAGAAGCACCGTCTGAGCGACGAGTGCGAGGAGATTGCCGCGCTTTATGACATCAGCGGAGGAAGCGCGTGGAGCGATCTTCACAGCTATCTGACTTCATCGGTCACAGCGGATTACCGCGGAGAAAAGATCAATCTTGCCTCGGTCAGAAATCTCGCCTACAGCCCCGACGCCACAGTCAGAAAGGACGCTTATGACGCGGAAATCGAGTGCTACGAAAAGATCAAGGATTCGGTCGCGTTCGCGCTCAACAGCATCAAGCTTCAGGTCATAAACAGCGCAAGGCTGCGCGGGTTCGAGTCCCCTCTCGATCAGGTTCTCTTCGGCTCTCACATGACCCGCGAGACGCTCGACGCGCTGCTTGAAGCGATGAGCGAGCACTTCGACATCTTCCGCCGCTATCTCAGAATCAAGGCGGAGGCGCTAGGCCACAAAAACGGTCTCCCTTGGTATGATCTCTTCGCGCCGATGGGCTCCTGCGACAGAAAGTTCACCCCCGAGGATGCCAAAGAATACCTGCTGAATATCTTCCGCGGGTTTGACAGCGATCTTGCGAATATGGTCGCAAGGGCGTTTGACGAAAGCTGGATCGACTTCTATCCGCGCGAGGGAAAGGTCGGCGGGGCGTTCTGCGCATCTCTCGAGGGGTTGAATCAGAGCAGGGTTCTGACCAACTTCGACGGTGCGCTGACCGACGTCGTCACCCTAGCCCATGAGCTCGGCCACGCTTTCCACAATCTGAATCTTGAAAAACACCGCCCGCTCAACAACGACTACTCGATGCCTGTTGCCGAGACTGCCTCGACCTTCAACGAAAATGTCGTGATGAGCGCGGCGATCAAGGCGGCGCAGTCTGACGACGAAAAGCTGTTTTTGATCGAAAGCAGGCTTCAGGACACCACTCAGATCATCTGCGATATTTATTCGAGATATCTGTTTGAGACGGCGGTCTTTGAGAACCGCGAGAACGAGTTTCTGCCGGCGGACCGGCTCTGTGAGCTGATGCTGAACGCACAAAAGGAAGCCTACGGCGATGGGCTCGACCCCGATGTTCTCCACCCGTTCATGTGGCTCTGCAAGGGTCACTATTACAGCTCGGGGCTGTCGTTCTATAACTTCCCCTACGCCTTCGGAGGGCTTTTCGCGAGAGGACTTTATGAAAAGTATCTCGAACAGGGTGTGGACTTCGTTCCGGTTTACAGAAAGCTTCTTTATACCACCCCGATCGCGACGGTCGAGGGCGCGGCAAAGGTCGCGGGGATCGACCTCACCGACAAGGCGTTCTGGGAGAACAGCCTGATGTCGTATAAGGCGGATGTAGATGGGTTTGAGAGGCTGGTTAAGGGGAAATAATGCTTTTTAAAGCAAGAGTATAGCTCAGTTTACAGGGTTACACGTTCTTGCATTCCTAAGCGCAGGTTATTCAACCCGCCCCCTCCCTCAAGGGAGGGGGCGGCGCTTCGATATAGCTCCCAACTGCATTTTATGGGGGTGGGGCTTAAAATAGCA
>CANQJB010000050.1 GCA_947624155.1 uncultured Clostridia bacterium
TTGGCTGCTACCTTTGTAACAGATCTATTTTAACATAACAGAGGATTTTTTATACTTCCGAATTAAATAATCACTTTCTTCATGATTCCGCCTTTATCACTCAAACAGGCTTTTATCCCTTATAAGCTCTTCTTTACTCTTCGGCATAATGCAGCTCATGCAGATATCAACGATCTCGTCGATCGGGTCGGCGCAGTCTCTGCCGATCCACTCCATGGCAACAGAGGTGATCCCGCCGAGATAGTAGTGAATGATATAAGCCTTTTTCTTCTCCGAGACTCGGAACCTGTCCAGCGCCGGGGAGAAAACGCTGTCGAATATCCACTGAAATGTGTTCTTTGTGCGGAACATCTCCTGATGTAAAAGAACCACCCGATAAAGCCGCTTGTTCTGCCTGATAAACTCAAAATAGGGCCGCAGGTATTCGGGCGAAATAAAGATCATGTCTTCAAGGCGCTCGGAAGCGAGCCGCTTTTTGACATCTGTGAGGTCTGAGGAATACCGCTCAAAGCACTTGTTGTTCGTATATTCAACGCACTCGTTCAGAAGATCGCCGATGTTCTCATAGTGAAGATAAAAGGTCGAGCGGTTGACTCCGGCTTTTTCGCAGATTTCTTTAACGGTTATGTATTCCAGATCCTTTTTTCCGAGACATTCGATCAGCGCCTCGTCCATTCGGGCAGCCGTTCCGAAATACCTGCTCTCGGCCTTATTCACCCGCTTCGTCCCCTTTTTGCTTTAAAACTCAGTTTTCCTCTCCCGCGATTTCCGACGCGAGCTTGATGATGTCTCCGGCATATTTCTCCTTGCTGTTCTGAAGAATGCGCTTATAGACGGTGTAATTGACCGCCATTCCGGCAAAGCCGATAACTCCCAAAGCGATGCCGAGAGCGGTGAACGCCGCCGTTCCCGCGCCGATAACTCCCATCGAAAGGCACATTCCGGTTCCCGCAACCAGTGCGCAGACGATGCCGAAGGAATAGGTGAAAATCTGCGCCGGCATTTTTGCCTTTCTGTCGAGCTTGCGGAGCGCAACGACCTTCGACGCGCTCTTTTTTGAATATTCGTTTACAATGGCCTCTGCATAAATCTTGTCCGTGTTCATAATTTAATACCTCCGTTTGATTTTGTAATTCCATTATACCAAACGGATCTTAAAACTGAACGACACGAAAGGGCAAGAATGTCGGGTTTAACGGAAATCATTCGAGGTACGGTAATTATTCACCGTACCTCACGATACATAATGTTTTAGTTCAGATTATAAAAGTATGCACCCGTAAACATGTCTTATATCACATACTCCTGCGTCTGTTCGATGCTTTCGATCCGCCAGCCGTTTTCGGTGTGAACGATTCCGTAGATGTCGCGGTTGATTACATATTCGTTCTCTCCGCCGCCGCCATAGCTTTTGACCAGCTCGATCCAGTCGTCGGCGACGTCGGTGATATGCCAGCAGTAATTGGTTCGGTCATAGTAAAATCCCACTCCGCTGTCCGACCCGTAGAGCGCGCCGTCGACGTCGATATAATATCCGGCGTTCAGAAGCTCCTCGGCCGCCTCGCCGGTGTAGACCTCTCTGACTAATGCCTCCCACTCGTCCCAGGTGTCGAAATCGGGGTCGGTGATCTTATAATACATCCAGCCGTCCTTTTCGATCCCGTTGCTCATATCAAACGGAACTCCCGGCTCGCTGTATCGGAAGCAGCCGAGATAGGTGTTCTCAAAGATAAAAGCTTCCTTTTTCAGCAGCTCTGAGGTCTGCTTCTCCGAAATTCCGATCACCTCGGGGAAATCGGTATTTTTCCAGCCGTCTGCAACCGACATATTTCCGTCGCTCCAGAGAATCTTCCAGCCGTCAGAGGTTCTGACAAAGCTGTAATACATCTTGGCGACAAAGTCGGCGTCTTCTTTATCCGACACGCTCGCAACCAGCATGATATTCTTATATTGGCCGTATTCGTTGTTTTCCTCCTGAGTCGCCTGGTCATAATCCCAACCGTCCACGACCTTTTTAAGCTTGACCGAAAAGTCTTTACTGAAGGGATATTCCTTTAATCCGAGCTCGTGATATATCCTGCCGTCGTGCTCGACAAAGCGGCCGCCGAGGCTGTTTATATAGTTTTCGTCATAATATATCTTGCCGAGATAAGCGCTGAGCCCTTCGGGAGTGTTAAAGCGCGCATCGCTGACCGGGGCGTATTCCTTTTTCTCGCCGTATTCGTCTTCGAGGGTTATAACGTCGCCGGGGGAGCTCTCAAAGCCGCCGAACGCGCGGAATTTCCAGAATTCGAGGTCTTCGCCGATAAGCTGAGCCAGCTCCGACTCGCTGATATCGGCGACAAATGTGTTTTCGGTATCGACATCATAGCTCGCGTAATATTCCTCGCCGTTTTGATTGCTGACGCTGAACGCGACGGTATTTGCGTCCCATACCGGTATGAATCCGCCGTTGACGGTATAGCCCTCCGGCGGGTCGAGCCTTGTCTCGGTTCCGGAATTTATGTCGATAAGCCATATCGCCCCGCTGTCAGCGCAGCTTTGCTTGTCGGCGTCGTAGTATTTATTTGAGTAATAGGCGATTATCGGCGTCCCGACGGCGTCCTCGCTGCCGTTGAGAACCGGATTTGCGCACCACCGAAGCTCGGTCATCTCTCCGGTCATTGCGTCGACATACTCCCGGCGGCTGCGGTCAAAGGCGGTTTCGCCGACAAGCGGGGTCATCTCGCCGGTCGAGGTGTTGACCCGATATATCTGCTCGCCCTCCGGATCGTAATCAATAACCTCTTCGCCGTTCAGCTCGCCGAGCGTGATCAGGCTGTCGGCCGAAATGACCGACTGTGTTCCCGCCTCGGTCTGAGACTGATTCTCGGCCGGCGCTGAGCTGCCGGCGGAACCCTTCTCGGGCTCCTTTGCGAAGCAGCCGCTAAGGCTCAGAACGATTGCCGCGATTATTGAAAGCGCTATCATTTTTAACATAATCCGTTCTCCTCTCTTTATATAAACCTTATCTTTGCCGCATTTTTACGGTCTGAGGCGGGCCGTTTTTCGGGCGCGGCGTCGGTGAAAAACTGCTCCGGTCTTTGTTTCGCGCCGTCAAAAATGACCAGCTTTTTCACTGACACCGTCCCCGATTTAATATGTAAAACACTTCTCGCTTACACTATATTCCTTTGATTTTCGGGTGTCAAGAACTATTATTAAACTTTAACCGAACTGTAACCGGCCTGTAACCGAACTGTAATTTTTGTAATGATTTTGTTACCCGAAGCGTAACCGTTGTAACGGGTTTGTTACCGGGGTTCAGAAAACTTTTGTGCCTCACTCGCAAGATAGTAAAGCATAGTAACTCTCCCAAATCATTGACAAACCCTTTCATCTGCGATATACTTAACTGAAATATCGGGAGGTGAAATTATGTCCGAAATTTTTGAGAGAACAGAGCTGATCTTCGGGGCAGAGGCGATGAAAAGGCTGTCCGAGGCGCGGGTCGCGGTGTTCGGGATCGGCGGGGTCGGGGGATATGCCGTCGAAGCGCTCGCGAGATCGGGCGTCGGCGCGCTCGATCTTATTGACAGCGACAGAGTGAGCCTCTCAAACATCAACCGACAGATCATCGCAACAAACAGAACCGTCGGGCAGTTTAAAACCGACGCCGCGCAGGAGAGGATAAAGGACATCAATCCGCTCTGCGAGGTCAGAACATCCAGGACATTTTACTGCGAGGACACCGCCGGTCTCTTCGATTTTTCGCAGTATGACTACATCATCGACGCGATCGACACAGTTTCCGCGAAGCTGCTTCTTGCGGTAAACGCCGACGCCGCCGGCACGCCGCTGATATCCTCGATGGGCGCGGGCAACAAGCTCGACCCGACCGCCTTTGAGGTCGCGGACATTTATGAGACCTCCGTCTGCCCGCTCGCGAGGGTGATGCGCAGCGAGCTCAGAAAGCGCGGAATCAAAAGCCTGAAGGTCGTCTATTCAAAGGAGCCGCCGGTCAAGGTCTCGGTCACCGACCCGGTCTCGGGTAAGAGTGTTCCCGGAAGCTGCGCGTTTGTTCCGTCGGCGGCGGGGCTGATCATCGCGGGGGAAGTAATTAAGGATTTAATCGGTATCAATTAACTTTTTAGGTTAAATTTAAAAAGGCGGTATGCAAAAGCATACCGCCTTTTCTTTAGTCTCTCTACTCCCCCGCTCCGGCAAACAAATCCGTCTCGGCGATTTTTTTGAACCCGCCGAGATTGTCAGAGACAATATACGACCCGTCAACATAGTCGATCACCGTGTCGCTCTTGGCGACGCTTTCGGTATTCAGACCGTAAACCGTTCCGTCGGCGGGGTCGAGAGCGAGCCCCGATGATTCGTTGAAAACAAGTCCGTTCGGGAAACACGGCGTTGCGGGATACATAACCTCAAAGCCGCCGTAAGTCTTCGTTTCGCCGTCAGGCGTGACAACTTCGGTCTGCCCCTCGCCGCCGGAACAGATATAGTAGTTTTCGCAGAGATACGCCGGATAAGGCCGATCGGACTCGCTGAGCTCGCCGGTTTCGAGGTCATAGCGGTAAAGTACCTCGACCGTTCCTTCTTCGATGAGCTCCGCCCAGTTTTCGACCATAGTGAAATCGTCGTTGAAGATCTTTATCTCCTCCTCGCTGCCCGAGCCGAGGATAAAGAACGCGCCGTCGAATTCTCCCTTGATGTCGCAGGAGGAGTTATAGCCCTCGTTGAGGTCGCAGAGCTCGGCGATCTCGTTTTTGTCGAAATCATAGCAAATGAGCTTATATTTTGAGAAGCCGGTGGTGCCGGCGTCATCCAACTCGTTCTCGACGCCGATGAAATAGAGCTTTTGGCCGACAGTCGCAACGTTGCCGTAGGCCGTGACCGAGATGTTATCGAGCGTTTTAAGCTTCATCTTTCCGCTGCCGTCGATCGCGCAGCGCCAAAGCTCGGTCCAGACGGCGAGCTTTCCGTCGTCGCCCCAGCCGGAGCCGTCGGCGAAGTAATAGATATTTCCGCCGTATTCGATCGGGTGGTTGCCCATTCCGAGCGCCTGACACTCGTCGGGGTTGTCGTGCTTGCAATTCGGCCTCGGGCAGACCGGCGCGGACTGCATTGTGTCAAAGTCGAGGAAATAAAGCAGTTGGACTCCGTTATTGCCGGTAAAGAGCGCGCCGTTGAGGGCGGGGTTCACCCACTCTGAATGGAGCACTGCGGTTTCCTGCGGTTCGGCGCCCTTTTCCGAAACGGCGGGTTCCTCCGTGCTTTCGGAAACGGGGTTGTCCGGCGTTTTTGGGTCTTCTTCGGTCTTCCCGCAGGCGGAAAGAAGCAAGATCAGGCAGAGGATTGCGGCAAACAGTTTTTTGATTTTCATTTATTAAACACTCCTTTTAAGGCGTAATACGCCTGTTTTTTATTTTAGCTGTCGGCTCCGAGGTAATCTGCGAAGTAATTTTTATAATGCGCATCCTGGCCGATATTCAGAAAATCGGTCATAATATACACCTCGCGGATAAGATAACCCTCAGGAGTATAAACCGCCGCGCCGATTCCGCAGCCTTCCTCGCCCGGGGCGATTATTTCGACCAGCTCGGAGTCGGCATAGCCCTCGGGGAGAGTGATTATTCTGCCGTCGTTAGAGGCAATAACGGTCAGATTGAACTCGCTGCCGGTATCGGGGTCGACCGCGGCATAGCTCAGAAACAGCCCGCAGCCGGTTTTTATATCGGTGTCAATGACAGAGGCGGCGCAGTAAGGAAAGACGGAGTCAAGGAAAAAGCAGTGGTGTTCGCCGGAAAAATTATAGTTTTCTCCGATCATATTTTGCAGCTCGGAGTTGTTGCTGCCGGTTTGCTCCGAATATTTTTCCACGCCTCTGAACATTGAGATAAGGCTCCCGCTCAGCTCCTTTGCCGCTTCTCTCGCTATTAACCTGTCGTCAGATACCAGATCCTTATATTTCGGGTCGTCGGTTTTGCTAACCCATTTGAGATTATAAGGATATTCCGCCTCGGGCTCGGGCTTCGGCTTAAGCTCGACCTCTTCGCCGATAACTTCGCTCTCCGCAAGTTTCAGATATTCCCCGCTGTCGGCGTTTCTGACGATATAGCTGCCGCCGTAACAGGCGATCATCTCGGGGCTGAAGCCGCCTTTTGTTTTCGGCAGATATTCATAGCTCAGGCCGGTTCTCGGGTCGTAGACGACGCCGTCCTCCGCCGAAAAAACAAGGCCGTTGACGATCTTGCCGATTGTCGGCAGCCCTACCGGCGGGCCTCCGGAATATTCGATAAGGGTGAGCTTTTCGTTGAGCTCGGTCACCAGCATTCCGCCGTCCGACCAAGCCGAAAGTCCGTAGACGCCGTAGTTCTCGCCGCTCTCGGGGTTCAGCCGCCTGATCTTCTTTTTGACAAGCCGGTCGATGTTAAAATTCGGGTCTGAAAAATATTCCTCGGGCATCTCGTTTTCCGTCTCCGATACTGTGTAATAGAGCCAGCCTTTATAAAATCCGCAGAGCTCCGCGGCGGCGCTCCAACCCTCTGCCGCCGTGATCAGTCGGTTCAGCTCGCCGGTTTCGAGGTTATAGGAATAGATGTACTGTCTGCGGTAGTTTTCGGAGAGGTCGGTCCGGCTCGATCTGTCTTCGGCGATGAAATAGAGCACTCCTTCGAGGATATATCTTTTGCCCGACGGGTCGGAAACGGCGCTTTCGAGCTTAAAAAGCTGTTCGCGGTTACTGCCGCCGAGGTCGGCCCGCTCGAGGGCGGTCGAAAAGTCGTCGCTGACGAAATAGCAGACGCTTTCGCCGTATAAAAACGCGCCGTCCGACATTCCGAGCGACTGACAGCCGCCGTCGGTGTGGCCGCAGCCCTCCTTTGAGCAGACATAGCGCTGCTCCATTGTTTCAAAATCGAGATATTTGAGCCGTTCGCCGTCTGAAATCAGCATACCGCCTTCAGAAAGGCTGGAGCCGTCGGCGATCAGCCTGGCTTCCGGCCCGGGCTCGGTGGTCGCGTCGGTGAAGATTCCCTCCGCCCCGTCGGCCGAGGAATACTCATGGCGCTTCGGCGGCGAGCAGGAGCACAAAAGACTCAGAGCCAGAATAATAAGCAAAATTCTTTTCATAAAAATCCTCCCTGCCATTTAAATTCGGGTTCAAAACCGCTTCTCATATATTTACAACGAACGAGCGGCGCGAAATTATATAGCCAATAAAAAAATAAAGTTCTTGATTTAATCCAAGAGCCGTAGTATAGTAGAATTAAGAATTTACGCGGCGAGGAGGCGGGAGGCTTTTGGCTCAGAGTTTCAGACTTGACGAAAAGGGGCGGGAAACGCTCGGGCAGCTTTGGCGGAGCCTTGCCGGAAGAATGTACGGCCTCGCGTTCTCGATACTGCGGGAACAGCGCGATTCGGAGGACGCGGTCGGAGAGGCGTTCATCAAGATTGCGAAAAGCCTCCCGAAGCTTGAGGGCAGGCCGGAAAAGGAGATCCAGGGCTTTTGCGCGGTGGTCGTCAGAAACACGGCGATGGACCGTCTTCGGCGGCGACGGCGCGAAAAGGAGCTGTTCGTCGGGCTTGAAGAGGGAACCGCAGAGCCGAACGGCGAGTTTGAATTCTTTGAAATCTCGGAGTTGAAAGAGGCGATCGGCTGTCTGAGCCGAGAGCAGCAGGAAACGCTGCTACTCGTCGTCTACTACGGACTGTCGGCGGCGGAGGCGGCGGATATTCTCGGCGTCGCGAAAATAACGGTATATAAGCGGCTGCAAACCGCTCTAAACACACTGAAAGGAAAGCTCGGAAACGGAGGCGGTCAAGGTGAACGGTAAAAACGAAAAGCTGAAAAGCGCGATATATGAGGCGGTTCTGCCGAGGGTTTTGGGCGAGCTTCCGCCCGAGCCGACAGGGCTTTCGCCCAAGGCTGAAAAGCGGATCGAAAGGCAGATCAGGCGCCGCCGGAGCAGGCTTTATCCTCTGATCTCGACCGCAGGGCGGCGCGCGGCGGTGATAGTCTTATGCGCCGTCGTCGGTCTTTCGGCGCTGACGGTGAGCGCGGCCGCAGTCTTCCCCGAAAGCTTCGGAATTGCGCTGAAAAGCATCGGCGGGTATTTCGGAATAGGAGTCGGAAATGAGCCGGAGACTCAGCAGAGCTTCGGGAGCGTCTCAGTGCCGGAATATATCCCCGAAGGCTTTGAAGCCGTGCTGATCGAAAGCTCGGAGACGTCGGTGTATATTCTTTATGTCGATCAGGAGGGCGGCGCGGTCGCCTATTCGCAAAGCCAGGTCGAGGACGCTTCGCTGATGGTCGACGCGAAGCTCAAGCCGAGCCAGACAAAGGTCGGCGGCCGTGACGCGGTTCTTTTCAGCGGATACGGCAGGGTCCTGATCTGGAGCAATGGCGGCAATATCCTGCGGCTTGAGGACAGCGGAGGAATACTCTCGGAGGAAGAGCTGATGAGGATAGCGGAGAGTGTGGAGAGATAATAGCGTTTTTGATAAATTTTGCGGTAAAACTTTCAAAAAGCACTTGAATTTTTAGAAAAAAGTGATAAAATAATAACGTAAGCTGTTATGCTGACAGACATTTTTTGCAAAGGAGTAATTCAAATGGCAAACCGCATCGTTCTCAACACAATTTCCTATCACGGAAAGGGCGCGATCGAAAACGTCCTTCCGGAGCTGACCGCAAGGGGCTTTAAAAAGGCGTTCGTCTGCACCGACCCCGACCTCATCAAATTCGGAGTCAGCGCGAAGGTCACCGGACTTTTCGACGCCGCAGGCTATCCTTATGAAATTTACAGTGATATCAAGGCAAACCCTACTATCGAAAACGTTCAGCACGGCGTCTCGGCCTTTAAGGCGAGCGGTGCGGACTGCATCGTCGCGATCGGCGGCGGCTCGGCGATGGACACCGCCAAGGCGATCGGCATTATCGCCGAAAACCCGGAATTCGCCGACGTCCGCTCTCTTGAAGGCGTTGCGCCGACGAAGAAGCACGCCGTATTTACCGTAGCCGTTCCGACCACCGCAGGCACCGCCGCAGAGGTAACGATAAACTACGTCATCACCGACGTCGAGAAAAAGCGCAAGTTCGTCTGCGTCGATGTCAACGACATTCCCGAGATCGCCGTCGTCGACCCGGATATGATGTCGACTATGCCGCGCAGCCTCACCGCCGCGACCGGAATGGACGCCCTGACCCACGCTATCGAGGGCTATATCACCGCGGGACACTGCGCGATTTCGGATATGTTCCACCTCGAAGCGATCAGGCTGATCTCGAAGCACCTTCGCGGCGCAGTCGAGAACACCGACGAGGGCAGAGAGGGAATGGCGCTCGGCCAGTATATCGCCGGAATGGGCTTCTCGAATGTCGGCCTCGGAATCGTTCACTCGATGGCCCACGGCCTCAGCGCGCTTTATGACACGCCACACGGTGTCGCCTGCGCGATAATTCTCCCGACCGGCCTCGAATATAACGCGCCCGTCGCAGGAAAGCGTTACAGGGCGATCGGCAAGGCGATGGAGGTCGCGGGAATCGACTCGATGGACGACGAAGAAGCCGCCCGCGCGACAATCGCCGCGGTCAGAAAGCTTTCCGCCGACGTCGGTATCCCCGCTGACCTCAAGGGAATACTCAAGGCGGAGGATATCGACTTCCTCTCCGAGTCGGCTTATGCCGACGCCTGCCGCCCCGGCAACCCGAGAGAGACAAGCGTTGAGGAGATCAAGGAGCTTTATAGAGGCTTGATGTAAAACGGCCTTGACTCATAAAAATAAGACCCGAGAAATCTCGGGTCTTATTTTTTGTGTGTTACTGTCACTCTGCCGTTGCCACAGCGTCGACTGCGGGGCCTTCAGCGGAGATAAGCTCGCCGCTGACCGCGTCGACCTTGAAGTCGGCCGCAAGACCGTCGACGGTGAAGCTGATCGCGTATTCGCTGCCGTCGTAGATCACGTTGACGCCGCTGATATCGTTGAGCTCGACATTGAGCTTTTCGAGCACGACAGTGAAGGCGACCGCCTCGGAGATCTTGCCTTCCGCGGCCTCGGTTGACGGAGTATATACCTCAAACTCGTCAAGAATACTGCGGTTGACAACATTCGTGTTAATAACCTCGCCGGTGCGGCAGTCGATCGAAGCATAGAGCTGGTGTCCGTTCGGGTCGTCCTCGTCCATGAAGCATACCGAGTAGCACTCAACGCGGTCGTTTTCGGGCTCTGCGGCGCAATAATTGCTGTGTCCCGGTTTATAGCCCTTGTAGGTGTCGGGGTCGATTCCGAAGTATTTCGCGGCGATATTCTCTGCCTCGATCATGCCGATATAATCCTCTCTCGGCTCGGCCTTGACCATTTCGCCATCATAGTGCGGGTGCTCGGTGATCTCCTCGCTGATGATTTCGAATGTGTCGGGATCGACAAACGCATGATAGACATATCCGCCCGCCGCCTCAAAGACTTCATACGTTCCGTCTTCAAGATACCCCATGTAGAAGACATAGCCGTCGTCGTAGTGTATTCCGCTGTCGAGATAGGTTAGGCCAAAGTGATCTTCAACCGTATATCTGACTCTACTTTGCTGAATCACGTTGGTATAATCGAAATTGTCGGGATCGTCGGGATTGAAACCGCTCTCAGGAATTATGTTCCTGCGGATGATCTCGCCGCTGTAAGCGTCGATATAGTAGTGATAATCCGGAAAATCATCGTCGACGCGACTGTAAGCATAAACCTGATAGAGCGAAGTAAAGAACGGGTTGCCGCGGTCGTCAGGCTCCGTGTATTGGACGAAGAAGACGTCAATGCCGCTGTCCTCTTTGACTATCGCCTTGATGTCGTCTTCGGTGAGAACGCCTGCCGGCTTTTCGGGCTCAGGTTCGAGTTCGAGCAGGCTTACCGGCGCGGGCTCGCTTGAGTAGTCGAGCACAACTGCGGTCTTCGCGTCGATGGTGTAGTGGTAGATCGTTTCGATAAACTGGAAGTCGATTTTATAGACGATTCTGCCCGATTTCAGCCCGAGATCGGCCTCATAGACGGTTGAGCCGAGCCGGTTTTCCTCTCCTGCGATGACAAGGTTCGCAATATCCTCCCCTTCTTCAGAGGTCTCGACCAGGTGTTCATAAGCTCTCAGGAACGCTTCGCGCTCGTCGATAAGTCCGGTCATGCTCACTGCGGTGACGGTTACTGCCATTGCAACAGTCAGCACGGCAGCGATCAGAACTGCTCTCAGAACCGACCTCTTTTTATTGGTCTTTTCGGTCATTTCAGCATTGTTATTCATCAAAACACTTCCTTTCTGTTCGTCGCACTGTTCAAGGACAGAGGCGAGAACGTCGGGAACGGCCTTAGAAAAAGCGCTGCTGACGGTTTTCTCAATATCTTTATTAGTCATAATTATTGCCCCTTTCCCTATTGCAGCATTTTTCTCAGTTTGTTTACCGATCGGTTATATCTTGAAAGGACAGTCGGGAGAGAAACGCCGAGAAGCTCCGCGATTTCGCGGTGTTTGAGACCGGCCAGGGCGTGCAAGAGGATCACTTCCCTCTCGGAATCCGCCAGCCCGCCCAGGCAGCTTTTTAAAACCGCGAGCTCCTCGGGGCTGAGCCTGCCGGATTCTCCGAGCCCGTTAATATAATCCTCCAGCGGTTCTTCGGCCTGAGCTCTTCGCCTTCTGAGCTTCATCAGACAGATGCTCTTCGCGATCGAGATGATCCAGCCCATCGGCTTTCCTCTGCTGACATAAGCGCCGGCCGAACGCCATATTTCAAGCAGAGTGTCCTGCAAAACGTCCTCGGCGTCCTGCGGCGATTTCATTACCGAAAGCGCGTAGGAATAAACCGGAGTCCTGATCTGCTCATAAAGCTCGGCAAGAGCGCTCTTGCTGCCTTCTGAAATAAGCCTGATCCTTTCGTCCGTCCAGCCCGGGGCATTTTGCATCTCTCTCAGCTCCTTTCACTAGGTAAATGCACGGGAAAGGGGTTTTATTGCAGGGGATTGAAAATTTTATTCCGAAAAATTTCAGATATTCTTTGTCGCGTTGATTCTGTCATAGAATCTCGCGGAATCGAGGGTCACGCTGTGAGGCACTACGTCGCTCTCGAGCTTACCCGCTGTGACGCAGTCCGCCGCCTCGCGGACTTCATAGACAAAGCCGTTGACCGTCTCGCTGTCGTGGAAGTGTTCGACGACATTCCCCTTCTGGTCATAGAGAAAAGCGTCGGAGGCGTAGTGGGAATGAGGGACGATGATCTTTCCCTCTTCGCCGTAGAGTATCAGCCTCTCCTCGAGCGGGCCGATGATGCTCGTCGTCATCGCGGATATTGTGCCGGGATATCTCAGAACGGCGTGGTTGACCGAATCGACGCCGCTTTCATGCCAGAGGGCGGAGACCTGGCAGTCGAGGAAGTCGTGGCCGAGCATAAGGGTTGTCAGGTCAAAGGTATAGACCGAGAGGTCGTAAGCGGTTCCGCCGCCGAGCTTGGTGTTGAAATAGCGGTTGCCCTCTTTTGTCGAAGCCTTGAAGCCGAGAAGAATGTCCGAAAAATAGATTCTCCCGATTCTTCCGGCGTCGACCCATTCCTTCGCCTTTTTGATCGACGGGAGGAAATAGCTCCACATCGCTTCCATCATAAAGGTCTTCTGCTCTTTTGCGAAGGCCATCGCCTTTTCGGCGTCGGCGGACGAGCAGAACATCGCCTTTTCGCAGAGGACAGGGACCCTGCGCTCGAGGCAGAGCATTGTAAGAGCGAAGTGCGAACCGGTGTCCGCGCCGATATAGACGCAGTCGATCCGCTCTTTGTCGAGCATTTCGCTGTAACTGCCATAGGCCGAGGGGACACCCTCGCGGGCGGCAAAGGCTTTTGCACGGTCGAGCGACTTGCTCGAAACGGCGACGACCGAACAGCCGTCGAGTCGGCGGACGGCGTCGCAGAACTTGCGCGAAATATCTCCCGCGCCCATGACCGCAAATCTGAATTCAGACATTTTGATCTTCCTTTCGTCAGAATTATTTTTTAAACAGGCCTCCGAAAAGGCCGCTTTTCTCAAATTCTTCGGTCTTCACAGACGTAACGCCATATCCCGCCGCAGTGATGACCTCTCTGATTCTGTCTTCGCCGATCGGCTCGTCGGCGATAATGACGGTCTCACGCTTTGAGCGGGAGGAGCTGACTTTTTTGACGTTAAATTCGCGGCGGACGGCGTCGTTGATGTGACTCTCGCACATTCCGCAGGCCATTCCCTCAACTCCGCAGATTATTTTTACCATTCCGATCACCCTTTCAGTTAGTTTGCGCTAACTATTATAACATGGGTCAAAGGAAAATGCAAGGGCGATTTGAAAGTTTCGGTCAAGTCTGTTAAACAGCTTGACCGAAAACTTTTTAATATCAGCTCTATTTTAAAATCACTCCGCCTTTGAATACATCTTTTGCAGCTCTCTGAGATGCTTTTCAGCCTCGGAAACTACCCACTCCGGAGCGATGACCTTCGCCTCGGTGCCGAACTGGAACAGCCAGCCCCAGAACGTCGGGCTGACCTGAACGTCAATCCGGACGGTAAACCTGTTATCCCCGACCGGATTCGGATGTATCGAGTCGCCGTAGCGGTCGATAACAACATTTATCAGCTTGCTGTCCATTTCGAGAACGACCGATGCCTCCTTGCCGCCATACATATTATAGGTCGCGCGGAGACTCTTCGCGAATTCCTCCTCGCCCATCGACAGCTCGCGGCGCTTGCGGTTTAGAAGAGATACCTCGGCCATTCGGTCGACACGGTAGCGGCAGAGGTTTTCATGCTTGTTGCAATAGCAGACGAGATAATAGCAGTCGTTCTCCCAAATCAGGTAATAGGGCGAAACGGTATATACCTCGCCGCCGTGGCGGAAACGCTTTTTCTTGGTCAGGTCATATTCGGTGTATTTGAAGGAAATCTGCCTGTTTCCGTTAATCGCCTCATGAATGGTGTTTGTAGTATAATAGATAGTCTCGTTGAACGCCTTGACGCGCCCGCTGACATAAACGGTTCTGCGAAGGTGTTGTGCATGATAGCGGCTGGTGAGCTGCTGGAGCTTTCTGATAAGCTCGTTGGACTTCTTTTGGGTCAGGAATTTCGAGGAAGCGACGGCGTCGGCGAGAACATAGAGCTCCTCCTCCTGAAACAGCCGCGAGGCGACATAATAGACGTTTGAATGACCCTTGCGCTCGATCTCGATGTCGAGCCCCGACTCGATAAGCGCGGCGATGTCGTCATAAATTGTCTTGCGCTCAGCGGTGAAGCCGAAAAGCTCGAGCTGCTCGGCGAGCTCAGGTCCCGAGAGCTTGTGTGACTCGTCGGTCTGCTCCAAAAGTATTCTGCGAAGATAAATAAGCTTCTGCTTCTGTTTTGATCTTGCTTCCGGCATATCAACTCTCCCTTTCAGATGCGCTGTCGACAAATTCAATTCGTTCCAGCTCCGAGATCAGACTGCGCCTGAATTCGGCGCGGTATTCGTCCCGAAGAAGCTGCTGCTCGGCCTTTTCTTCCGGGGTCAGGCCCTCGGTCTTGGACTTTCTTGCGAGCAGGTTGATTCTGTCAATTTTCGATTTTTCCATAATATCTCCTTGAAGTGTTTTTTTAATTGTATCACATCTTTTTGAAATATGCAAGTGAAAAAGTCCAAAACTTTAACCTCTGATTTTTATTAAATTTAAAAGTTTTCGGTCGAGCCTTTTGCAAAAGGCTCGCGACGAGTCCAGAGGCGAGAAGCCTCTGGCCGCGCCCCGCAGGGCGCGGAATACCCCCCTGCGAAGCGAAGCGCAGGAGGGTAGGCAAAACAATCCGGTGAATTGTTTTGCCGTAGGGGCCCTCGCCGGGGATCCCCTGGTTGCCGAGCGATGAGTGAGGCAAATGGCCGCGCACCTTAACGTAATAGCTAGCGCCTAGAATGTCTTAAAGCACCTTGAACCATTTCTTCACTTTTCTGCTCGTGCAGAAAAGTGAAGCGAAAAGACACGCCAGAGAGGGGGTTCCCCGCACTTAAAGACCCTTACCCCGCCCACGCTGCAATACACTTTTAAAACCAGATATCCACTTGCCTACGACTGCTAATTTGACCTTTCAGGCAAAATGTGTCCGACCCAAACAGTTTGTACAGCGCGATTAAAGCTTTGAGTTTATC
>CANQJB010000051.1 GCA_947624155.1 uncultured Clostridia bacterium
CTTCCGCCGCCGCCGCAGGCCATCATGTCGCTGACGCTTATATCCATCTGCTTGAAGACCTCAACGCAGTCGCGCAGGCTGTAAGAAACGCCCTCCATTACCGCGCGGAGCATATCCTTTTTGGTGTGCATCGCGGAGAGGCCGAAGAACACGCCTCTTGCGTCGGGGTCGAGGTGAGGAGTGCGCTCGCCCATCAGATAGGGCAGATAGAGCAGGCGGTTTGAGCCGATCGGAACGGTGTCGGCTTCCTTATCCATCAGATAATAGGGGTCAACGCCCATCATCGCGGCGGTTTCCTTCTCGGCGTTGCAGAAGTTGTCGCGGAACCATTTCAGAGAGAGGCCCGCACCCTGGGTAACGCCCATGACGTGCCATGCGCCGGGAACGGCCGCGCAGCAGGTGTGTACTCTGCCGAGCTTGTCGATCGAGATCTTTGAGGTGTGAGCGAAAACGACGCCGGAGGTTCCGATTGTGGTGAAGGCTTTGCCGTCCTCGACAACTCCTGTTCCGACAGCAGCAGCGGCGTTGTCGCCCGCGCCGCCGACGACCGGCGTTCCCTCGCAGAGGCCGACCGCGTCGGCGATGTCCTTTGTCAGTCGGCCGGTAATCTCGCAGGATTCATAAACCTTGCCGAGCATCGAGCCGTCAAGGCCGAGGCCGTCGATTATCTCATCAGACCAGTTGCGGTTGGGTACGTCGAGAAGCTGCATACCCGAAGCGTCGGAAACCTCGGTTGCGTATTCGTGTGTAAGTACAAAGCGGATATAGTCCTTCGGGAGGAGAATATGGCGGCAGCGCTCATAGTTCTCAGGCTCGTTGTTCTTAACCCAGAGGATCTTTGCGGCGGTCCAGCCGGTCAGCGCAGGGTTGGCGGTGATCGAGATCAGCTTGTCGCGGCCGAGCTTTTCAGTCATCTCGTCGACTTCCTTCGCGGTTCTCTGGTCACACCAGATGATCGAACGGCGGATAACCTCGTTGTCCTTGTCGAGCATAACGAGGCCGTGCATCTGCCCCGAGAGGCCGATTCCCTTGACGTCCTCCTTCTTGACGCCGCTCTGGGCGACGACCGCTCTGATCGTCTGGAGCGCGGCGTTTGCCCAGTCGGCGGGATCCTGCTCTGCGTAGCCGTTCTTGGGCTGATACATAGGATATTCAATTGTTTTGGAGGCGATTACGCTCCCCTTTTCGTCAAACAGCACCGTCTTTGTGCCGCTTGTGCCGATATCGACACCGATAACATAATGTGCCATAAATAATGTTCACTCGCTTTCTTCAAATTTTATCTTACCGGTCAGTGCCGGAAATTTACTGTTTTGCCGGATACATTCCGACGTCGATCAGGTTGTTGAGCATCTCGGGGTAGCCCTCGTCGTCGACATCGACGTTTACGCATTCGCCGACATTCTTTTCACTCAGAATGTCCCATGTCAGGGTCGCTTTGTCGTTTCGCCTGTATCCGAGCGCCAAAAGAACCTTTTCGTAGTCCGAAATGTTCTTTGAGCAGACCGTCGCGGTCTGGTATTCCTGCATATATATCTCGTCGCCGGTGATATGAGAGCCGAAGCCGAAGCGGATAACGCCGTCGGCAAAGAGGATTCCGCCGTAGCGCTTTAAAATCGCCTGAGCAACGGTAGAAGTGCAGTTGTCGAGGTAATAGGTTCTCATTCCGTCGTTGTCGCCGGGAATTTCAAGGAAAAAGAACACCTTTTCGCCCAGAAGCCTGACCGCCTTGGTGAAAAAGGGCTTGTAGTCCTCGGCGGAGAGACTGAAGATCAGCTTTTTCGGAGCGAGCCGGTACTCGCGTGAAATCCCGGTCAGATCCGGAATATATACCCCGGGGATTAGCCTGAAGCTCATTTTTTACCTCCGAAGTCCGAATTTTTGGACCCGTTTTTGAAAATTTTCAAAACAAGTCCGTATTAACGGACAGATCGCGTAATATAATGTAAACAGAAAGAGGGGAAGCCCTCACGACTGAAAGGAGTTTTTAAAAATGATGTTCTATCTGATAATGCTTGCACTCGGCCTCGAATTTGTCTACACTCTCCGCGACGGGTTCATGATTTTGCAGAACCGCCGCGACGCCCGCCTCGCGATCGAGCAGCAGCGCCGCGCAGCAGCCGCAGCCCACAGCCGCGAACCCGACTGCCGCCCCGACGGAAAGCTCTCGGCCTGAGCACAGTACATATATATTATACAACAAACCTCCGCGCATTGCAAGAGACAAGCGGGCATTTTGGGAAATATTTTGGGAGTCAAACGAGAATCTGTAAATAATTCAGAAGTTTTCGGCCGAGTATTTAATATGCTCGGCCGAAACTTTTTTACCTAACTCTCTCCCAAATCTTAAAAAATTCTTAAAAATCAGATTTTGTTACCGTTGTGTTATTGAATTTGGAGTTTTGCAGTGATATAATACTATCAAAACATCTGACCCGAAGCGGGAGGTTTATACATGAAATCAAATCGAGCAAAATCAATTCTCCTTGCGGCGCTGATGCTGGGCTCTCTGACGATGCCTGCCTGCGCCGCGAAAAACGAAAATCCAAACGCGGACGAGCCTCCGGCCGCGACCGATTCTCAGCCGGTGACGACAGAGCAGACCGCCGACCCGAACATTCCGGCGTTTGTCGTCGGGAGCACTTCGCCGACCGAGCCGGAGCCCGAAAGCACTGAACCCGAGCTGACCGAGCCGCAGCCCTCCGTTTCGGAGGATACCGAGCAGACCGCCCCCGTTGCGACTGTTCCGCCCGAAACCGAGCCGCCTGTTGAGACAGAGCCTCCGGCCGAGACCGAGCCTCAGCAGACTAATCCCGAGGGAATGATCGTCGACGACTGGTCGGCGGGCCTTGATCTGACTCAGGTCGACCCTTCAGAGCTTTATGAGACCTTCGGCGTCGACCGCTCGCACCGCGAGGCATATAACTCGATGATAAGCTCGGAATGCGGGTTCCCGATCGTTCATGTCACAACATATAACGATTCCGAGATCGTCTCGCGGGACGACTATGTCGACTGCTTCGTTGAGGTGTTCAACTGCGACGACGTCTATAAGCTCGACGCGGCCGGCGCGGGTATAAGAGTCCGCGGAAACGCCAGCGCAAACTACGGAGACGTCGACTGGATACGGCACAACATGGTCTCCTACCGCCTCAAATTCACCGAAAAGCAGTCGATGCTCGGGCTAAACGACTTTGCGAGATGCCGCTCCTGGGTGCTTTTAAAGCCCTATGAGGCCGCAATCGAGAATCACCTCGCGTTTCGGGTCGCAAGAGCGGTCAACGGCGGCGACTACTACTGCTCCGATTCGACCTTTGTCCACCTTTATATAAACGAGGAATATATCGGGCCTTACCTTCTCTGCGAGCAGACGCAGGAAAACTCCTCTAGAATCGACATCAACGAGGCGGAGAACGGATATACCGGCACCGACATCGGCTATCTGGTCGAGCTTGACAACTATGCGACAAGCGACGACGACCCCTATTTCTATCTCGTCTATAACCGCGAGGAGATCACCGACGTCAGCGGGACAACACGAGTGCCTAGAAAATATGCCTATTCGGTCAAAAACGACCTTTACAGCGACGAACAGCTCAAATTCATCGAGCGATATTTCGAGATCGCCTGGGAGATTCCGATGAGGGCAATCAAATACGGCGAATACTACACCTATAACGAAGACCTCGAGCTAGTCCCCGCGCAGGACCAGTTTGCCTCGGCCTATGACTGCATCAACGCGATATTCGACATTGATTCGGTGGTCGATATGTATATCGCCTACGAGATCATCAACGACCAGGACGTCGGCGGCGGAAGCTTCTTCTTCGCGGTCGACTTCGGCGCCGACCCGACCTATGACAGGCTGACGATGGTCGCGCCGTGGGACTTCGAGTGGGCATATATGGATTACAGCTCCGATTCGGACGGCGGGCTCTATGTCGCCAACTTCAAGGATTCAAACTTTGTCGACCGCTTCGGCGACCGCTCAAACCCCTGGCTGATCCTATTCTATTCGGCAGACTGGTTCCGCGAGCTGGTCAGGCAGAAGTGGCAGGAGCGCCTGCCTTATATCAACTCGGCGATCGACGAGGTCGAGAGCCTTGTCGTCAACCACGCCGAAGATCTCAACAAGGACGGCGAACGCCGCGCCGGCAGCGCGAAGACGACGATCAACTGGACCCGCAACAGGGTCGAATACCTCAATTCACTTTGGGGCTGATGCAGAACCAAGAAAACAGACCGTCAGAATCAGATATCTGAATATTGCAGATGATGCGTGTTGAACGGACTCTCCTTTGGGAGGAAGTGTCCGTTCCGCACACATTATCCACTGATTTAAAATAGTCGCCGTAGGCGACACCTTGAAATTCTGACATCTGTCTTCTGACTTCTGTCCTCTTTATGTGGCCGCTTCGGCCATATCACTTTGAGGATAAGTTATTGACAAAAGCCTGTAATAGTAGTATAATATCGGTTAGCAATGATTAACCGATATTTTGCGTTACGATACTAAACCGTTTGAAAAAGGTTATAATGAAAAAAGTATATATTTACACCGACGGCGCCTGCTCGGGAAATCCCGGCGCGGGCGGCTGGGGAGCAGTTTTAAAATACGGCGCCGCAGTTAAAGAGCTCTCGGGCTTCGACCCCGAAACGACAAACAACAGAATGGAGCTCACCGCGGTCATCTCGGCGCTCGAAGCGCTCAAAGAGCCCTGCGAGGTCATCCTCACCACCGACTCGAAATATGTCTGCGATGGTATGCAGAAGGGCTGGGCGAAAAAATGGCGGGCAAACGGCTGGGTCAAGGGAGACAAAAAGCCCGCTTTAAACCCCGATCTCTGGGGTAAGCTCCTCGATCTTAGCGATAAACACAGAATCACCTTTGTTTGGGTAAAGGGCCACGCCGGACACCCCGAAAACGAGCGATGCGACGAGCTCGCAGTCGCGGAATACACAAAAAGAAGAGGCGCGGTTGACTGAACCAGCGAATCCGGGCAATGAAATGCAAAATGGAATTGCAAAAAATCTGATGAAAGGATCAAGACTTATGGACAAAAGACTTATATATGTCGACAACGCCGCAACTACGAAGATCTCGAAGCCGGTGCTCGACGCGATGATGCCCTATCTGACCGACGGCTTCGGCAACGCTTCAAGCATCTATTCGATCGGAATGAACTCTGCAAGAGCGATATTAAAGGCCCGCGAGACTGTCGCGAAGGCTCTCGGCGCAAAGACGAGCGAAATCTATTTCACCTCGGGAGGCTCCGAAGCCGACAACTGGGCGATCAAATGCGCGGCAGACGCCGGAGCAGGCCGCGGCAAAAAGCATATCGTTACGACGGTATTTGAGCACCACGCCGTTCTGCACACCTGCGAATACCTTGAAAAGCACGGCTTTGAGGTGACCTATGTCCCGGTAGACGAAATGGGGCTGGTTCACCCTGAAGACATTGAAAAGGCGATCCGCGACGACACCTGCCTTGTTACCGTTATGTTCGCAAACAACGAGATCGGCACTATTCAGCCGATTCCCGAGATCGGCGAAATCTGCCGCAGGAAAAAGGTTTTGTTCCACACCGACGCCGTCCAGGCTGTCGGAAACGTTGAGATCGACGTCGCGGCGATGAATATCGACCTGCTCTCCCTTTCGGGACATAAGATACACGCTCCGAAGGGCGTCGGCGCGATGTATATGCGCACCGGAGTAAACCTGCCGAACCTGATCCACGGCGGAGCGCAGGAGCGCTCGAAGCGCGCCGGAACCGAAAACGTCGCCGGAATAGTCGCTCTCGCGAAGGCGATCGAAGAGGCTGTAAAGGACATTCCCGCAAAGCAGGCAAAGCTCTCGAAGATGCGCGACAGGCTGATAAATGAACTCACCAAAATCCCCGAGTCGCGGCTCAACGGCGACCCAAAAAAGCGCCTTTGCGGAAACGTCAACATATCCTTCCGCGGAATCGAGGGCGAGAGTCTGCTGCTTTCACTTGACCTAGAGGGAATATGCGCTTCCTCCGGCTCGGCCTGCACCTCCGGCTCGCTGGATCCGTCGCACGTTCTGCTCGCGATCGGTCTGCCCCACTCGACGGCCCACGGCTCGCTCAGGATCACCCTCAGCGAGGACAACACCGACGAGGACATCGACGCGATCTGCGAAGCGGTTCCGAGAGTTGTCGAAAAGCTCAGAGCGATGAGCCCGCTCTGGGAAAGAATCCTCCGCGACGAGGATATCGATGCCGAATGAAATAAATATATTTAAAATTTATACTAAAGAAAGGACGCAACCAAAATGATTTATTCTGAAAAGGTAATGGATCACTTCGCAAACCCGCGCAACGTCGGCGAAATCCCCGATGCTGACGGTGTCGGAGAGGTCGGAAACGCCAAGTGCGGCGACATCATGAAGATGTATATAAAGGTCAACGACGGAATTATCACCGACGTCAAGTTCAAAACATTCGGCTGCGGCGCCGCAGTTGCGACAAGCTCGATGGCGACCGAGCTGATCAAGGGCAAGCCGATCGAGGAAGCGATGAAGCTGACCAACAAAGCGGTCATCGAGGCGCTCGACGGACTTCCGACCGTCAAGCTGCACTGTTCGGTTCTCGCCGAGCAGGCGATGAAGGCCGCCCTCGCGGATTACTACACCCGCCAGGGAATCGACCCGAAAATGATCCTCGGCGACCTCAGCACGCCTGAATCCTGCGAGATCTGAAAATATGAATTTTTACGGCAGTCCGAGAAATCGGGCTGCCGGTTTTTGCTCAGTTAAAATGGGATGCCCTGAAAAAGAGGGCGTCCCATTATCTGCTGGATGTACGTTGTAAGAGTTCCGCGCCCTGCGTGCGCGATATGCACGCGGGGTTTTGTCCAAGAGGATGAGCGGACGGGCGTTTATGCCCGCGAAGTCCGATTGGCTGCAAAACCGGTTTGCATTACCCCCGCGAGCCTTTTAAAAAAGGCTCGACCGAAAACTTTCACTCTCCCAACCTGAACGTAAGTATATACCCTCCTGTGTTATCGGGCGAGACGACCGCCGACTCAAACTCAGCCGGCGCATAAAACCCGTCGGTCTGGCGGGAGATCAGATATTCCCCGCACTCATAGAACATCCCCGGTTCAAGTCCCTCGATATACTCCTCTAAGGTCATCATTCCGTCGGCAATTATCATCGAATGGGGCAGACCGACATATCTTATATGCCAAGGCTCATAACCGATTCCGGTCTTCGCCTTGCCGTAATAGGGGTAGCGGATTATAAACCCGTAGTCCTGACAGTTTGAATTGACCCACTGCCCAGCCTCGTGCTTCAAAAACGCCTCGCCCGCGTAATATCTGACATAGACGTCGAGCGCGAGGCCGGCCTGGTGCTCGCTCGCGCCGACACTCTGAGCCTTTTTGCCCTCCTCGGCGATTGCCTGCCGCTGCTCCTCCTCGGTGCGAAAGGAGCTTGAAACAAACAGCTTTTCGCCGAAGCGCTCCGAAACTTCGCCCGAGAGCTCGGAATAGGCAGATGTGATGCAGGCGTTCATCATCACGCCGCTGTCCTTATATTCGGCAATTTCCGGCTCGGTTTTTAGCAGATGCTCCTCGTTTATCAGCATCAGAGACTGGTCGAAGCTGACGCGCGGGTCGCTTTTCAGGCTTTCGAGCGACGTTTCAACGCCGCTCACCTCGGTCTCCGTGAGCTCGGCTCCACCGCCGAGCTTTTCAATGCGGTCTTTGAGAATAAACCTGATCTCCGCGCCGCGATATATCGCAACCCCCGCGATCAGCACCGCCGCCGCAAGCGCCGACAAAAGAATCAGCGCCGCTCTTCGTTTTCCTGACATTTTTGCTCATCTTCTTTATCTTTTGTTTCTTCCGCCGCAGAAGCGCTTTCCTCCGGCGGCTGAGGCTCCGGCATATTTGCAGGCTGAGGTTCAGGTTGGGGCTCAGGCTGAGAATAAGTCTCAGGCTCGGACTCCTGCATATTCTCCGCTGCCGGGGCAAAATCCCTTGAATCGTCGTCGACAAAGAACTCGGAGTCGTTCATCGCCGCGACTGTCAGCTCGGCCTTGAACAGGTCGCCGTCGACGGTTATACCGAAACCGACCTTCTGAAGGTCGCAGAGGCTCTTAGCAATCGACAGGCCGAGGCCGCTGCCCTCGGTGTTTCTTGAAGCGTCGCCGCGGACAAATCTCTCGGTCAGGTCTTCGCCAGAGATCTCGAGCACCTCGCGGGAGATATTCTTAAAGGAAATGTGAATCCAGGGGCCTTTCTGCTCGGCGGAGATATATACCCTTGTGCGCGTCAGCGCGTATTTGCAGATATTGTTGCAAAGGTTGTCGAATACACGCCATGTCAGCCTTCCGTCGAGCTCGGCGATAAGCGGCTTTTCGGGCAGACGGATCACAGCCTCGAGGCCCGCTCTCTCAAAGCGCTCGGAATATTCCGCGGCGGTTTGGGTCAGCAGCAGGCAGACGTCGGTTCTCGTCAGACTGACCGCGACGCTTCCGCTCGAAGCCTTCGAGACATCGACAAGATCCTCGATCAGCTTTTTCATTCTGTCTGCCTGGCGCTTGATAACCTCGATATGCTCGCGGGCGGTCTCGTCCTCGATATTGTCCTTTGAGAGAATGTCGATATAATTGACGATCGAGGTCAGCGGGGTTTTGAGGTCGTGAGAGACGTTGGTTATCAGCTCGGTTTTGAGCCGCTCCGAGCGCATCTGCTGGTCGACCGCCTTTTTGACGCCGTCGCCGATGTTTTCAAGGTCACCGGCGCATTTTGAAAGGTCGCCGATCATCATACCGCGGTTGAGCTTTCCGCCGAAATCGCCCTGCGCAAGTTTGTGAATAAAGTTTTTCAGCTTTGTGAATCCTCCCGCCCAGATCATCAGAATAATTATCATCGCGATGTTCCCGAGTAAGATCATCGCAGGTGTGAGGAAATCGTCGAATATCAGCAGCCAGAAGATATTATAAAGCAGGTACGCTATTCCGCAGACCATTATCAGCCAGTTTACGCTGACAGCCGCAAAGAAGCCCTTGACAGCCTTTTTGATAGCGTGCCAAATCTTCGCCGTTATTCTGAATATATAGCCGACGGCGGTGTATTTCCAGAAAACTCCGCATTTTAACCTGACCGAAGTGGTCATTAAAGTCAGAGTTAGCAGGATTCCGGTCAGAAGCGGAACCAAGGCCCAGACCGCGAGCGTTGCAATGCGGTAGTTCACAAAGACGACTGTCAGATGATATCTCAGCTCGAAATAGGACTGTATCGAGAACACAATTCCGACAATAAGCAGGACTGCAAATATCAGATAGGGCAGCTTGTCGAACCAGATCGGCGAGGGCGCGCCGTTTGAGGTCTCGCGCCAGCCGCAGGCGCAGCAGAGGTATATTGTGCTGAGAAGCCAGACAATAACGCAGCACACGGCGATGACCGGATAGTAATAGGCAAACTGCGAAATCTTTTTGACTACAAAGCTGATGCTGCTCGGATAGTTGGCAATATGTCCGTCGCCGTAGCTCGGGGCGCCTTCGTTGCGGATATAGGTTTTGGCGGAAAAGTCAATTGTGCTTGCCGCGCGGGAATAGCCGTCGAGCGTGCAGGTCAGTTCGCCGCCCTCGATCATGCCGGAATCGGACACACCCGAAAGAGCCATGATCTCGTCGGTGGTGCCGAAGGAGATGAACAGATCTTTTATCTTTTTGAGCTCGCTAAGGCTTATCAGATATTCCTCGCCGGAGGAATCGGTGGTCAGGGTTATTCCGTCGAGGCTGTCGAGATAGATCAGGCGGTTAAAGAATCTGCCTCCCTCGGGAGTGATGGTGACGTCGCCGTCCTTGCTGATTGAAAGAAGAGTTACCTCAAACGGGCCGACATGTTCACCGCCGACAAAAGTTGTCACATAAGGCGTATCCTCTGACGCGATCCAAACCGGAGGCTTGAGCGACGGAGAATCGCTGCTTTCGGCGAGGGAATTGTCATAATCTGCGCCGACGTCGTTAAAGGTGAAGCTGTAAACCGCCTTCAGGTCGCCCTGAAAACCGAGGACTTCGTTTTTCGAGACTAAATTACTCAGTGCGTTAAAGACATCTCCCTGGGTATCGGTGTCGCGGATATAGTAGTCGGTCAGGACTCTCATAGCCCAGCGGCTGTCGTCGACAACGAGGGTGCAGCTTTCCTCATAATCGTCCGGCAGATTCGACCAGATCACATCGCCGGTGTCGACGTCGCATAGCTCGAAGAAGTAGCCGTCAAAGTTTTCGTCATACCCTTCATTGTCAACTACTTTGCCGTCGAGCATACGGGGGCTGGAATTGCTGAGATAGCTGACGAATTTCTGTGTCGCTTCAAGGTTGACAATTTCGGTCGCGTTTTTAAGGAATGTTTCTCCGCCGTCGAAATAGACGTCGTTCTGAATACAGGCGATCGCGAGTATCGCCGAGAAGAACCCGACAAAGAAGGTCACGATTGCGGCTGCCGCCGCCACGACCTTCAAAAACACGCTTTCGCGCAACCTGTGTCTGCGTTTTTCCATAGTCTGCCTCCAAAATCAGTTATCAATTTTTTCAAAGCGGTATCCCCTGCCCCAGACCACCTTCAGATACCGCGGCTCGGCAGGGTTGATCTCAATTTTCTCTCTTAAATGACGGATATGAACGGCAATCGCGTTGTCGACCCCGATCGGTACGTTTCCCCAGACTCTGCGGTAAATTTCGGACGGAGAATAAATAACTCCTGCGTTGGTCATCAAAAAGCAGAGAATTTCATATTCCTTTGTCGTCAGCTTGACAGGCTCGCCGTCGACGGTGACGGTTCGGTCGACGGCGTTTAGCTCGATGCCGCCGATCCTCAGTGTGTCGGGCGATTCCGGCAGGCTGCCGAGCATCACATAGCGCCGGATATGGGATTTGATCCGTGCGATCAGCTCGATCGGGTTAAACGGCTTTGTGACATAGTCGTCCGCCCCGAGGTTAAGCCCGACTATCTTGTCGACGTCCTCGGACTTCGCGGTCAGAAATATCACCGGGACGTTTGTGAACGACCTGAGCTCCGAAAGCGCGGTTATTCCGTCGGTCTCGGGCATCATAATGTCCATCAGAACGCAGTGGATCTTTTCGGTGCGAAGGATCTCGAGCGCCTGAGTGCCGTTATAAGCCTCGAAGATACGGTAATCCTCGCCCTTGAGATAAATTTTAAGCGCGGAGACGATGTCCTTTTCGTCGTCGCAGATCAGAATATTATACACATCACCAGCTCCTTTTTAATATAAATCGCTTCTTTTTGCGTTATAAACATAATAACACGCTGATTATTAAGAAACAACCCTTTGTTTCTTAATAATTTCTTAAATTTTCGGAAAGTATTAAAAAAGTTTTGAAAAAGGCTTGCATTTTCACGGCGGATATGTTATAATGTCAAGCGTTGTGAATAGCAGTTATGTCCGGAGCAGTATCGAAGCGGTCATAACGAGCACGACTGGAAATCGTGTGACGGTGATAAGCCGTCCGAGAGTTCGAATCTCTCCTGCTCCGCCACGCCGTCGCGGACTATGTATCGTTCGCGGCGGCATTTTTATGTCCTGATGAATGCCGTCTCTCACTCACTCCGTCGCTCCGGCTTTTCCCCACAAAGCTGCGCTTTGCGGGGACCCCGATTGGCGAGCCCTTTTGGCTCGCCGCGATTTTTTGCCAGCGACACAGCACCATAAGCCATTAGGCTTATATCGCTATTCTTTATACTCAATACAAAACCACCGGCGGGACTCTCAACGAGCCTCGCCGGGTTTGATCTGCGATTTTAATTTGCATATAAATTCCCCCGCCGAGGCAAGCGCCCGGGCAGGGGAAAGCTTTTAAATAATGCTTACGCTTTTTTCAAAGCTGTAACTATGCGGCTCCTTTACCGCGTTTTTGTGTCCCAAAGCTATCGCGATCTTAAACTCGTAGCCCTCCGGGAAATCAAGCTTTTCGGCGAAATAATTCTTTTTAGGGCCGTTGAGCGCGCCCTTGATGCAGCCGATTATAAGGCTTCCGAGGCCCATTCCCTCGGCCGCGAGGGAGATGTTTTCAACCGCTATTCCCGCATCGACCTCAGACCAGCCGAAGCCCGCCTCCGCGCTAAGGATAATCACCGTCGGCGCGTTGTAATAAAAGTTTACCGGCACGGTCTTGCCGCCGTTTTTCTCCGCTTCGATCTCCTGAACGATCGGATTTGAGCCGTCGAGGACGGTGAAATGAATTTCCTGCCTGTTGGTCGCTGTCGGAGCCTGAAGACCTGCGGTCAAAAGCGCTTCGAGCTCTTTTTTGGTCAGTTTTTCGTCGGTATAACCTCGGACCGAATATCTTTTGCTAATGGCGTCCAAAACTTCCATAAGAAACCTCCTGAATTTTTTAATATATTATACTCAATTTTTGCGGGATTGTCAAGGAAGGAAAACAAATTGCTCTGTCTTATCTCTTCATCTTGCATTTTTCTCCCTTCAGTGATATAATGTAACTAAATCTCGGGAGGGATCGCTATGAAACAGCCTGAAAAGACCAACGTCATGAGGCTTTTGGATCAGCACAAAATCGAATATAAGAGCCACTATTACGACAACACCGGCGCGGTCAGCGGAACGGAGGTCGCCGAGGTTCTGGGCGAAGACCCCGATCAGGTTTTTAAAACGCTTGTAACGAGGTCGGGAAGCGGCGTGAACTATGTGTTTATGGTTCCTGTCGGTCGGGAGCTCAATCTCAAAAAGGCCGCGAAAGCCGTCGGCGAAAAGAGCATCGAGATGATAAAATCCCGAGAGCTTCTGCCGCTGACCGGTTATATCCACGGAGGCTGCTCGCCGATCGGAATGAAAAAGCAGTTCAGAACCGTCGCCGACGAGACCGCGCTGCTGTTTGACACAATACTTTTCAGCGCGGGAAAAATCGGCTGCCAGGTCGAGCTTTCGCCGGACAATCTTAGGAAGATCGTTCCGCTCGAATTCTGCGATATCTGCGACTGAAACAACAAGCCCAAAACCGTCTGACTGGAGGATTAAATATGGTCGGGACAATAATATTCACTCTTGTATATCTCGCTTTGATGGGCGTCTGCCTGTATTTGGCATATAAAAGGCACTGGATCAAATCGGCGCTTTCGCTCGCCGTCGGCGCAATCTCTCTCCCCGAAGCTTATTTTCTTGCGCGGGGATTTGTCAAAGCCTTCGGCGAACCGCTTTCAAACGCGCTGAAAGAGGGCTTTTTGGAGCTTCTGAACCTGCGAAGCGACGTAATGGTTCGAGAAACGGCGATGCTGAAAGTCTCGGCGTTCGGGGTGACTATAATCCTCGGAATGGCGTCGTTTCTGGTCTTTTTCGCAATCCTCTGGGCGGTCAATACCCTCATAAAGCGGCTGATATTCTCTAAGCTTCTCAAAAAGGCAGAACAGGTGCAGCCGGTTCTCAGTGTAGTTTTCGCGCTTTTATCGTTCGCAGTTGTCTCCTTCGCGGTTCTCTATCCGCTCGGCGCGGTTTCGGATATAGCCGTCTCTGCGGCGAAAAACTGCGGATATAAGCTGCCGGTGTCGGTGATGGCAAGCCCGGTCGGCAGGCTCTACGGAATCGCGGGGCGGGGCTTCTTCGACAGGCTGACAAAGGTCGGCGATGAATTTGTCAACAGCGACGAGGCAGAGCGCGGCGCGGAGATCTACATATCGCTGAAAATGGTCGCGGAGGGAAAGGACGAGGACGGCGGCAGCATCGAGAGGATCGCGGAGTCGATGAAATCGTCATATCTTCTGACCGACTTTTCGAGCGAGCTGGCCGCAAATGCCGCGAACAGTTGGCGCAACGGCCGCAAGTTCATGAACAAAACGCTTAAAATGCCGGAGGGGAGAAACGGCGAGTTGGTCGGTGACATTCTGGAGCTTGTCAGCGGTTGGCAGCGCGACAACCTCGTTCAGGACATCGACACCGGAATAAATATCTATAAGCTCTTAAAAGAGCACGGGATTCTGAAAGTAAACGACGGAGCGGTGCTGTTTGAGGCGCTTTCGGATCGCGAGTTTGACGAAAGGCTCTTCGCGGAGCTCTCGGGGAACGACGACTTTATCGCGGTGATACCGAAGGTGCTGAAATTCGGAATCGGCTCGGCGGTCGACGCGATGGAGATGGAGATGAACGACGAATACATCGTCGAGTTTGACGCGAAGTCGCTGACCGAAGAGGAGTGGAAAAAAGAGGCCGAGGCGTTTTCGATCCTGCTGAGCAGAATGAAGGAGCTGAGCGAAGAGAGCGAGGGCGGGAGCCTCGACATTCTCGGGCTGCTCGGGGATATGTATGAGCTGAGGGACAGCAAGATTTTAAGCAATATGCTTGTCAACCTGATTATCCAGATTCTCTACAATATGCAGCTCGGCGCGGGGCTGTGATTTAAGCAAAGACAGATTCGGGAACGCTTCCCGGATCTGTTTTTTTCGGGGCGATGTCATTTCGGCGTCGGCGGCAATGCAAGCTGGCTTTGTATCCAATCGGACTTCGCAATCGTAAACGATTGATTGCTCGTCCTCTTGGACAAAACCCGCGTGCATACCGCGCCCGCAGGCATTCAGACGCGATCTAACGCAAGGGGTGAATTTAAAAAATCAGTCCGGTGGACTGATTTTTTAAAGAGGGGACGCCCTGCAAGAGAGGGATTCGCGCGCTCCGGCAGGAGTGCGCGCACCTTGACGTATTTAGTTTGCGCTTAGAATGTTTCAAAGCGCTTTGTCTCCTTTCTTCACTTTTCTGCTCGTGCAGAAAAGTGAAGCGAAAAAACACGCCAGAGGGAAAGCGACGCCAAGATAGATATAAAGGCCACTTTTGTTTCCGTCGCTTTAGCCGTTCGCTTCGCTCTCGGCCCGACTGTCTGTGTCTCTGTCCCCCCTATACTGCCTGCCCCGAAATTGATTTTATGCAGAAAAAAGTGCCGAAATCGGCATAAAAAGTCTGCTGTTATA
>CANQJB010000052.1 GCA_947624155.1 uncultured Clostridia bacterium
ATATAAGTGATATCCATTCCTATGCCTCCCGAAAATACCGATTTATCACATTCCCCGTCATATCGGCAAGCCCCTTTACCCGTCCTTTTTGTTTATTTGTCGCTGAGGACCGTCGCGATATGGAGCTCTCTGAGCTGCTTTTCGTCGACCGGCGACGGACACCCGCTCATCAGCTCGCTGGCGTTCTGAACCTTCGGGAATGCGATCACGTCTCTGAGGTTGTCCGCGTCGCAAAGGAGCATCGAGAGCCTGTCAAGCCCGAAGCCCGCGCCTCCGTGCGGCGGAGCGCCGTATTTATATGCGTCGACCAGGAAGCCGAATTTCGCTTCGATCTCTTCGTCGGTCAGCCCGAGGGCTTCAAACATTCTGTTCTGCAGCTCGGGGTCGGTGATTCTCATCGAGCCGGAGCAGAGCTCGGTTCCGTTCAAAACGAGGTCAAACGCCGTCGCCCTGACCTTTTCGGGGTCGCTGTCGAGATAAGGCAGGCATTCCTCAAGCGGCATTGTGAACGGGTGGTGCGCCGCCTCCCACTGCTGAGTCTCGTCGTTGAACTCGAAGAACGGCATCTCGACGATCCAGACAAAGTTGAATCTGTCGCGAGGAATTATGTCGAGCTTTTTGGCCATCATCAGCCTGAGAGCGCCGAGAACTGTGCAGACCACCTTTTTGGTGTCCGCCGCGATGACGACAACGTCGCCCTTTTCGGCTCCGAGGCGGCCGAGCATTTCTTCAAGCTCGCCTTCGGCGAGGAATTTCGCGAAGGAACAGCTCGGGGTGTCCTCAGACCAGCGGATATATGAAAGCCCCTTTGCGCCGATCCCTTTTGCGTGCTCGACAAGCTTGTCGATCTCCTTGCGGGAATAGACCGAGGCGGCGTTTTTCGCGACGACCGCTCTGACCGTTCCGCCGTTTTCGACCGCGCTCTTAAAGACGCTGAAACCGGTCTTTGCGGCGAGGTTCGAGATGTCCTGAATCTCCATTCCGAAGCGGGTGTCCGGCTTGTCGGAGCCGTAGCGGTTCATCGCGTCGGCAAAGGTAAGCCGCGGCAGGGGAGTCGGGATATCGACGCCCTTGATCTCCTTCAAAAGGCGCTTGACCCAGCCTTCGAGCATCGTTCTGATGTCTTCCTCGTTGACGAAGGACATTTCGAGGTCGACCTGAGTAAATTCCGGCTGGCGGTCGGCTCTGAGGTCTTCGTCGCGGAAGCATCTCGCGAGCTGGATATAGCGGTCGAAGCCTGCGACCATCAGAAGCTGCTTATAGATCTGAGGCGACTGCGGAAGCGCATAGAACTTTCCGTCGTGGATTCGCGAGGGAACGAGATAGTCGCGCGCGCCCTCGGGGGTTGATTTCATCATCATCGGCGTCTCGATTTCGAGGAAGCCGTTTTCATAGAAATACTGCCTTGTTACCTGAGCGATCCTGTGGCGGGTGATGATGTTTTCGGTCAGCTTTTTGGAGCGCAGATCGAGGTAGCGGTATTTTAACTTCAGCTCGTCGTTTACCTTGTCGGAATTTGAGATCTCAAACGGCGTTGTCTGCGCCTTTGAGAGAATCTTGAGCTCGGTGACCCTGATCTCGACCGTTCCGGTTCTGATCTCTTTGTTGACGCTCTCGCGAGGGGTGATATTTCCGCGAGCCATTAAGACATATTCGTTCCTGACTCCGCGCGCCTTTTCAAATATCTCGGGGTCGGTCCCGTCTCCGAATGCGAGCTGAACGATCCCTGTGCGGTCGCGCAGGTCGATAAATATCAGGTTTCCGAGGTCGCGTATCTTCTGAACAAAACCGCAGACGACCACCTCGCAGGGTTCGAGCGGCACCTCGCCGCAGTAATGTGTTCTTTTCAGATTGCCCATTCTGTCCATAGTAATTTACTCCTTCTCTTCTGATTCTTCCGCGCCGTCTTCTCCGTCCGCCGTGAACATGACCGCGGTAAAGGTGTCGATAAAGTCTTCCAGCCTGACGTCTGTCTCCCAGCCGGTCCTCATATTCCTGATTTTCGCGTCGCCGGTTCCGAGCTCGTTGTCGCCGATAACGCAGACGTGCTTTGCGCCGATCTTGTCGGCATATTTCATCTGGGGTTTCAGCCCGCGGCCGATAAGGTCATATTCCGCAGCATACCCATTCTGCCTGAGCTGGTCGGCCAGAAGCGCGCATTTGCGCCTCGCCTCGTCGCCCATCGACACGAGATAGATGTCGCAGGTTCTGCCCTCGTCGAAGGTCGCGCCGCGGTTTTCGAGAGTCAGGATAAGCCGTTCGAGTCCGAAGCCGAAGCCGAGCGCCGGAACGCTGTATCCGCTGAGCTCGCCGACGAGATTGTCATATCTTCCTCCGCCGCAGACGGTCCCCTGGGCGCCGATCTCGTTCGAGATAAATTCAAAAACGGTGCGGGTGTAGTAGTCGAGCCCGCGGACGATCTTCGGGTCGACGGTGAATTTGACCCCGAAGTCGGTCAGAATATCCCTGAGCTGATCGAAGTGTTCGCGGCAGTAGTCACAGAGGTAGTCGAGCATCACCGGCGCACCGGCAGCGATCTCGCGGCATTCCGGAGATTTGCAGTCCAAAAGCCGGAGCGGGTTTTTGTCGAGCCTTTCCCGGCAGGTCGGGCAGAGCTCGCTTCTGTGAGGCTCAAAGAACGCTTTGAGCGCTTCGCGGTATTTCGCTCTGCATTCCGGGCAGCCGATCGAGTTGATATGGAGCTCGACAAAGTCGCTCAGACCGAAGAACTCGAAAATCGAGTGCGCCATTAAAATCATTTCCGCATCGGCATAGGGCGAGGCCGAGCCGAACATCTCGGCGCCGAAGGTGTGGAACTCTCTGAGCCGTCCGGCCTGCGGGCGCTCGTGGCGGTAGCAGGGGATAATGTAATATACCTTCTGGGGCAGTGATTCGTGGATCAGCCCGTTTTCAAGCATCGCCCTGACTACCCCCGCCGTTCCCTCGGGGCGGAGAGTGAAGGTGTCGCTGCCCTTTGACGAAACGGTATACATCTCTTTAGTGACGACGTCTGAGGTGTCGCCGACCGAGCGGACAAAGAGGCCGGTGTCCTCAAAGACCGGCGTCCTTATTTCGCGGAAGCCGAACTGCTCGGCGATCATTCCGGAATAGGTTTCGACCGTTCTCCATTTCATGATATCTGCAGGCAGAATATCCTGGGTGCCTTTCGGGCGCTTAATAAGCTTTGCCATATAATGTATCATCTTCCTTTCTTATCAAATAGAGAAAATAAATTGCGGCCGTTATCCCTAAAGGGACGACGGCCGCCGCGGTACCACCCTTGTTACCGAAGGAAAGCCTTCGGTCACTTTCGCCTTTAACGCAGGCCAAACGCCCGCGCTTAAACACGCGGGGGCTCGCGAGTGTCCTTCGCCGGTTCCGGTGCGAAGGCGCTTTCAGCTTAAACGCGCCCTCTCTGAATCGCCCGGAAGAGCTACTCTCTCGGTCAGTGCCGTTAAAAATATCGGTTGAGGTATTTGCTATCTGACATATTCGCGCCAGTCGAGATCGCCGCGCTCGAGAGCCATAACGAGGGCTTCGGCGGTTGCGATATTTGTGGCGACAGGGATATTGTGAACGTCGCAGAGACGAAGCAGGTCGTGCTCGTTCGGTTCAGAAGACTTGCGGTTAAGGGGATCGCGGAAGAAAAGCAGCAGATCAATTTCGTTGCAGGATATTTTGGCTCCGATCTGCTGGCAGCCGCCCTGTGAGCCTATAAGATACTGCTGAATACTAAGGCCGGTTGCTTCGGAAACCTGTTTTCCTGTGGTGCCGGTCGCGCAGAGGGAATGTTTGCTGAGTATCCCGCTGTATGCGATGCAAAACTGGATCATCAGTTCCTTTTTGGAGTCATGTGCTATCAGTGCGATGTGCATAATACTCCTCCTTAAAGTTTTTGATTCGCGGGTTAGTTCATATATAATACCACAAAAATCAGATTTTGTCAAAGCATTTTTTTGAATTCGGCAAAATTTTACAAAAATTTCATAAAACTTCAACGGTCTAAAACCACGCTGCGGAAGGAACCGTGTCCCAAGTCCTCGACCGACGGGGTATATCCGTAATATGCCTCGATTATTTTTCTGACCAGATATTTTGAATATTCGCCGTTTTCGATAACGACCGAGAACGCGATCTCGGGGTCGTCGGCGGGATAGAACCCGACGACTGTGGAGTTCTGTGTCGCCTTGTTTGAAGCCTGCGGGGTGCCGGTCTTAATCGCGGCGGCGCGGGGCAGAGCTTCGAGCGAAAACTGCGAGATATAGGCGTTCTGCTCGTTTGTCTCGTAATAGGTCGCCGAGGGGGTGTTCTCTGCGGCGAGAATCATTCCGGCGATGACGGTGTCGAATACGCTTTCCGGCGCGTCGATCGTCGCGGCGATCTCGGGTTCGGTTTTTTGGATCATCTCGGTCATGTTGTAGTCCCAGATCGAGTCGACGAGATAGGGCTTCATTCTGACGCCTTTGTTCGCGATCGTCGAGGCGAGAACGCACATCTGAAGCGGCGTTACTCCGACCTCCGACTGGCCGATCGACGCCTGAAGGACCTGGCCGACCGTCCATTCAAGGCCGAGATTTGAGAAGGTGTCGGGGCTGGCGAGATATCCTTTCGAGCTGTTTATTTCGAGGCCCATATCCTCGCCGAGACCGTAGGCGGCTTCATATTCTAGGAGCTTATCAAGCCCGAGCTTCTGAACGACCTGGTAGAAGAAGATATTGCAGCTTCGCTGAATCGCCGTGACGACGTTGATGTTGCCGTGGCTGCCGGTGCAGTGAACCTCGATGTCCAGAAAGTTATAGTTTCGGTGGCAGGTGAATTTGTCCTCCGGGGTGATGATCCCCTCGGCGAGAGCCGCGGTAGCCGTGACGGTTTTCATCACCGAGCCGGGGCGGTAGAGTCCGTCGGTCGCGCGGTTATAGAGAGGGCTGCCCTCTGCGCTTAAAACCGAGGAATAGTCGTTGATCAGGTCGTTGATGTCATAATTCGGCCAGGTCGCCATTCCCTTTATCGCGCCGGTCTTGACGTCCATGACGGTTATCGCGCCGGCCGAGCAGTCGGTGAAATCGTAATCCTTTTTGTTTAGGGTGCCGTCGGCGAGCGAGCCGATAAATTCGCCGAGCATATTCTGGAGCTTCTCCTGAAACTCCGAGTCGATCGTCAGCATAACCGTTCTCCCGGGGACGGCTTCTTTCGTTATCTCCTCCGAGATGCTTCCGTCGCTCGAAACGGTTATCTTCTTTTCACCGCGCGCTCCTCTCAGATAATACTCCATCGAGCGCTCGATACCGGCCTTTCCGACCGTGTCGTTAATAAGGTATCCCGCTTCACGGAGAGCGGCGTATTCCTCAGCATAAATCGGGCCGACATATCCGATCCCGTGGGCGAAGATGCTCCCGCTTTTATAGATTCTGACCGCGTCTTCGACTACATTCGCGCCCGGCAGATCATACCCGAGCTCCCTGATCTTTGAAGCGGTCGAAAGCGGAACGTCGCGGATAAAGACATAGTCTGTCGAGGAGGAAAAGTCCATTAAGATCATCTGATAGCGCACTCCGGCGATCTTGCGCTTCTCGGCTTCGGTGAGGCTTTCGGAAATCTTAAACATATCTATAAGCGCGTCGACGCAGTTCTCGGCGGTGGCGTAGTCCTGGAGCCGAAGCTTCGAGAACGCCCGCTTGACTGCCGACGAGTTTTCTGCGTCGGTAAATTCATAGGGCTTTTCGCGGGTGACGGGCAGTCCGTCTATCCACTCTAGCCCGTCGGCCTCCATCAGCTTTATCAGTTTCAGTATTACCTCATTCTGCCCTTCGTAATCAGAGGGGAAGAAGGAAGAGTTTATTACTATATTATAGGATACTCGGTTCTGGACCATCGGCTTTCCGGCGGAATCGACGATCTGGCCGCGCGCCGCCGAGACCGACTGTGTCGCCGATTTTGATGACTTCGACATTTCAAGGTACATCGCGCCGTCGACGACCTGAATTTTCATCAGCTTCGAGCCGGCGAAAACAATGCTCAGAACCAGCACCGCGACGACTGCCGCGACGCGGAAAATTTCAAAAAACCGCTTCATAAAAATTCACCTCAGAGCTTTTGCTCAGACTCTGTCGATATTCTTGTCCTGTTCTTCAAGCTTCATCTTTCTCGAACTGCCGCAGAGCCGCTCGGTCAGATAAACCGCGCCGAAAACCGGCAGGCTCCACGCGAGTGTTTTGAGCGCCGAGGGAATCAGCCGGTGGCGGAGCACCAGCTCATAGCCCTCATATGCCCAGATTTTATAATAAAAATAGTAGTCGGTATAAAGGTATATCCCTCCGGTCAGCGCAAACGACCAGAGATAGTTGACGATATTCCGCCTCAAAAGGCTGCCGAACAGCGCCGACATTCCCGCACAGCAGATACAGAGCCAGAGCGCGGTGAAGCCGGGGAGCTTTCCTAGCGCGACGTCGAGAAGCAGCCCCGCCGCCGAGCCGAACACCGCCGAGGGTATTTCGGTTTCAAAGACTGCGACCGCGGCGGCCAGCGGAAAGAGCAAAAGCGCCTTCGGCCCCGCGCTGCCCGAGGTCGAGGAGGCGTGCATAAACACCGCAAAGAAGACGAAGACAAACCACTTTATCGCGATTTTTGCTCCCGGCTTGATGATCGGGGCGTTCGGGTCTCTAGTTTTCCTCATAAGCCGACCCCTTTCCGTCGAAGTCAGTGATTGCAAAGACGGTTTTAAGATCGTAAGGGTCGACCGTCGGGGTGATATATCCGCTGCGCGAAAGGCCGTTTGAGGCGATAAAGGTCTCGCCGACGGTTCCGACAACGATACCCTTCGGGACTGTCCCGCTGTAACCAGAGGTGATGACGATGTCGCCCTCCCTGATCTGGCATTCGAGCGGGATATAGACCATTCTGATCTTTCCGTCGAGAGCGAGCTCATATCCGCCCTCGGTTACTCCGGTCTCGCCGGTCCTGACGCAGTAGACACCGAGCGAGATCTCGTTTGAGAGCAGTGGAGTGACCTTTGAATAGGTATATTCGACCTCGGTGACATAGCCGACCAGCCCGTTCGCGGTCACGACCGGGTCATAGTATTCGATTCCGTCCTTTTCACCCTTGTCGATGAAAAACGAGCCGTAGACGTCGTTGGCGACGCGGCCGATAACGTTGCAGGGCTCCGACAGCTCGATCCCCTCGTTTGAGGCAGCCAGATCGATCATTTCGCGCAGATGGTCGTTTTCCTGCATCACCTGGGTGTAATCCGACATCTGGGAATACAGCGCGGCGAGCTGCTCTTTTAAGGACTGATTTTCCTCATAGTAGTCCCGCGCATTGATAAGCATATCCAGAGTTTCGGAAACGGCGTCGGAGATATTCTGCGAAAAGCGCTGAACGGGGGCGAAAACGGTCCCGACGGCCGATGACACGGCGTTTGTCGAGCTGACCGCGGCATAGATCATTATTCCGATCAGAAACGCCGCGATGCAGGCGATGACTATGAACTTTTTCGAGCTGAAAAATTCCTTCATGCCCCGGTTCCTTTCCGCTTAGTCTGTCGATAGAAGCAGTCCGCGCTCCCGACGCCCAAGGGCATAGGGACGGCGCGGACAGGTTTTCGGTTTAAATTCCGCTTTCTCCGTTGAGAACGTCCTGGAGCTCCTCCATATTGTCGAGAAGCTTGCCGGTGCCGTCGACAACGCAGTCGAGCGGGCGGTCTGCGATATTGACCGGAATGCCGGTCTCCTCGTTGATTAGTCTGTCGAGCCCGCGAAGCAGCGCGCCGCCGCCCGCGAGTGTGATTCCGGCGTCGATAATGTCGGCCGAAAGCTCAGGCGGAGTGCGTTCAAGAGTGACCTTGATCGCCTCGATAATGTGTGAAAGCGACTCGGCGAGAGCTTCTCTTATCTCCTCCGACGAGACGGTGATGTTCTCCGGGAGGCCGGTCAGCAGGTTTCGGCCCTTGATCTCGAGGGTGGTGTCCTCGTCGGTCGGATAAGCCGAGCCGATCGAGATCTTGATCTGTTCGGCGGTGCGTTCGCCGATCAGGAGATTGTATTTTTTCTTGATGAAGTTGATGATTGAGTTGTCAAATTCGTCTCCGGCGACTCTGACCGAGCGGCTGGTGACGATTCCGCAGAGTGAGATGACCGCGACCTCGCTGGTTCCGCCGCCGATATCGACGATCATCGAGCCGGTCGGGGATTCGACCGGAAGCCCCGCGCCGATTGCCGCAGCCATCGGCTCTTCAATTATCGCGACCCTCTTCGCGCCCGCGCCCTCGGCGGCCTCCTTGACCGCTCTGCGCTCGACTGCGGTAACTCCGGAGGGTATGCAGATAATTACTCTTGCCTTAGCGAACGGGTTATTGCCGAGAGCCTTTCTGATAAACTCCTGGAGCATCGCTGTGGTCATATCGAAGTCGGCGATAACGCCGTCCTTAAGAGGTCTGACCGCGCGAATCGAGCCGGGGGTGCGGCCGATGATGTTTTTGGCCTCGGTTCCGACATATTTGACGGCGTCGGTCTTTGTGTCGACAGCGACGACCGAAGGCTCGCGCAGGATTATTCCCTTCCCCTTGGCATAAACAAGGGTGTTGGCGGTGCCGAGATCTATTCCGATGTCTTTTTTAAACATACTCATATTTTTCATCTTCCTTTTCAGAGAATTTAATTCAAAAACCAGTATATCACAATCAGCCCGATGTTACAAGCGATTTTTGGAAAAATAAATAATTTCGGACGTAAAAATCGCCCCCGTAAATCAGAGGCGGAATTGGTTATTTTTATGTAGCCCCGGCCGCCCGGGGCAAAGAAGTGTTATGTCAACGGTAAGAGGAAATCAGTCGAGCGCATACATATTGTTCTGGGACATATATGCGTAGATTTTTTCGCCGTGCTGCTGCTCCTCGGCCTGAATGTGGTTGAGCGCCTTTCTCGCGGCGGGGTCGGTGAACTCGAAGACGCTGACGTCATAGAGCGAAGAGGCGTGCTTTTCTGAGGCGAGCATATCGGAGCAGAGAAAGCGGTCGATATCGCGGGACATCTCGTCGTTATACTGCACCTTTTTGCACCACTTGTTGTTTTCGTTCTGAAGACCGGCCGGCATCTGAGGAACGGTTCCCGAGAGCATCTGGCCGATGGATTCATAGTGCTGCCTTTCGGTCTGGGCCATCTCGCTGAACAGATTTTTGAGCTCTTCGGAGCAGGCGTCGCAGCTGTATTTGTCGTATTTCTCCCAGCAGAGCCTTTCCTGGCCCTTGAGGTCCTTTAAAAGAGCGGTTTCCTTTGGCGTAAGAGTCATAATAAGACACTTCCTTTTCTATAAGATGTCATTATTATGCTCCCCGGTTCCTGTTTTATACGCCGATATCAGAGCGCGATCCCGAAAATTTCCGCAGAGTTTTTATATAGAATCAACCGATTTTCCTCGTCAGAAAGACCGAGGTCGAAGAAGCGTTCCAGCTCCTTTTTAAATTCCCACATCGGGTAGTCGGTGCCGAAGAGAACTCTTTCGGCGCCGTATGCCCTGATTATCGCCTTCGCGTCCTCGGAGCTCATGAATGCGAGCGACGACGAGCAGTCTACGCTGAAATTCCTGAAGCGGCAGAGCTCCTCCTGCGCCTTTTTCCAGAGGCTCCAGCCGCCGAGGTGAGCGCCGACGATCTTTAAGCCGTCGAACTTTTTGAGCACCGGTATCAGCCGGTTCGGGTTTGAATAGTCATATCTGAGGTCGCCGAGATGCAGAAGCAGCAGCAGACCTCTTTCGCGGCAGAGCTCATAGATCTCGAAGCAGCGCGGGTCGTCAAGCGCGAATCCCTGAATGTCGGGGTGAAGCTTGACGCCTTTCAGCCCGAGCGTGACGATGCGGTCGATGTCGGCGCGCTGGTCTTCGCTCGCGGGGTGAGCGGTGCCGAGTCCGGTCAGCCCTGGCAGCGCCCCGACTTCGGAAGCGATAAATTCGTTGATGCTTCTGACCTGCGAGGGCTTTGTCGCGACCGAAAAGACGACGCTGTGGGTGATGCCGGCCTCGCGCCGCTTTTCAATCATCTCGGACGCGGTGCCGTTATAGGTCATCGGCAGGTCATAGAATTTTCCGATGCTTTCAACGGCCTTCGCCGCGATCTTTTCGGGATATATGTGACAGTGGCAGTCAACTATCGGGTACAAGGTTATCATCTCTCTGTCAAAGTTTTATGCGATATTATACCTCTGCAAAGCGAAAAAGTCAATATGGGGGGAGAAGCTTAATTTAAAGTTTAGTACACTCTTCCCACAAGAAAAAGGAGCCCTAAGACTCCTTTTTCTTGCTTGCTGTTTATTTACTGCGCTTCGGCGACGAAGCCGTTTGCCTCAAAGTCGTCGAGACGGGCGTTGAGGTCGTCAATCGCCGCTGCGAATGCGTCGCTGTGAGCTTCCTTGGTCTGAGCCCAGGTCGAAGCGCCGCCGGCAGATGGCGGATGGCCGATGTCGTCGTTGAAATAGCGGAGCATATCGCCGACCTGAGTGCCGTATCCGGCGGTGTTGTCCTCGCCGTAGGTGACTATCAGGTTGCCGATTCCGGTGTTCGCGATTTCGTAGCAGGTGTCATACATATCAAGCATTTCCTGAGACCACATATATGTATGCTCGAGCTGGTAACGGTCGATCGAAACAACGGTCGGGTCGAGGATCTTGAAGCGCTCGCAGCTCGCGAAGAGAGCGACGCCTTCGGGGTTCTTGCAGTCCTTGATGATGACATAGGAGGAAGGCGAAGAGGTCAGATAATACTTACCGTCGCCGTTCGGGTCTCTCGGGACGGGAACGAACATTACTTCGCCGCCGGCGATGTCGCCCCAGACAGCGGAGACGGTCTCAACGGGGCCGGTGATCGACCATGTGCCGATCGGCTGGAAGAGGCAGAGGCCTTCCTTCATTCCGCCGCCGTCGGTGCCGTTTCTGAGGCTCCAGCCATAGTCATACCACGGATAAACGAGGTCGTTTCTGGAGATGTTGTAAAGAACATCGGCAGCGCGCTCGAGTCTCGGGTCGTCGGCGTTGGAATAGAAGCGGCCGGTCTCGGTGTCGAATCCGACGATCGGAACGCCGGTCGACTGCATTATCGCGCGGGCGAAGTACCAGCCGTCGAGGGCATAGCGGTCGGCGTCGGGATCGTTGAATTCAAGGCACATTTCATAGAACTGATCCCAGGTCCATTCGTCGTTGGCGAAGAGCTCGGCGGGGTCGTCGAAGCCGAATTCGTCGATAACTCTGCGGTTATAGGGGACGATGGTGCCGAAGCTCATGTCGGTGATGATCATATATGTGTTGCCGCCGAGGGAGAAATATGCGTCGGCATATTCCTTCATTCCCTCCCAGATCGGGCTGGAGTAGTCGATATAAGGATCAACCGCCTGAATGAGCCCTTGGAGAACCTTTTCGGGGAAGAAGCTGGTTTCGCCGGGCATGAAATCCGGAGGAGTTCCGCCGAGAACGAGGTTGGCGAGATCGTTAAAGCGCTCGCCCCAGGTCGTCTCGACCCATTCGATTTCGCAGTTGTATCTTTCCTTGAAGGTGAAGAAGCCGGTGTTGACAACTTCGTCTTCTCTGTAATTGTGGAAGCTGTCATAATGCGCCAGCCATTGGATGGTGCTGTTTGCTCCGGCGGCCTCGGAAGGATCGGGAAGCATAATTCCCGCCGCAGCAAGGATTTTTTCCGCGTCTTCGGTTGAAAGGGTGAGCTCGATTACCTCTCTCTTCTTGGCTCCGCAGCCGACAAGAGCGACGATCATCAGAACGACCAGAACCAAAGACATGATTCGTTTGATTTTCATAGTTGACCTCCATTCATTTTTTGCGTTTTCTGCGCAAAAACTTACAATTGCATTATAGCATGAATTATTCTCCGATTCAATTAACAGTTGCTACAATAATTGCCCGCTGATTTTATTCAAAATGTCAACTTAAGATTGTTTAAAATCAAAAACTGCTTAATAAATGCGCCGGCGGAGCCTTAGTCGGCGGCTCTGTCGGCGCTTAAATTTCGGTCTATTCTCCTTCAGAGGACTGTTCCGGCTCGCTCTCCGAGCCTTCGGGCTCGGTTTCCGTGGGCTGCGGCTCGGTCTCTCGCTGAGTGGTGGTGAAGTAGTGTTCGAGATAATAGGAGGTCTCGGGGTCGAGATATTTTGTCGTTGTCGTCGGCGGAGGAGTTGTCTCAGCGGGGACTGCGGTGGTCTCTTCGGTCGTCTCCTCCGGAACTGTGGTGATCTCCTCGGTCGTGGTCTCTGGCTCGGTCTCCGGCTCGGCGGTGGTGGTGCGGCGCTTTGTTGTCGCAATGGTTTCGCTGCTCAGATAGTCTGAGGATATGTAGGCGACGATGTCGTTATACCATATGCTCGCCCAACCGCTGTCCAGAAGCTCGATGACTTCAATAGGCTGATTGATGCTGAAATATCCGAGCTGCATCGAGTCGCTGTCCGGCGAGAGGCGGATATTTACCGTCGCGTTTGCATACATCGTGTGGGTTTCGGGAACGGTAAATTCGGTCGTCTCCTCGGTGGCCGGCGCGCTTGTCGGCGTGTCGGTGACGGTCGGAGCGGTGGTGACCTCCGGCTCAGGCTCGGGCGCGGCGGTCGTTACCGCGGCGGGCGGAGGAACAGGCTCCTCCGGCTCGATGTCGGGTTCCGGTCCGGGCTCCGGCATTTCGCAGAAGCCGAGATATGCACCGAGAGTTCTTATCGCTCTGCCGAAAGGAAGGGTGTCCTTATAGTATTCGCTGAGATTCTGTGTGTAGCCGGTGAGGGTGGTGTTTGAAAGCGAAGGCGCCTTTCCGCTGCGGGAAAGAAGCACAAAGCTCAGGGATATGAACAGAATCAGTATTGCGAGGGCCGAGAAGTTAAGAAGATTATAGCCCGAGGTCCTTGTGTCCTTTGAAAGCCCGCGCAGAAGACTGTCTGCCTTTGCGGCGTCCTTTGCGGCGGCGCGGGTATATTTGAGGTCAAATTCGTCGCCTTTTACGCCTATTTCAAACTTCGGCACCGACGAAGCCTGTTCCAGCGGCTGATTGGCGGCGGGCTGCTGATCAGGTCTGCGGCGCTTGCGTCCTTTGGCCATTAAGCTTCCTCCCTTCGGGTTTAAACTGCCGCCGAAACAGCGGCGATTATAAGCAGCAGCGAGCAGAGAACCGTTTCGGCGATCCTCGCCGCGCTGTAAAGGCTCTCGCTCTCCGACATTTTTTCTCTGAGAACCGCCGAGACGATTCTCGTCAGCGGCGTTGCGAAGACCGCTCCGGCTGTCAGCCAGGGCAGGCTGCGCAGAAGCTCTTCGTTTAAAGCATAGGTGATGTCATAGCCATAATCGGCAGCGAATGCCGAGAAGAATCTGCCGATTCCCGAAACCGAGCCGCAGCAGAGGACTAAAAATCCCGCGGCGAGAACGGCAATCGTGAATATCAGATCGGCGGCGCGGCTTCTGCGCGAAGACATCGCTTCGAGGATTATCGCAAGAAGGATTATCCCGAAGAACGCGGCGGCTCCCGCCCCGAAGCTCAGAAAGATTCCGGCTAGAAGCGAGATCACCGCGAGCGAAAGAATCAGCCCGAGGCCGGATCTCTCAAAAAAGCACTCGGCCGCAAATTGCGGGAGAGTTTCCCAGAGCTCGCCGACATGGTCGCCGACGCGAAAGCGCGGCAAAAAGGCGCCGGTCTGCCCTTTGGGGGAAAGCCCGCCGATCAGCCCGAGCCCGCGGGACATCTCAAGAACGCCGGACGCGACGACATAGGTCTCGCCGAATGTGACGATCAAAAGCACGACGGCATTAGCCCACGGAAACGCCGAGCCCGAGACTGCCGCGAGCCTGACCCGCTCGAATGAAAGCCCGAATACTGCGGTCTTCGCGAAGCCCTTTATAAACGCCGAGAGGCCGGCGGACATCTTTGAAAGAGTCGGGCGGCGATTCGCGATCAGCCCGCGCTGTGATTCATAGCTGCCGAGCGGCGAAAGAAGCATATTTTCAAATGAAATCAGATAAACTGCCAGCGCGAGAAAATCGCGCTCGGGTTCCAGGCCGTCGGAGACTTCTTTTAAATAGTGTATCGCCCGAAGCGAAAAGAGGATAAACCCGACGGAAATAAGCACGGAGCGCAGAGTGAAGTCAGTTCCGGCGAGAATCACCGCTCCGGCGGAATAGATGACCGCAGCGGCGCCGCCGATCGCTTCGCAGACGACCGGCCTGATTTTGGCTGAGAGAAGCCCGAGAATGTAAATCAGGAATACCGGAAGGGCAATCAGCACATAATACCATATATTGACCGGACGACCCCAGGCGATAAACACCAGCGAGGCGGCGGCCCAAACCGCGTTCTTTGTCCACTGCTCGCGGCAGCAAAGAGTCAGGGCGGTGCATACCGGCAGGAAAGCAAAGACAAAAATCAGATCCGAAAAAATCATCGCGGCGCTCCTTTCATAACTTTACCGAAACAGTATATCACATTGTAATAAAATTATCAAGAGCAAATCGGAAAACAGAGGCAAGAAGTCAGAAATCGGAGCTGTCCGAGGCTCTTTGCGGCGGATTTTGGACAGCTCTTGCTTAAATCCCACAAAATCAAATCGCTAAATATTCCGTTTTCTTTCATACAGTTTTCACATACCGCAGTATAATAAAAAATACAGACTGAAAGCGGTATCCGGAGCCGCACACATGAATTTGGGCGTCCGTTTTCATTTACTTCTTGGAGGCAACAGAAATGTCTGATTTTGAAATAAACGATAATCTGAACGATAAAACTGAAGAAGAGAGTTCCGGGCAGCAAAGC
>CANQJB010000053.1 GCA_947624155.1 uncultured Clostridia bacterium
CCGCATGACGACCCCGAGACCTGCTCGGCATTCGGCATGGGGAACCACCCGGTCGTCGTCGACGGCAAAATTTATTTTATGAAAAACGACCCGGAGTGGGGTCCCGAACAGGCTGTCAAAATTTACAGCGCAGGCATGGACGGCACCGGGAGAATTAAACTTGCCGAAATCAAAAACTGCGCTTCGGATTCGCTCACACCTATCGCCATAATCGGTAAAACGCTCTATTTCACTGTTTCCGAGTCGGAATTTAACGACGACGGCTTTACCGAAAGCGGACTTAAAACTGTCAGGCTGTGCGCGTTTAACTGCGAAACAAACAAGGCCGAGACGCTTTGCGAGATATGCCGTGGCTATGATACTTCTGCCGAAATAAAAGGTTATTTTGACGGAAAACTGTATGTCAGGGCAAGCTATAAAAACGAAAAGCAGGAACCTATCGACTTCTCGACGGCGACCGATGAGGACTGGAACACCTATATCGCCGAGGGGCAGAAAATGACGGTGAACGAATATAAAGTATATGATTTGGCAGGCGGAGATCTCGGAGAGCCGCCGTATGACATCGACCCGATGGGAGAATTTTTTGCGAGCGGCGGTACGCTATGCTTCCAAACCGGCGAGAAAAACGTCATTGTACGGCAGGGCGAGGACCCTGTGGAAACAAACTTTATTCCGAATATAGGCAGCTGCCTTGTAAACGGATTTCTGTTCAGCCCGTTTTACGGCATGGCGCTTGATACAAATACGCTTGAAATACGCCAACTGAACGCAGATGTTGTGACTTCGGGAGATTTTGTTTTAGACTACCGCGACGGCAGCTATATAGTGAGAACGGGTATTGATTACGGGAGCTATCGCAGGGTCTCGCCCGATGAGCTTTTTAATGAGAAATGATCCTGCTGTTGACAGCCTCTTGGGCTTATGATATGATGTTTATTGAGGTGATTTATATGAAAAAGCTGTTTACAGTCATTTTATCGGTATTATTGCTTCTTCTGACTTCCTGCGGTTCAAAAGAAGGACCGGAGAACGGCGGTGTTTACGACCCGTATTCGGAAACCCCCGAAACCTACTGGTGCGATTATGCCAAAACCACCCGAACCGACGGCTTCTATTATTCTTCGAGCGCCGAAGTAAACGGTTCAAGCAGGGACAGGCTGAGATATGTTGACTTCAGGACCGGTCTCGACGTCGTTGTATGCTCGAAGCCCAACTGCATGCATAACTCCCGCGACTGCGGCTCGGTAGGTATTATCGGGACGGTGGTGCAATACGGAGATAAGATATATTGGTTTGAAGACAACTACGCCGATTTAGACGATGAAGGTAATTTTTATTCCTCGACGGAGCTTTGGCGCGCCGACCTTGACGGGACGAACAGGCTTAAAGTATCAGGTATCGACGATAAAATTACAGGGTGCTCAAATTTTATCGTCCACGACGGTAAACTGTGGATTTGCGCAAAGAAAGAGAGCTTCAACGAATATGGCGTAAACCTCCGCGAAAACGAAAATTGGCTTTACAGTTATGATTTCTCGTCGGGCGATATGAAATGCGAAATCCTCCTGTCAAGCGGCAAAGATTCAGGCGCATATATCTACGGAATTTTTAATGACAAACTGTACTATACGAACGCTCACGCGCGGGAAGCTTATTGCTACGACTTTGAAACGGGGGAAACCGAAGATTTGGATTTCGGGATTCAGGGGTGTTATGACGGGTACCTGCTGACCTTTGAGAACAAAACCATGACCGATGAAGATTTTATGAACGTAACGGTTCTTACGGAGGACGGCAGAGAAATCGACCTCAGCGGCAGGATAGGAAATAAAGACATTCCGTATTTTGTCGTGTATAACGATTATTTAATTTCGGTAAATGACAAGGTCGTAATAGATATGAAAACCGAAAAGGGGTATCGCCTGCTGACCAAAGATCTTACATTCAACGGCGGCTCTGCCGAGGGATATTTTTTAGCGGCAGATTATGAGGGAAACTATCAACTGCTTCCGGCAGAAAAAGTTATCGGAGAAGAGATAAAATGAGCGCCCTATTCTTATTGAGAGAAGTGACATACAATGAGAAAGTTTATCATATCAGCGCTGATTATCGCCTGCCTGCTGTCTGCCTGCGGTGCAGAAAAGAAAGAGGCTGCCGGAAAAGATTACGCTGAGGGCAGTGAGACGGCATACCGCAGCCCGAGGTGGACGAGCCGGACCTTGAACGGTATATTCTATTCCGACGAAAACGAGGACGCGAACGGCTTAACGGCGAGGCGGCTGTGGTTCTTCGACTTTGATTCGATGCAGTCGGCTATACTTTGTATGCGCCCGAACTGTCTGCACAACGACCCGAGCGCCTGCTCTGCTTTCGGAATCGACTGCTGGAGCGGTTACCCGACAATCATAAACAATAAGCTCTATTTCTTTAACGAAAAGCGCGAGTGGGGCGAGAGCGGCGATCTGCTCGTTTCAACCGAGGTATTCAAAGCCGCTGCCGACGGCAGCTCAAGGGTCAAGGCCGATTCTATCGACAATTTGGTTATCCGCGATCTTGTGACAAAGGGTTCGACCGTTTATTTCACCGCCGCCGAGGTGGAATATGAGGACTACACCGGAGTCAGCACCGGCTATACCAAGACCTATATTTGCAGCTATGACTATGAAAATGAGGAGTTTGCAAACCTGGGGCAGCTCGCCGAGGGCTACGACGCGGGTGCGTCGGTGTTCGGCGAATATGGCGGAGGATTATATATTGAAGGATACTATGCCGCCGAAAGGGGCGGAGAATGGACATACTTCCGGCTTCGCTTCAACCTCGAAACAGGTGAAATAAGCGATTGGGATATGCCTATATCCTCGCTGAATGAATACGAAGTAACGAAGCCGATGTTTGCAAGCGGCGGCTACTACGGATATATGGACGGCGGCAATACGGTCATAGTCGACAGCGAGGGCAGCGAGACGGTTTTTGAGAACTATGAGCTGCCAGACGACATCAACGCAGCGCCTATAAACGGGTATTTCTTCAACGTCGAGGCAGGTAACGCCCTCGACCTTTCGAGCGGGGAAATACTCGAACTGAATATGTCGGCGTTTCCGAAATACGGCTATGTTCTCTGCTATCACGACGGCTATATCATCGGAAGCGAGGTATCAAACGGCGAGTATATCAAGCTTTCAGAGGACGAATTATTCAAGGAGTGAGTTATGAACACACTATCCCTAAACGGCGTGAACAAGCACTACGGCTCAAAGCACGCCCTTATCGACTTTGACTACGACTTCCACGATGGCGTTTACGGGCTTTTGGGCCCGAACGGCGCGGGGAAGTCGACGATGATGAACGTCATCACCCAGAATATCCCCGCCGACCCGGACAGCGAAATCCTTTGGAACGGCGAGGACATCAATAAGCTTCAGGCGAAATACCGCAGGCAGATCGGCTTTATGCCGCAGCAGCAGGAATTGTACCCCTCGTTCACCGCCTCGCGGTTCGTCGGCTATCTCGCCGCGCTCAAGGGCATTAAAAAGGAAAAGATTGAGAGCGAGGTCGAGCGGGTGCTCGATTTGGTGGAGCTTTCGGACAGCGCCGACCAGAAGCTCGGCGGCTTTTCGGGAGGAATGAAGCAGCGCGTTTTGATCGCGCAGACACTTCTCGGCGACCCGAAGCTTTTGATTTTAGACGAGCCGACCGCAGGTCTCGACCCGAAGCAGCGGGTAATCACCCGAAACCTGATTGCGAGCCTAGCGAAGGACAAGATAGTCATTATTTCGACGCACATCGTCAGCGACATCGAGACCATCGCCGACAGGATTCTTTTGATAAAGCAGGGCGAGCTGATCGACGAGGGAACGGTGCCGGAGCTCTGCGAAAAGGTCAGGACCGGCGAGAAAAACCTCGAAAATCTTTATATGCAGTATTACGGCGACGAGTGATCGCCGGCGGTTGAATTTTAAGGTGGTTTATGATATTCCGTAACGAGATATACAAGCTTTTTCACACAAAAATGTTCATTCTGGTTCTGGTCTGTGGGCTGATACTCAATGTCTACATAGCGTTTTCACAGAGCTTCGGAATGAGATGCCCCGCGAGGGAATACAAGGAATACTACGAGATTGCGGAAGGCAAGAGCTTCGAGGAAGCTTATGACTATTCGGTCGCCCGGCGGGACAATATGTTCGGCGGATGGGAAAACGGCGCTTGGGAAGTCCGCTCGATGATGAACGAGGAAATCGAGCAGTTAAAAGCGGTCGGTACATATCAGCAGTATCTTAAGTCGATCGACGACACCGCCGCAACTATGACCGCGGTCTCGATCTTTGCAGACCCGAACAGCTATGCTTACCGAAACATCGTCAGAACACCGGCGGCCTATGACAATGTCCGCGACATTCACCCGGTGTTCGCGCCGTCTGACGGAGTTCTGCTCGCGACCTCAAACGTCCCGGCGGATATTCTGACTCTGTTCATAATCTTCGCGGCGGTGACGGTTATATTCTATAAAGACCGCGAAAACGGGATCACCGGGCTTATCAAGCCGCTGAGATACGGCAGGACACGCCTCGCTCTGACAAAGACCGCCGCGGTCTTTTCGGTCTGCCTGCTGACCGTTTCGGCGATACTTTTACTGAACCTTTGGATCGGCTCCGCGCGGTTCGGGCTCGGAGACCTTTTGAGACCGGTTCAGTCGCTCAAGGGCTTTTTGGGCTGCAACCTCAGAATAAGCGTTTCGCAGTTTATCTTTTTGACCCTCGGGGTCAAGATAACCGCGATGTTTATCTGCGCGATAATCGCTCAGACAATGTTTATCAGGCTGAAAAACGTCACCGCATATCTTCTGCTGATACTTATCGGCGGCGTCGAGACCGCACTCTATCTGCTTATCAGCGAGACTTCGGTCCTCTCGCCTCTCAAACAGATCAACGTTGCGGCGTTCGTCGACTCGGCGCACCTTTTTAAGACATACTCAAATATCAACCTCTTCGGCTTCCCGATAAACCTGATCGGCACAAGCGCGGTCTTTGCGGCGGTTTTGATTGCAATTTTTACGGCTGTAACCGTCAGGCTCTACGGCTCGATCAGCATTTCTGAGATAAAAAAGTCGCGCCGCAAGATCTTCGGAAAGCATATTCCGAAGAGAACGTTCAGCTATGCTCTCGGCAAGGAATTTATTATGCACAAGGGCGTGCTGATACTTCTCGCGGCGCTGGCGTTTCAGATATATTCTGAATATAACTATGTCAGACCTTACAGCTCGAGCGACAACTTCTACCGCAGTTATTGCACCGAAACCTATTCGATGGGCAGCTCAGCGGAGGTATATGACTATATGACTTCGACAGCCGACGAGCTGACCGCCGGATATAAGGCCGCGATGACCGGAGCTTTCACCGACAACGAATACTGGTCGAAGCGAACCGGCTTTGAAAAGCTGCTGCGGCAGTATAACAACGCAGTCAAGGTCTCGGGCGGCAAAGACGTTCAGAATTATATGTATTACACCACCGGCTGGGAGGAAATGTTCGGGATAAACGGGCTCAAAACCGACTACCGGCTCGGGTTAGTCGCGATTCTTGTAATCTGCCTCGCGGTCTCCCCTCTTATCTCTTATGACAACCGCGCGCGGATCGGATTTTTGCTCTATACCACCGAAGCGGGCAGACGCAAATATTTCGAGCACAACTGCCTTGCCGCCGCGATCCTGACCGCGCTCGGCACCGCCGCGGTCTATATCCCCTATTTCGTGAAAATGCTATTAACATACGGCGCGGAGGGGCTTTTGAAGCCGGTCTCGGCGATAGTAAGCTTTTCAAAGCTCGGCTCTCTGCCGGTTCTGGGATATATAATTCTGCTGATGCTCTGCCGAACCGTCTCGCTGATCGCCTTTTCGGAGCTTGTTGTCTACATCTCCTATAAATCCAAGAGCCCGACTACCGCGACGATAATCACCCTCGCGGCGTTCGCTCTGCCGATAGTCATTTATCTCGCCGGAGCCGACTTTATTCAGTGGCTCTGCTGGCCGGTGAGCGGGAATAGGGAGATTCTCAGAATGTGACCTCATGCCTGATATAAAAATTTGATTATTGATCCATGAGGCAAGGAGAAGAAAACAGTATGAAAGAAAAAATGATTGATTTTTTACTGGATAATGCGAATCCGTCTATTCGGTATCGCGTTAAGATGGAGGTGCTCGGCGAGGAATTATCTGCCGCCGAAAAAGATCGGTTGCAGGCAGAAATTCTCGAAGAGCCGATTATACAGTCTATCATAGCCTGCCAAAAGGAAAACGGCTGGCTCGGCAACGGCTTCCACGGCCCGAACAAGAACGCGGGAGCGTTTGAAAATCAGGAGGTTGGAACAAAGTACCTAGGAGAAAAACTGGTGTATAAAGATACTCCGGTTCTGAAAAAGGCTATGGAAGCCTTTGTGACCACCGAGCTGACCGACCCCTGCTACCGCACAAAGGGAAGATATTTTGACGAGTTCCGCTATGCCGCAAACGGTCAAAATATTATTCGATGCGCCTGTATTGCCCGCGCCGGTTACGATGATGTTATAGATATAAAGCCGCAGATACAGTTGGCGCTCGATTCGTTTAAGCGTGTGCTAGATGTGGATTCTGTGTTAGACATAACAAGGCTCAGAAAGGTCGGCGGAAAAGAGAAGCGCGTGTTTAACGATTATGAAAAATGGCCCTGTTATTATCATCTTGATATTCTCGCGCACACCGATTCTTGGAAAACCGAAGAAAATATTCAAATGCTCGCGGAAGCATTTAAAAAGCTGATGCGGACATACCGCCCCGAAAAGCAGGTCGGCGGAGACTCTTGGGTCGGCTATGTGCTCGGAACGACAGGATGTCTGAAAGAGGGCTATCAGCTCGGAATCGAAGAAAACGGGATACACTGTACATATCCGGACAGAACGGAATGGCTGTGCCGTTGCGGGTTGGCGCCGTATCTCGAAGGGCTGCAAAGGGAAATCGAACTTTTGCGTAGCTTCGTGAACGGCGAGGGAATCTGCATGGCGCCGATTGTAGAAAATCAGTTAAGGGGCTTCGGCACATACAGCGGGCAGCAGCTTGAAGCAGATTGGAAAACTCCAACGCGAAGATTCTGCGACATCACCTTCCGAGCTCTGCTGATCCTGCATTATTCGCAAAAAGCGGTTTGAACCGCTTTGGGGTTGCCTTAACTCCCCCGAACATAAAGCATATCATCGGATTGATTTACTTAAAAAGCCATGCTCTTAGCCACTCTGACATGAGAAAACAAATGTAACCGGCGGATACCGCGAAGCGCCGCATAATCGCGCAAAGCCGCAAAATTCTAGGCGGCGGCTCGCACGCACTACTTTATGTAATGCAAGAGCCGCCAACGACGAATTGGCGGTTTTGCGGTCAGATTATGCGGATTTGTTTTCTTGTGTCAGAGCGGCTTTGCGTGGCTTTTTTATTCCCCAAAATTATTTTCATTTTCCCCTTGACAAGCTCTATACATCGTGATATGATGTATAGCGTGAAAGGAGGTATTGTATGGATATTCAGTTGAAGCGCGGACTTTTGGACGTGTGTGTGCTGGCGGCAATCAAGGACAAAGACTCTTACGGCTACCAGATAATCAAGGACATGAAGCCCTATCTTTCACTATCAGAATCGACTTTATACACCATTTTAAAGCGGCTTGAGACGGCGGGGATGCTGACCGTCCGCAGCGCCGAGCACGACGGGCGGCTGCGAAAATATTACCATATCACCGACTCGGGGATCGCGCGCATCGAGGAATTTAAAGAGGATTGGAAGGAAATTCTTTCCATATACCGTTTTGTTGTCAAGGAGGAAGAAAATGAATAAACAGGCATTTTTGGAGCAGCTTCGCCGCGGATTGCGCGGGCTGCCGCAGGAGGACATCGAGGAGAGGCTGAACTTTTACAGCGAGATGATTGACGACCGAATTGAGGAGGGCTTGTCGGAGGCCGAGGCGGTCGCCGCGATAGGCACGGTCGGCGACGTCGTTTCACAGATACTTGCGGAGACCCCGCTCACAAGGCTCGTGAAAGAAAAAATCAAGCCGAAAAGCCCGATAAATCCGTGGGTCGTCGTTCTTCTGATACTCGGCTTCCCGCTTTGGTTCCCGATTTTGGCCGCCGTTTTCGCGATAATTTTGGCGGCGTATATCGTCGTCTGGTCGGTGATAATCTCGCTCTGGGCGGTCTTTGTTTCGCTGATTGCAGCTTTGCTCGGCGGAGTTTTTTCGGCGGCTTGCAATGCGGTTTGCGGCAGAATACTCGCCGCTTTGTCAATGCTTGCTATCGCGCTTTTGAGCGCAGGCGCGGCGATACTTATGTTTTTTGTATGCCTTGCCGCGACGCGGTTCGTAATTTGGGTAACCAAAAAAATCGCTGTCGGAATTAAACATATGCTTATCGGAAAGGAGACAGTGTGATGAGTAAAACTGTTAGAAATTGGCTTATCGCCGCAGCGGCGCTGATTTTTGCGGGGGCGGCGATGTTTACAACGGCTCTGGCACTATGCGGGTGGGATATATCTAAGCTCGGGACGGTGGATTATGTAGAAACGACGCTCGAGCCGAGCGGGGATTTTGAAAATATCTCGATAAACGTCTACACAACTGACATCAATCTTTTGCCCTCTGAGGACGGAAAATGCAGGATCGAATGTTATGAGGACGAGATGGTCGTTCACACCGCTGATGTCAAGGACGGCGTCCTCGTTATCGATACAGAGGATTCGCGCAGATGGCTCGGCTTTATCTCGTTGGGATTCAGCAACCCGACGATGACGGTATATCTGCCGAAAAACGAGTACGATTTTTTGGACATCAGCACCAGCACCGGCGCTGTTGATCTTCCGAAAAGCTTTACATTTGAGAGTATAAATATTGTCGGCGACACGGGCGCGGTCAGCTGCTCGGCAAGCGCAAATGGAGACGTCGATATCGAGCTTGACACCGGCGCGATGGTGATAAACAGCGTTTCCGCCGGGAGCATGAAGCTCAAAACCGACACCGGCGTCATTGAGCTTAACAGCGGCACCGTCGCCGAAAATATCGACATTCTGGCGACTACCGGGGCGGTGAAACTTGAAAATATCACCTGCGGTGATCTTCGCGTCGAAACCGACACCGGGTATGTAAGTCTTAAAGACATCAGCTGCAACGGCCTTCACGCCGAAACGGATACCGGAAGCATAGCGCTTAAAGACGTCGTCGGCAGCGGAAAATTCGAGCTTATAAGCGATACCGGGCATATCGACCTCAACGGCTGCGACGCCGCCGAGCTTTACATCGAGACCGACACCGGCAGCGTCACCGGCGAGCTTCTGACGGATAAGATCTTCTTTGCGGATTCGGACACCGGCAGCGTCAGCGTGCCAAAGTCAATGACCGGCGGCAGGTGCGAGATCAAGACGGATACCGGGAGAATTGAGGTTGGGGTAAGAGAGTAAATGAAAACTTTATCAATAGGCGGGGTTTTTATCAACCGCTCAGCTACCGCCAAACGGAGAACCATCTTTCAAGCTATCCATTTGGCATAATTCATTTTCTTTTAAAAGCATACCCACCGGCGGGACCGATGGGTATGTTTTTGTCACTTTTTGAGATAAGCGAGGTTCTTTCTGATAAACGCCGTCCGCTGTCTGACGCAGTCGGCGCTGCGCAGGGGGTCTTCGGGAGTGTTGAACACATAGTCGGTGAGGCGGCCGATGTCGGTCGAGGCGACGTGGAGGCGGGTGTCGCTCGAAGCGTAATAAATATATACTCTGCCGTCAGGCGCAGTGATCGCTCCGTTTGTAAACACAACGTTCGAGACGTCGCCGGTTCGCTCGCCGCCGTAGGGCGCGATCAAAAATCCTCCCGGCTCGGCAATCACGCGCGAAGGGTCATCTAGCGCCGTTGCAAAGGCATAGACCACATATCTGAGACCTGCGGCGGTGTTTCTGACGCCGTGGGCAATATGTATCCAGCCGCGGTCGGTCTTTATCGGCACCGCGCCCGCGCCGTTCTTGGCCTCGGTAATCGTGTGATACCGCCTCAGCGAGGTCATCTTCTCGGCGTCGATAACTGCGTTTGTGATGTCGCCGCAGAGGCCGAAGCCGATGCCTCCGCCGCTTCCGGTCTCGATGAAATCGTCCATCGGGCGGGTATAGAAGGCGTATTTTCCGTCGACAAATTCGGGGTGCAGAACGACGTTTCTCTGCTGGGGCGAATTGAGGGTGACGAGATTCGGCAGGCGCTCCCAGTTTTTGAGATCCTTTGTCCTGACAATTCCCGCCGCCGCGACCGCCGCCGAAAGATCGCCCGAGGAACGGTCCTTTGATTCCGAGCAGAATACCCCGTAGATCCAGCCGTCTTCGTGGCGGGTCAGGCGCATATCGTAGACATTCGTCTCGTCGGGGCAGGTGTCGGGCAGGATCACCGGCTCGTCCCAAAAGCGGAAGCCGTCGACAGGGCTTTCGGACTGAGCGACCGCAAAGAAGCTCTTTCTGTCGCTGCCCTCGACCCTCGCGACAAGGGTATATTTCCCGTCAACCAAAAGCGCGCCGCTGTTGAATACCGCGTTGACCCCGAGCCGCTGCATCATATAGGGATTGGATTCGGGATTCGGGTCATAGATCCAGAACGGCGGAATGTATTCGCGGGTCAGAACCGGGTTTAGCCAGCGCTCGTAGATCCCGTTATATCTGTTCTCATCGACCAGGTTTTTCTTTTTGATCAGCGCCTCATAGCGCGAGCTGAGTTCTTCGTATGTCATTTATTTCGGCTCCTTCCCGAGTCTGCGGATTATTTCGAGACACATTCTCCCGTTGTGATAGGGGCATTTCCAGGGCTCGACTATCGGCTTTTCGGCTGGCCTGCCGTCCTCGCCGACGCTCCAGAACCACTCCGAGCCGATTCTGCGGTCAATAAGAACGTCGCGGATATATCTCCACTGGCTCAGATAAGCCTCGCGGTAGCGCTCCTCGCCGGTGAGCTGATAGGCGTTCAGAAAGCCCAGCAGCGCCTCCGCCTGAACCCACCATATCCTCGTCTTATCGACGACTCCCCTCTCCGACTCGTTGCAAAAGCCGTGGTCGGTAAATGCTGCCTCATAGGTGTGATCCGCCATTTCGAGAAGCAGCGGCCTGATACGCGCTGACAGCTTTTCGTCTCCGAGAACATCAAGAGTGTGGCCCGCGAGCCATGAGGTCTCGATGTCGTGGCCGAAGCTGTGAAGGTCGATAAGTGTGTTGTAATCAAGGTCGAAGAAGACCTCCTGACGCCGCTTTTCGCGGTTATATATCTTATTTTCAAAGATGTCGAAGATAAATATTAGCTTTTCGCGGACTCGCCTGTCGCCCGAGGCTTCATAGAGGCCGGTATATCCCTCCATTACATGGAGCAGGGTATTCATAGTCCTGCCCGCCTCGACGCCGTTTTCGCTGAGCTTTTCGTTGCTCTCCGGCTTCCAGTCGGCAGTGAACGCTTCGAGATATCCCTTTCCGTCGGTGCAGCGGGTTTCGATCAGATCAAACAGCTCGAGCGCGCGTTCAAGCGCCTCTTTGCTGCCGCTCGCGCGGTGATAGGCTGAAAGCGCGTAGATCGCGAAAGCCTGGTTATAGGTGTGCTTAGTCGGGTCGGCGACGCTGCCGTCCGGCAGTATCGACCAGTAAACTCCGCCGTTTTCGCGGTCGGTCATTCTTTTCAGCATCTCATAAGCGTGATCCGCTTCGTCAAGCAGCTCGGGGTCCTTGAGCGCCATATATGCCTCGGAAAAGAACCAGAGTATCCTGCTGTTGAGTATGCAGCCGCGCTCGGCCTCGGGGCGGCGTTTAAGATCATAGCCGACATAGCCGATGTAGCCGCCGGCGACGTCGTCGCGCAGCCCCCGCCAGAACGGGATTATCCGCTCGGTCAGCTCGGCTTTTACCTCAGAAACAAAATCTGTCATGACAGTTCTCCTTTTGCGTTTTATATTTTTTGTCTGCCGTTTTGTACTATTATAGTTGCAAGAGCGAGGATTGTCAAGAAAAATCGGGGGAGGATTGGAGCGAGACAAAATGAAAGTTTTCAGCCAAGCTTTTTAAAGGCTCGACCGAAAACTCTCAAATTATCCGCTATACACCGTTCACTCCATCTTCTGTCTTAAAAACAGCAGCACCTTTTTCTCCCGCCGCGAGACCTGAACCTGGGTCATTCCGAGCTTTTCGGCAGTCTGCTGCTGTGTCAGATTCGCGAAGAACCTCAGATAAATAAGCTGCTGATCCCTTTGATCAAGCTCGCCGAGGGCCTGCGAGAGCGCGATCGAGTCGGTTATTCTGATGTCCGGCGCCTCGACCGGTATATCCATTATCTCCGAGCCCTCGTCGGTGTCGCGGGTGAGGCTCACGACCGGCTGCATTACGCATATCGCCTCAGAGACCTCTTCGGGCTCAAAGCCGGTCGCGGCGGAAAGCTCAGAGACTGTCGGCTCGCGGCCGAGGGAGTGTTCAAGCTTTTGGGCCTCGCGCGAGATCTTCATCGCGCGCTCCTTTAGGCTCCGCGAGACCTTTACCGCCCCGCCGTCGCGGAAAAGCCGGCGGATCTCGCCGAGGATAACCGGAACCGCGTAGGTCGAGAATCTCACTCCGCGCTCGCGGTCGAATGCTCTGACCGCCTTTACAAGTCCCATGCAGCCCGCGCTGTAAAGCTCCTCATATTCGATCCCTCTGCCACGAAACCTGCCGGCGCAGAGTCTGACAAGCCCGAGATTTCCCTCAACCGTCGTTTCCAGTTCGTCGGTGAATGCTTCGTTGGTCGTAAACATAAATCCTCAGATCCTTGACCGGAGCTTTTTAACCATTACGACTGTTGTGCCTGAGCCGGGTTTGCTCTTAACGCTGATGCTGTCGGTAAAGCTCTCCATGACCGAAAATCCGAGACCCGAGCGCTCCTCGTCGGGGAGGGTGGTAAACAAAGGCTCCATCGCCTTTTTTACGTCTTCGATGCCGCAGCCGCGGTCCCGTATTTTTATGTAAACGCCATCCTCGGTCAGGCGCGCTGTCAGCTCGATCAGGCCGACGGTGTCGCGGTAGGCGTGGACGATGCAGTTTGTCACCGCTTCGCTGACCGCTGTCTTGACGTCGCTCAGCTCGTCCATTCTCGGGTTCTTTGAGCTGATAAATCCCCCGACGGCGACCCGCGCCAGCCTCTCGTTTTCTGAAAGGCTCGGGAAAATAAGCTTCATTTCGTTGCTTGGCTTTTTCATTCTCTCACCTCTCATTTAAAAGCCTGTCCATTCCGGCAAGGTTCATCACCTTTTCGATATATTCCGGCATATTCGCGAGGACGACCCTTCCGCCCCGCTCCTTCATGTTCTTGTATCTCCCCATAACAAGCCCGACGCCCGAGCTGTCCATAAAGCTGACCTCCGAAAAATCGAGAAGCAGCTCCTTCGGAGATCTGTCCTGAATCGCGGTGTCAATATCCATTCTGAGCCAGTGCGCCGAGTGGTGATCTATTTCACCGGTCAGCCTTGCGATTATCCGCCCGTCTCCCGCGTCGCTGATATAAACTGCCATTTGGGTCCTCCTTCGGCCGTGTTTTCCTATGGCTGTAAGATAACAGCGGGAGAGCGAAAAATCTGTCGGAAGCGGGGAGCAAAAAAGAAATTTTTAAAAAGTTTTCAAAAACACTTGACAACTGAAAAAAACGGGTTATACTATAATTAGCACTCAGAAATAATGAGTGCTAACACCGGCGGGTTTCAACTGCCAGCTCTTCAAAGGAGGTATTTCGGTGGACGACAGAAAGCTTAGAATTCTGGCCGCGGTTGTGGACGAATACATCGTCACCGGCGAGCCGGTCGGCTCAAAGGCTATAATGAAATATATAAATACCTCGAGCGCGACTATCCGCAACGAAATGGCCGAGCTTGAAAAGCAGGGCTATCTCGAGCAGCCTCACACCTCGGCGGGCAGAGTTCCGACCTACAGCGGCTACCGCCTTTATGTCGACCGCCTTTTGAAGACAAATCCCCTTTCCGAAGAGGAACGCAGGCTTTTGGACGAAATGATCCCGAAGGACGAATATTCCGAGGAAGGAATCGTCCGCTCGGCTTCAAACGCCCTTGCTGAGCTCACCCGCTATGCAACCTTTGTTTCGAGCGAGAGCCCGGAGTTTTCGGTGATCTCGAAGGTCGAGGTCATTCCGACCGGCAAAAGGCTCTATGTGCTGCTTCTGATTGCCTCAAACGGCAAGATCAAGAACCGCACCTGCCGGGTCGAGATTGACCTGACTCAGGAGCACCTCGACTATTTCTCAAACTTTTTGAGAGAAAACCTCGAGGGCGTGCCGATCAACCTTTTGAGCGACGAAATGCTCGAAAAGCTCGAAACCGCGATGGGAACATATCTTCTGACCCTTTCGCCCCTGATCCGCGGAGTATTCGATATGACCCGCGAGATCTCGGAGCGCGAGATCGACGTCAGCGGCGTCGGGAACCTTTTGCAGTGTCCCGAATTCAGCCATAACGACGTCATATCCTTCATTGACCACCGCAACGACATCAGAAAGCTTATCGACGACAGCTTCAGCGGTATCCACGTTATGTTTTCCGAGGAGGACGACGACTTTATTATCGGAAATT
>CANQJB010000054.1 GCA_947624155.1 uncultured Clostridia bacterium
TCGACCGAAATTCTGACCGTCACGAGAATACCCCTTACCCGCTGCGAGCCGGACGAAACGGGTTACTTCGGCGATGGATACGTTTTTGTCGAGGCTGAGGGCTATTCAAGTGAGCCGACGGTGATTTGGGCGAGTGAGGCGCTCGAGGACGGGCAGAGGGTGGTGGAGGCTTAATAAACATTGGTCTTAAGATCAAATTCCCCCTTCTAACTATCCCTTTTGATACTTTTTGCAAACAATTTCGCAAAATGTTTCAAAACCCCTTGCCATTTCGGGAGCAAAATGGTAAAATCATTTTGAACGGGCGTGGCCCGAAATGGTAAAGGAGGACTTTTAATGCAATACGGACACTTTGACCTGAAAAACAAGGAATATGTCATCACCAGACCCGACACCCCCGCGCCTTGGTGCAACTACCTCGGTTCACCGGCCTACGGCGCGATCATCTCAAACAACGCCGAGGGTTACAGCTTTGTCCAGAGCGGAGCAAACGGAAGGATCACCCGCTATCGCTTCAACTCGACCATGTCTCTGCCCGGCAGATTCATCTATATCCGCGACAACGACTCCGTCGATTACTGGTCGGCAACATGGCAGCCTGTCGGCAAACCGCTCGACAAATATAAGAGCGAGGTTCGCCACGGCACCGGCTACTCGGTTATGAGCGCGGAATACTCGAAAATCTCCTCGGAGGTCACCTATTACGTTCCCGACGGCGCAACATACGAAGTTTGGCGCGCAAAGATCAAAAACCTCTCCGACAAGCCGAGAAATCTCTCGGTATTCGGCTTCGTCGAATTTACAAACGACAACAACTATGAGCAGGACCAGGTGAATCTCCAGTACACCCTGTTCATCACCCGCACCTCGTTTGAGGGCAACCGCATTATCCAGCACATCAACGAAAACTCCGGCCGCGACGCCTCCGGCTCAAACCACCGCGAGCGCTTCCTCGGCCTTGCAGGCCAGAAGACCGACGCCGCCTGCGGCGATCTTTCGGGCTTCATCGGTCCTTACCGCACCTATTCCAACCCGATTGCAGTCGAGACCGGCCGCTGCGACAACTCGATGAACTACAACTCCAACGCCTGCGGCGCTTTGCAGTCAAACATCACCTTAGAGCCCGGCGAGGAAAAGAGCTTTGTCTATCTCCTCGGCCAACGCGATTCAAAGGCCGCCGCCGAAATAATCGCGAGATATGAGGACACCTCGGTCGTCGACGGCGAGGTCAAAAAACTCCGGAATTTCTGGCACAAAAAGCTCGAAAACTTCGAGATCGAAACTCCCTCCGAAGAATTCAACAACATGGTCAATGTCTGGAACGCCTATCAGTGCTTCATCACCTTCACATGGTCGCGCGCGGCTTCGCTGATTTACTGCGGCCTGCGCAACGGCTACGGCTACCGCGACACCGTTCAGGACATTCAGGGAATTATCCACCTCGACCCCGAAATGGCGCTCGACAAGATTCGCTTCATGATCTCGGCTCAGGTCGACAACGGCGGCGGTCTGCCGCTCGTCAAGTTCAACCACAACGCCGGACATGAGGACACCCCCGACCAGCCCTCTTATGTTCAGGCGACGGGACACCCGTCCTACCGCGCTGACGACGCGCTCTGGCTCTTCCCGACCGTTTACAAGTATATCGGCGAGAGCGGCAACAAGGCGTTCCTCGACGAGGTAATCGTCTATGCCAACGGCGGCGAGGACACCGTTTATGACCACCTCAAGCGGGCTATCCGCTTCTCGATGGAGCGCCTCGGCGCCCACGATATGCCCGCCGGCCTCCATGCCGACTGGAACGACTGCCTCAGAATGGGCGCAAAGGGAGAATCCACCTTCGTCGCATTCCAGCTCTATTACGCGATGTCGATGATGAGAGAGCTCGCAAAGGAGCGCAGCGACGACACTTATGTCGGCTATATCGACGAGGTTCAGGGCAAGCTCGCGGCCTCGCTTGAAAAGTGCTGGGACGAAGACCGCTTTATCCGCGGTATCCGCGACGACGGTATCACTGTCGGCGCGAAACACGACCCCGAGGCGAATATGTGGCTCAATCCTCAGAGCTGGTCGGTAATCTCAGGCTTTGCAAACAACGAAAAGGGCAGAACCGCGATGGACACCGTCCATGAGCTTCTGAACACCGAATACGGCGTCAAGCTGCTCGAACCGCCTTATGTAGACCACATCTTCGGCGGCGCGGTTATGCACATCTTCAACCCCGACACCAAGGAAAACGGCGGCATTTTCAGCCAGTCTCAGGGCTGGGCGATACTCGCCGAGTCGCTTCTCGGAAACGGCAACCGCGCCTTTGAATACTTTATGGAGAGCTCGCCCGCCGCGATGAACGACCGCGCCGAAATAAGGGTCATCGAGCCCTATGTCCACGGCCAGTTCGTCGAATCGAAGCGCTCGCCGTTTGAGGGCAGAGCCCATGTCCACTGGCTCACCGGCACCGCTTCGACAGTCATGGTCGGCTGCGTCGAGGGCATCTGCGGAATGAGACCCAACGCCGACGGCCTCGCAGTCAGCCCGTCTATCCCCTCGGAGTGGGACGGCTTTAAGATCAAAAAGAACTTCCGCGGCAAGCACCTTGAAATCAGCGTCGAGAACCCGAAGCATGTTCAGTCGGGCGTCGGCGAGCTTTGGCTCAACGGCGAAAAGCTCGAGGGCTGCTTCATCCCCGCCGAAAAGCTTGCTGACACAAACTGCGTCAGAGTCGTTTTAGGCTGAGCTTATAATAAGTCAATCGTCTGCCCGCCAGTCTTTTGACCGGCGGGCAGACCCTTTTTTATGCAAAGAGAATAATTTTTGGCAGAAAAAGTTGACGAAAAGCGTTGACTTTGTGCAAGAGGTGTGATATACTGAGCAAAGATATCGAAAATATTTCTTCGATATCGGCAAACAGCGCGTTTTTTCACGCTATAAATCATAAAATCAATCAATTTCCGGTTCCTTTTCCGGCGGTTTTCTTCCAACGGCTTCTTGCGCGAAATCAAAGGAGGTATTTATATGCCTGAAAGCACTTTCTCCGGTATGTCGTGGCCGATTCACTGCTACCACAAAAGCAGCACCCCCGGCATTCAGGAGGACAACGCAGTCCCGTTTCATCACCACGACGGCTATGAATTCTACCTCTTTTTAGGAGGCAGCGTCAATTACTTTGTCGCCGACTCGGTCTATTCCCCTGTCAGAGGCGACCTGTTCATTCTCAGACCTAACCAGCCCCACCGCGGGATCAGCCGCGGCACCCAGCCCTACAACCGGTTCATAATAAGTATCCGCAAGGACAAAATGGAGCAGTATCTCGGGCCGGAAAGTGAGCTGAGCGAATATTTTGACGAGAGCAACCCGACCGTTAGAAGAGTCAGGCTGAACGCCGAAGGGATAGACGAATACTGCTCGATCGCGGACAAGCTTTCGACAGCAGTCTATCTCAGAAAATCCTGCGACGATCTTCTCGTCGACGCATACATAACCGAGATACTTGTTCTTATAAGCCGTCAGCTCGCGGGCAGCCGCAGCGAGGACGACCAGAACTCGGTCCCCGACCTTGTCGCTGAGGTCAAAAACTATATCTTCGAGCACCTGACCGAGCAGATCGCGCTCAGCGACCTCTCGAAGCAGTTCTTCTTCAACGGAAAATATATCAGCGCGATGTTTAAAAAATACACCGGCATGACCCTGCGCTCATATATCCTCGACCAGAGGATCTGCCTCGCGAAACGGCTCTTAAGAGAGGGCAGCAACGTCTCGGAAGCCTGCTATCACTCGGGATTTTTGGACTACACCAACTTTATCAGAAGCTTCACCCGCGCGGTCGGAATGTCGCCGGGAAAGTATTCGCGCTGCGCGAGAGCGGGCGCACTCGGAAAGTTCTGAGCTCTGCCGTTCCGGCATTTCGCCGGAGCGGCGTTTAAGAAAACAAAACTCCTTGAAATAACAGTTGACCGCAAAACAGTATGTCAATAAAACAGACCGCTGACTGTCACCGGGAAAGCCGGTGTGTCAACGGTCTATTTTAATTATAGAACGTACTTGTTTGCTAATGCTATTTTCTGTCAATTTGCACCTATCAGCATTATGCAGGAAAAGTCATAAGCGAAATGCGCAAGAATGGGATTCCATAAGGTTTCGGATCTTCGCATCAGCCAACAGGTCAGGATTCCCCATAATAACGCAGAGAAGCTCTGCACAAGAAGTCCTGCATAATCAAATGCTCCGAACCGGAATAATCTTATAAAATACGTAGGCCAATGGAGCAGCACAAACATCAGCGTCGAAATCACTGCGGATTTTCGATCGGACAGCACTTTTGTCAGTGCATTATATCCCCAACCCCTGAAAACAGATTCCTCTGCACAGCCCACAATGAAATATTTGATAACAGTCAGCAAGAGAGGAACATCTCGGTTGATCCAAAATCCCTTATGTGTTATGAGCATAGATATGAGCGAATAAAGCATAATAGCCGCAAGCACTGCCGCGAACTGCCCGTCGAATCGCGGTCGGGAAAGCAGCTCCCTTTTCGTCAGCGTTAAATTCTCACTTTTTACGATCAGAAAGACAGCGGGCAGCGCCCATAAAAGACGACTGGCATATCCGTAATAATAGGCGCCGTTTTCAGAAGAAAACAGATATGAGGAATATCCCCAAGCGTCCGTCAAAACCGTCCACAAAGCGATAAAACCGAGGAGCGATAAAACGACATTCCGTACTGTGATTTTCGGTTTCAAATTCAAATCCTCCACGGGCGCCGAGTCCTTAGCATTCCTGCTCGCCTGTCGGCTTGTTTCCGTCAATCCGGAGTTTTAACTATATGACAAAAGCTCAGTCACCAGTTGTTTTTCCTTTTGATGTCCCTCTTCGCGGGGACATAGAGCTTTGCGCGCTTTTTATTTGCCCTTGCGAAAAGAATTTTGATAATGATTATCAGAACGGTATATGCCAGAAAAAAGGCGATCGAATATCTGATTGCGTTATAAAAGTCGTCGGAGCCGATAAAGCTCTGGGCAACAGCGACCATCTCCTTCTGCTTCGAGCGGCCGACGTCGGTCGTTGCGACAAGGTCGACAACCGCTAAGGTCTCTCCGCCGTATTGCAGCTCCATTGTGCCGAGCTTCTCTCCCTTTTTGACCGGCGCGATGACATTCTCGCTTAAAGTGATGCTGCGGTGGACCGAGTCGGGCGAAACGCGCTTGCTCCAGATCCTCGAAAACTCTGCGTCGGGACGGACAATGACATAATCGACGCCGTCGCCGTATTCGACCGGAACCTCGGCGATCTCCTCGGTGCCGCTGATTATAGTTGTGTATTCAAAGGTGTCGAACGCCCACTCATAGATATTCTTGTGGTCAATAAAGTTATACATCTCCTGAGCGCCGTTTTCGTCATACTGCGGGGCGTTGAGGGTGATCAAAAGATAGCTGTAACCGTCTTTATATGCCGTAGAGATCAGGCAGCGGCCCGCCTCGTCGGTGGTTCCGGTCTTTATTCCCTTGACATATTCGTAATAATAGCTGCTGCCCTTTAACATCATCGAGTTGGTGTGGCTGATAAGCCTCGGCTCGCTGTGATAATCGGTCGCTTCCATAGTGTAGGTCGGGCTGGTGGCGACCTCCATAAACATCGGCAGGGTCATGGCGTATTGGGTGAGTATCGCGAGGTCGTTGGCGGTGGTGTAGTGATCCTCCCAGAAAAGGCCGTGGGCGTTGGTGAAATGGGTGTTGTCCATTCCGAGCTGAGCGGCTTTTAAATTCATCATCTCGGCGAAGCCGCCGAGGCTCCCGCCGATATTTACCGCGATTATATTCGCAGCCTCGCAGGCAGAACGCAGCATCAGAGCATATAGCAGGTCTTTATAGGAGACCTTTTCGCCCCGCTGAATATCTGCGGTCGAGGGATTCTGGAGATAGATGTCATCAAAGACCTCATATCCGCCCGAGACATAGGTGGTCGAGAGCGCGGTGATGTCGTCGGCATACTGTTCGAGAAGCAGTACCGCTGTCATTATCTTTGTCAGCGAAGCGGGGACAAGCTGCTTGTCGGCGTTTTTGGAATAGATGACGTCGCCGGTGTCGAGATTGATAAGCAGAGCCGCCTCGGAATAGACCTCAAAATCGGGGCTGAAGCTGACGTCAGCCGAAACGGTCGTCGCGCAGGTCATGCTGAGCGCAGTAATAACTGCCGCGACAGCGACGGATAAAATTTTCATCAGCCTTTTCATTCGGATCACATTCCCTTCGACAATAACTGAATACAAAAACATTATAACAGATTCCGGGCGGTTTGGAAAGCCCGAAATGATTAAAATTCAGTTACAATTTTCAGTCTTCCCAGGTGCTCTCGGGAAGAGTTCTCAGAAACGCCGTCATCTCCTGGGCCATTTCAAGCTGCTCGACATATCTCGGGTGGCCGGGGGTAGCCCTGCCGCAGCGGGAATAGACGAAGTGATATGCCCTGCCGTCCTTGCCGCCGAGGCGGTTTTTGATGTCTTCCAGTGCGTCGTCCCAGATTCTGTCGTGGCCGAGAATTGTCAGCGCGAGAACGACGGTCGACTTCGGGGCGTGAGAGCGGATCGAGTTGATGATCTCGATATATTTTCCGACCCAGCGCTCATATCCCTCGCTGTTTCTTAAAACATCGGGGTCGGGGTTGGCGTCGTTCTGGCCGATCGCCATGATTACGACGTGGGGAACAAAGCTGAAATCCCAGTCCTTTAAGGGCTGATATATGCTGTATCTCAGCTTGTCATAGCAGGACTCCATTCCGCGGGTATTAGGCATTTCGAACCAGCCGGTGCGGTCGAAGATCGCGATTCCGCCCTGAGATGTGTCGCAGACCTCCGCCGGCAGCATTCTCGCTACAAGCTGGGGATAAGCGTGCCAGGAATTGTCCCACTGGCCGACGCTTCCCTCCGGGTCAGATCTTCCGACATATTCCTGAGCGTCGACGACAGAGCCCGCCGAGACAGAGTCGCCGTAGACCTCTATTCTCTTTCGGGGCTTCGGGGGAAGCTCCAGAATGTCGGTGCCGCCGACAATTATCTCCCTGACGGTCAGATAATGACCCTCCATTCGCTTATAGATGACGGCTTCGTGGTCGCCGTAGGGAAGATTATCTGCCAAAACGAGATCGAGCTCGCAGCTCCCGCCGATCTTATAGCATTTTTCCTCGCCGTCGATCACCGCGCCGATATAGGTCGGCCAGCCGAAGTTGATGTTTCTGCCCCTGATCGCGACCGACGTTCCGCGGAACCGAAGCCTGATCTGGGCGCCGGGCCAGCAGAGAGTCGCGCCCTCGGAGTCAAAATCAATTCTTCCTGTATATTGAAGCTTGGGGTTGTCGGGGGTAATTGTCATTTTCGCTCCTCCTCTGAACGGATTTGCTGATATTTTAACACATTCCGCGACATTTTTCAACACTGTTCTGAAAATTTGCTATTGAAATAATCGGCCGAAAGCTATATAATATCATGGTAGAAAATTTCCGGAAAAGGATTGAGACATAAAACCATGGACTTCACAGAAATTGACAGCAAATTCCGTTATTCCGGCGAGCTGGGAGTTACTCTCGGCGAGCGCTCGACCGGCTTCGCGGTCTGGGCTCCCGAGGCCGATTCCGCCGACCTGCTATTATACCGCAGTCAGGAGGACTATCCCTGCGAAGTTATCCCCTTAAAACACATCGGCGACGGCGTCTGGCGCTATGTTTACCCGATGAGGCTCGACGGCCTCTATTATAACTACCGCTTTACCTACGGCGATGAGATCACAGAGGCGGTCGACGTTTATGCCAAGGCCGCAGGGACAAACGGCAAACGGGGATATATCGCCGACCTTTCGGACACCGACCCCGACGGCTGGGAAAACGAGGACTGGGTCAGGCTCGAAAGCCCTTCAGACGCAGTAATCTATGAGCTTTCGGTCAGGGATTTTTCCGCCGACCCTTCTTCTCAGATTCCCTCGCTTTTAAGAGGAAAATTCGCGGCGTTCTGCGTTAAAGACAGCCGGCTGCCCTCGGGCGAGCCGACCTGCCTCGGCCACTTGAAAAAGCTCGGTATCACCCACGTTCAGCTCCAGCCGGTCTTTGACTTTGAGGGAGTAGACGAAAGCGACCCGAAGAGCTCCTATAACTGGGGCTACAACCCCTCTAACTTCAATCTTCCAGAGGGCTCCTATTCGCTCGACCCCGCCGACCCAGAGCTGAGGATCAGGGAGCTGAAGGAGCTTGTCGCAGCGCTCCACCGCGAGGGCATCGGCGTTGTAATGGACGTAGTTTATAATCACACCTATCTGACCGAAAATTCCTGCTTCGGGCTGACCTATCCGAAATACTACTACCGTCAGGATGAAGCGGGACGCTATTCCAACGGCTCGGGCTGCGGAAACGAGATCGCCTCGGAGCGCGCCATGGTCAGAAAATATATCGTCGACTCGGTGCTTTTCTGGGCGACAGAATATAAGATCGACGGGTTCAGATTTGATCTGATGGCAGTTCTCGACATCGACACCGTCAACGAGATCGCCGAAAAGCTCAGGGAGATAAACCCCTCGGCGCTTCTTTACGGCGAGGGCTGGACCGGCGGCTGCGCAGCACTGCCCGGCGAAAAGTCAGCCTCGAAGCAGAATGCGCGCTATACTCCCGCCTATTCCTATTTCAACGACAACTACCGCGACGCGATCAAGGGCGACACCTTCCGCGACCCCGACCTCGGCTATATCAGCGGAAACTACCACTTCCGCCAGTCGGTTGTAAACGGGCTTCTCGGATCTGCGGTCTGGGCGGGCTCGCCTGAGCAGATAATCAACTACTGCGAGGCCCACGACAACCTGACCCTTTGGGACAAGCTGCTGCTTTCGGCCGGAGGCTGCCACGACGACGACCGAAAGAAGATGTCGAGGCTGGCGATGGCGCTGGTTCTTCTCGCGCAAGGCGTTCCTTTTATTCACGCGGGGCAGGAATTTCTGCGCTCAAAGCCGCTCGGCAATTCAAAATCCGACCACAACAGCTACCGCTCGCCCGATATTGTCAACTCGCTCAAATGGAATATGCTCGACAAGAACCGCTGCGAGGCGGAATACTGCCGCGGGCTGATCGCGTTCCGAAAGGCTCACCCGATCCTTCGGCTCCGCAGCTTCTGGGACATCGAGCACGCCGCGCAGGTGCTCTCCTCGCCTGACGGAACGATCGCGATTCTGCTCTCGCAGTCGGAGGATATGCTGATTCTTATCAACCCGATCACCCGCGCGAAGATGTTTATGCTTCCCGACGGCGAGTGGCATCTGCACGTCAGCGACATCGCAGCCTCAAACGAGCCGTTGGCGACCTATTGTGAGGGAGTAGTCGTCCCGCCGATCTCGGCTATGGTTCTGATAAAAAAACCGGTCTGAAAGGAGTTTTATTAAAATGGATATGAAAAAGGTCTTTGATTACATCGAAACGCTCCGCCCCGAGATGCTCGATACTCTCGGCGAGCTGGTTTCCTGCCCGAGCTTTCGCAGCGAACCCGAGGAGGGCGCGCCGTTCGGCCCCGCCGCGAGAAAATGTCTCGACAAAGCTCTCGAAATCTGCGGCGGCTTGGGATTCAAAACAAATAACGTCGGCGGATATGCCGGAACCGCTTCCTTTACCGACGGCGAATCGGTTCTCGGAATACTCGCCCACCTCGACATCGTTCCCGCAGGCGACGGCTGGACCCGAGAGCCCTATCAGACAACCGTTGAGGACGGGCTGGTCTACGGCCGCGGAACGATGGACGACAAGGGTCCGGCGGTTTCTGTCATCTACGCGATGAAAGCGCTGAAGGACCTCGGCGTCCCGCTGAAAAGCGGCTTTGAGCTGATTCTCGGCACCGACGAGGAGTGCGGCTCCTCCGACCTCAGATATTTTATGGAGCATGAGAAGATGCCGAAATGGCTCTTTACTCCCGACGCGAGCTATCCGCTCATCAACATCGAAAAGGGCAGGATCGCGGCGCATTTCTCGGCCTCGGCAGAGTCTGAGAGCCTTATCAGCCTCCACGGCGGAAAGACGGTCAACGCTGTCCCCGCCTCGGCAAGCTGCGAACTCAGAAGGTCGGAGAAAATAAGCGTCAAAGCGCTCACCAGCGCGATTTCAACTCTCGGCATTTCTGCAAAATTCTCGGTATGTGAGAACGGAGAGCTGATAAAAATAAGCGTAGAAGGTGTCAGCGCCCACGCCTCGACTCCCGATTTTGGCGACAACGCCCTGACCGCGCTTATTAAACTGCTCGCGGCGGTAATTCCCGACGACCCGGCCGGAAAGCTCCTTTGCGGTCTGAACATTACCTTCCCCTACCGCGAGACCGACGGCGAAAGCGCAGGGGTCAAAGCGTGCGACGAAATATCCGGCGCGCTGACACTCGCGTTCAGCATACTCGATTACGAAAACGGCCGGTTCGACGGAGCGGCTGATATCAGGTTCCCGGTCTGCGAAAGCGTTGGGTCGCTCAGCGAAAAGCTCGGCGCGGCTCTCAGAAAAATCGGCTTTGAGCCGGATATCGGCGGGGTCGAGCCGCACTGTGTGCCATCAGACAGCCCGTTTGTCGGCAAGCTCCTCGACGCTTATGAGACGGTCACCCATAAAAAGGGCGAGTGCCTAGCGATCGGCGGCGGGACCTATGTCCACGGGATACCGGGCGGCGTCGCGTTCGGCTGCGAGGTCGAGGGGATCGACAACAGGATTCACGGCGCGGACGAGTTTATCGGCATCGACGCGCTGATCGAAAACGCTAAGATCTTCGCCCAGGCGATAGTAAATGTCTGCGGGTAATGAGCTGTTTTGAGGGCGCCTCGGACGGCGGCTCAGATTCGCTGTGATAATCGTGAGAAAAATTGCATGTTGATATTTTATGTGCACTACATATAAGATCCTCAGCAGCCGCAAAGAGCCTGGCAAAGCTATCAGCAAGACCTCACTGTGCGAGCCTTATGTGGAAACCAAGGCAAGAAGGCTTTGTGAATAAGAAAGGATATAAAACATAATATTCAAAAAAAATTCGGGGTTCAACGCCCCGAATTTTTATATCTTTATTCAACAGTCACGCTCTTTGCGAGGTTTCTCGGCTTATCGACATCTAGGCCCTTCGCGCAGCTCAGGTAATATCCGAGAAGCTGGAGCGGGATCACCGCGAGCGAAGCGAGGAACAGGTGGTCGGTATTCGGAATATAGACGGTGAAGTCGGCGAGGTCTTCGATTCCGTAGTTGCCGTAGCAGGTTAGGCCCATAAGATAGGCGCCGCGGCTCTTTACTTCGACCATATTCGAGACGGTCTTTTCATAGAGCGCCTGCTGGGTGACGACGCTGATGACAAGCGTTCCGTTCTCAATCAGGCTTATCGGGCCGTGCTTCAGCTCGCCGGCGGCATAAGCCTCGGAATGGATATAGCTTATCTCCTTCATTTTAAGGCTGCCCTCGAGACCGACGGCGTAATCAATTCCTCTGCCGATAAAGAAGGCGTCTTTAACTGCGGCAAACTTCGCCGCGAACCACTGAATCCTCTCCTTGTCCTCGAGAATGCGCTCGATTTTGTGAGGCAGGGTGTCGAGCTCGGCGATTAGCCTGAGATATTCCGCCTCGTCGATCTCTCCGCGGACGAACGCGAACTGGATCGCGAGCATATATCCCGCGATTAGCTGGCAGCTGTATGCCTTTGTCGTCGCGACCGAAATTTCCGGCCCGGCGAGAGTGTAGAAGACGTTATCCGCCTCTCTCGCGATCGACGAACCGACGACGTTGACGATTCCGAGTGTCTTTGCGCCGCTATCCCTTGCCATTTTGAGGGCGGCCAGGCTGTCGGCGGTCTCGCCCGACTGGCTGATTATAATTACAAGGCTGTTGTCTTTCAGCTTCATCTTTCTGTATCTGAACTCAGAGGCGAGCTCGACTCTGACCGAAAGCGAGGTCAGCTCCTCGATCACATACTGCACCGCCATTCCGACATGATATGCCGAGCCGCAGGCGACTATATAGATCTGGTCGATTCCGGCGATGTCCTTATCAGAAAGGCCGACCGAGCTGAGGTCGATCCTGCCGTCCTTGACTGCGGAGTTGATGGTGTCGCGCACAGCTCTGGGCTGCTCGTGAATCTCCTTGAGCATAAAGTGCTCATAGCCGTTCTTTTCGGCGGCTTCGGCGTCCCACTTTATCTCGACCGATTCCTTCTGAATCTCCTCGCGGTCGATGTTATAGAAGCTGACCTTGCCGTCGGCGAGCTTCGCGATTTCGAGGTCGCCGACGTAATAGACGTTCCTTGTGTATTTGAGAATCGCCGGAACGTCGGAGGCGAGATAGCATTCGCCGTCGGATACGCCGATTATCATCGGGCTGTCCTTGCGGATCGCATAGATTTCGCCCGGGAAGTCGGCAAACATCAGCTCCATCGCGTAGGAGCCGCGGATACGGGTCATAGCGCGGGCGAGGGCGTCGATCGGACCGCCGTTGTATTTTTTATAGTAATAGTCGACAAGCTTGACACCGACCTCGGTGTCGGTCTGGCTCTTAAAGCTGTAACCGCTCTTGGTAAGCTTGTCGCGGAGCTCCTGGTAGTTTTCGATGATGCCGTTGTGTACTCCGACGACATTGAGGTCGTCAGAGGAATGGGGGTGGGCGTTGGTGACCGAGGGCTCGCCGTGGGTCGCCCAGCGGGTGTGGCCTATTCCGCAGCAGCCGTCAAGCGCTGCGCCGCTGTCGGTCATCTCCATAAGTATTTTAAGCTTGCCCTTTGCCTTGACTACCTCGACCGGAGCGCTGCCGTTTCTGACGGCGAGACCGGCGGAGTCATAGCCGCGGTACTCGAGCTTTGAAAGTCCGTCCAAGAGGACTGGAGCCGCCTGACGTCTGCCGGTAAAGCCTACTATTCCGCACATAATATTAACCTCGCATTTCCGTTTTTTATTTTTATCCGACCGAATATCCCTTACCGAGAATCACATCGACGATTCCGTCGACATATCCGCGGCAGAGCTCCTCTGTCTCGGCTTCGGCCATAACTCTGATAAGCGGTTCGGTACCGCTCTCGCGAACCAAAATCCTTCCGCTGTCGCCGACATCATTCTCGGCCTTTGCGATCGCCGCCCTGACATCGGGGTCGCCGAGAACCTCGGCCTTGTCCCTGACCCTGACGTTTTTAAGGATCTGGGGGTAGATCGTCAGCCCGTCTGAAAGCTCGCTCATCTTCTTCTTGCTTGCGAGCATTACCTCCATCATCTTAAGGCTGGTGAGTATTCCGTCGCCGGTTGAGGCGTATTTCGAGAAGATGATGTGTCCCGACTGCTCGCCGCCGAGACGGCAGCCGTTTTTCTGCATATATTCATAGACATATTTGTCGCCGACGGCGGTTTTCGCGTAGCCGATGCCCGCCTCGTCGAACGCCTTATAAAGCCCGAAGTTGGACATAACCGTTGTGACTACGGTGTTCTGGAGGAGTTTTCCGCGGTCCTTCATATATTTGCCGTAGATATAGAGAATGTGGTCGCCGGTGACGACGTTTCCATTTTCGTCGACGCAAAGGCAGCGGTCGGCGTCGCCGTCATAGGCAAAACCGACGTCGAGCTCCTTTTCGACGACGAATTTCTGAAGGTTCTCGATATGGGTCGAGCCGCAGCCGTTGTTGATATTGAGGCCGTCAGGCTCCGCCCCGACGACAAAGGTCTTTGCCCCGAGCGCGTCGAATACCGATTTCGCGATATTCCAGCTTGAGCCGTTCGCGCAGTCGAGGCCGACCTTGATCCCCTTGAACGAATAGATTCCGAGCGAGATCAGATAGCCGATATATCTGTTCCGTCCGGCGACATAGTCGACCGTTCTGCCGATGTTTTCGCGGGTTGCGTATGGCAGCTCGGAGAGTTTTTCACCGAAGGCCTCGAGGCAGCCGTCGAGATAGCTCTCGACGAGCGATATAGTTTCCTCGTCCATCTTCTCGCCGGCGCTGTTAATCAGCTTGATGCCGTTGTCGAAATAGGGGTTGTGGCTCGCGGAGATCATTATTCCGCAGTCGAAGTCGTCGGTTTTGGTGATATAGGCGACCGACGGGGTGGTGGTGACATGCAAAAGATATGCGTCAGCCCCCGAAGCGGTCAGTCCCCCGACAAGAGCATATTCAAACATATAGCTCGAGCGGCGGGTGTCCTTTCCGATAACGATTCGCGCGGGCTCGCCGTTTCCCGCTCTTTTCTTTAATTCGCCGTAATACCAGCCGAGAAATCTGCCGACCTTATAGGCATGGTCTGCGGTCAGACCGACATTAGCCTCGCCGCGGAAGCCGTCGGTACCGAAATATTTTCCCATTTGCTCATTTCCTCCTGTTCGGCGCTTTAAACTCTTTGCCCATAAAACGCCATTTTATCTATACTATGCTATTATAATATACCCCGCCGGAAAAGTCAACAGGAATTTGAGGCGGGCGCACGGCAACAGCATTTACTTTTTAAAGATTAAATCAAGGGAAGCATTATCCATAGCAGCACGGGACATTTTGCGGCG
>CANQJB010000055.1 GCA_947624155.1 uncultured Clostridia bacterium
CTTTCAGACAGTCTGTATAAATTTCAAAAATCTAACGCTTCCTATTATAAGCCCTTTTTCCCCGTTTTGCAACCCCTTTTTGACTAAAAAACTGTTTTTCTCCGGCGGACACACTATGCCGCTAATATGCAGTATTATGACTAAAACCGAATATTTATTCATCAATATGCAACTTTGGGGCGCAATTCGCGGACAGTTGTTTTTCACCCGCGAAAAAGCCGCTGTTTTGTCCGCTGAAGCGCGGGCGGAGGGGAGAAAAGCTCCGGCGCAGGCAGAAATTTTCAATCAGGAAGGGTTTGGTTAATTTCGACTAATTAACCGCCGGGCTATTGTCTAATTTGCAAGTTTACTCAGCCGAAAATTCATTAAAAACAGTGCAAGTCTACGAAATCGTTGAAAATCTATTGACAAAGGTTCTCCGAATGTATTATTATGCAGATAAGCTTATGGTGGCCCATAGTATAGGGGCCGTCTGGGCGCACACATGACGGCTTTAAAGCCGTAAACCTTAAAGGAGGCAAATTACTTATGAAAAAGTTTCTCAGTCTGCTGCTTGCATTCGTAATGCTGTTCTCCCTCGTTGCCTGCGGTGAAAACGGCGATACCCCTGCACCCGACAGCAACAACGACGGCGAAAACACACCTGTTGTAAGCGGCGACGCCGGCAATTCGGACGTTAAAGTTCCCGAAGCTGCCGAACCCGTTGCGGCCGAGGGCGACTACATCTACAAAGATTCAGTCTCTACCCTTGCTACCAACTGGAACCCCCACACCTATCAGACTGCTGACGACTCTTACCCGATGGACTACACCACCGACAGTCTCTACACCCTGATCTTCAACGACGAGAATCACCCCGTTGAAGGCAAGGAGACCTTCGACGGTTACGCAATCGTTCCTTCGATGGCTGCCGACTTCCCTGTCGACATCACCGAGAGCGTCAAGGCCGAGCACCCCGAGTTCAACATTCCCGACAGCGCAACCACCGGCTACGCCTGGTCTGTTAAACTCCGCGACGACCTCAAGTGGGACGACGGCACACCGATCAAGGCTCAGGACTTCGTCGACTCTCTCGAAAGAGTTCTCAGACCCGAGCTCATCAACTACCGTGCGGCCGACTACTATGACGGTTCTTATGCAGTTGTCAACGCGATGAACTACGCTCTCGCCGGCAGCAGCAGCTACCTCGACAACGGCGACGAGGGCCACACCCTCGAAGAAATGGTCAAGGACGAAAACGGTCAGTACACCTACGACGGCAAGCTTGTCTACATCGGTGTTGACTACCCGCTCAGCTGGTGCGGCGGCGACACCCTTAAGACTTACGTTGATTCCTACGGCGACGCCTACTTCGGCCTCGACACCTGGGACGATCTCCTTGCAGCAGCCGACGCTCACGGTGTTGCTCCCTGCACCGACGAAAACCTCGCCCTTCTCTCCGGCGTTACCACCACCAACGAAGCTTGGGGCGAAACCGACGCCGATCTTCCCAACTATCTCCTCATCGTCGACTTCACCTATGAATCTGATTACGACTTCTCCAACGTCGGTCTTTATGCCCCCGCTGAAGACGAGCTCGTATTCGTATTCAGAAACGCTTTCGACGGCTTCTACCTCATGACCTACGGCATGAGCACCGGCTACCTCGTAAAGACCGATCTTTACGACTCTCTGCTCACCGAGTCCGAAAGCGCCAGCGGCACTGTATGGTCTTCGACCTACAACACCAGCGTTGCCACCACCTGCTCCTACGGTCCTTACAAGATGACCGACTATCAGCTCGATAAGTCGATGCACTTTGTCAAGAACGAAAACTGGGCCGGTTGGAACTACGAATGGATCAACTACGTCGATCCTAACGACGGCCAGACCTACCAGATGTATCAGACCACCGAGATCGACACTCAGGTTATCTCTGAGGCTGCTACCAGAAAGCAGATGTTCCTCGCCGGCCAGCTCATGGGCTACGGCCTCCAGTCCGAGGACTACGATCAGTACCGTTCTTCCGAATACTACTACGCAACTCCTGCCGAAACAGTCTTCTTCCTCCTCTTCAACGGCTATGAGAGCGTTATCAACGACCGTGAATCTCAGGCCGACTTCGACCAGACCACTACCGACCTCCAGACCCAGATGCTCGAATCCTTCAGACGCGCCTGCGCCGTTTCGATCGACCGTGAGCTGATGGCTGCGACCGTTTCTCCCTCCCGTTCCGGCGGCTACGGCTTCCTCGGCAACACCTATATCTACGATCCCGAAACCTGCGCTTACTACCGCGACACCGACCAGGCCAAGCAGGCCCTCGTCGACTTCTACTCGATCAACCTCGATGACTACAACGGCGACCTCGACGCTGCTGTTGACGCCATCACCGGTTACGACCCCGAGACCGCGGCCGTTAAGTTCCAGGAAGCTTATGAAGAAGCCCTCAGCCTCGGCTACATCACCGATAACGACGGCGACGGCAAGTCTGACCAGACCGTTACTATGGTCTACGCTATCAGCACCGAATTCACCGACTTCCTTAAGAAGACCCTTGACTTCCTCAACACCTCCCTCAACGACTGCGCTAAGGGTACCGGCTTCGAGGGCAAGATCGCTATCGTTGATTCCGCCCCTGTCGGTAACGACTGGTCTAACCAGATCCGCGGCGGTCTTATGGACACCGAGCTTGCCGGTTGGTCCGGCGGCGCTCTTGACCCGTTCGGCCTTGCCGATACCTGGACCAGAACCGACGCCGCTTACTGGGGCAACTGGTGGGATGCTTCCAAGCACGACATGACCGTCAACATCGACGGCAAGGATCTCACAATGTCGATCCGCGACTACGCCGAGTGCCTGAACGGCAACACCAAGACTGTTGACGGCACCGACTACAACTTCGGCTACGGCCAGGTTGATGTTGAAGTCAGACTCGACATTCTCGCCGAGATCGAGAGACAGATGCTTACTTCTTACAACTGCGTACCGATTCTTCAGGACGGCGGCGGCTCGCTGCTCAGCCAGCAGGTCTACTACGTCGTCGAGGATTACAACCCGATGATGAGCCGCGGCGGTATCCAGTATCTGAAGTATAACTACAACGAAGAAGAGTGGGCTCAGTATGTCGCCGATCAGGGCGGTTCTCTCCAGTACTGATTTATTGAGACAGCTTAACTCGCTATAATATCTACTTCGATCCTCAAAGCACTGAGGCGGGGGATTTTCTCCCGCCTCAGTTGGTTTATAGGCTATCACTTGATCCGCAGATTTAAGCTGCGAGTCGAGTGAGAGTCAAAGAAATGGAGGTTGACCAAATGATAAAATATACCCTGCAAAGAACGTTTTACATGATCATTGTCTTCACGATAATAACGCTCATGTGCTTCGTTCTGATTAGAATGCTGCCTCAGCCGGTGCTGCCCCCCGAGGATCCGCACGCTCAGGTAATGGAGATGCGGCGCGAAGCTCTCGGATATAACGAGCCATATCTGGTTCAGTTCGGGCTCTTCGTTAAGAATGTTGTGACAAAGTTTGACTGGGGCCTCTCAGAAAAGCTCTATTTCGGTCAGGACGTCTGGAAGATCTTTTCAGGAAAACTCCCCGCGACAATGGTCGTCAATCTTTATTCGATTATTTTGAGTATTCCGATCGGAATTGCGCTGGGAATTTTCGCAGCGCTTAAAAAGAACACCTGGATCGACTATCTGATATCAACGCTGACGATGGTCGTTATTTCGGTGCCTTCCTTCGTCTATGCCTTCATTATTCAGTATCTGTTCTGCTACAAGCTCGGCTGGTTCCCCTTCCTTGTCAAATCCGGAACCGACTGGCTGAGCTGGCCGATGTTCGTCAGCATGGTTCCTGCAATAATGTCCCTTTCATTCGGCGTTATCGCGGGATTCACCAGAACCACCCGCGCCGAGCTGACCGAGGTTCTGACCTCTGAATTTATGCTCCTCGCGAGAACAAAGGGGCTGACAAAGGCCCAGGCGACTATCCGCCATGCCCTTAAAAACTGCTTCGTCGTTATCGTTCCCGGAATTTTCGGCGAGTTTATCGGAATCCTCGGCGGCTCGCTTATAATCGAGAGGATCTTCTCTGTCCCGGGAGTCGGAAGCCTGACGCTTAACGCGATCAACGGCCTTGATTATAACATCTTTATTCTCTCTACCTGCTTCTACACCGCGATCGGACTCGCGGCCAGCCTTGTGGTTGATGTCAGCTACGGCTTCATCGACCCGCGTATAAGAATGGGGTCAAGAAAATGAACGATAACATTAACACTGCTTATGAACACATTCCTGCCGAAAAGTTTGCTTTTGTGCAGGAAAACGAAAATCTCCACGACAAAGAGCTTCAGACCAAGGCGAGAAGCTTTTTCGCCGATGCTCTTCTGAGATTCTCAAAGAACAAATCCTCGGTCATCGCCGCATGGATACTTCTGTTTCTGATCCTCTATTCGATATTTGCGCCGCTTATCTCGCGCTACGACGTCAAGGACACCGACAGCATGTATGTCAACTATCCCGCCTATAACAGGACTATCTGCGACCTCAACATCGGCATCATGGACGGCGCAAAGACCTTTGACTCACAAAACGACACCGCGATGAACTTCTGGCGCGGAATTGCCGAGGAGACCGGAATGAACCCGGTAATCAGAACCGTCGGCACCCACGAGACCGACGTCAAGCAGCGCGGCCAGATCGTCAAGCGCTATACATACGACATCGAGGTCAACGCCTACTACGCCCTCGGAATGGTTTACAGAACCTTCTCCTACGCGGAATTTCAGAATATTCAGAACTGGCAGAACGAGACCGGAATTCAGGTCATCTATCCTTATGTCGAGCCTTCCGACATCAACGGAATCAAGGACAACCCGAGCGTCTGGTATGAGGTTGACTCAAAGGGCGCGGCGATCCTAGACGCCGACGGCAACTTTGTCCCCGCCTATTCGACCCACGCCGACAAGGCCGGCGCTGAATACAACTCGATAAGGATTCCCGGCGACGACGGTTCCTATGTCTATTCGACCGCTAAATCGGGCTCGGTTCAGTGCCGCGTTCTCTACTATAACTACTACATATATGTAAACGGCCACGAGCCCAACTATCTGCTCGGAACCAACGTAATGGGCATGGATCTGTTCTGCGCGATCGGAATCGGCGCGAGATTCTCTCTGATCTTCGCGATCCTCGTCTCCGCGATCAACCTCACCATCGGCGCGATCTACGGCTCGATCCAGGGCTACTACGGCGGCTATATCGACCTCGCCCTTGACCGTATCTCCGATATTCTCTCCGGCGTTCCGTTCGTCGTCGTAACGACCCTGTTCCAGCTCCACCTTTCCCGCAAGGTCGGAATTGTGCCGTCCTTCCTGTTCGCGTTCGTTCTGACAGGCTGGATCGGAATGGCGGCTTTAACCAGAAAGCAGTTCTACCGCTTCAAGGGTCAGGAATTTGTTATGGCCGCGCGCACTCTCGGTGCCTCCGACCGCAGACTGATGTTCAAACACATCTTCCCGAACGCTATCGGAACAATAATCACAAGCTGCGCGCTTGTCATCCCCGGCGTCATCAACTCCGAGACGACAATGACCTATCTCGGAATCGTCGACCTCAGCGACTTCGCCGGCACAACAATCGGCACCCTGCTCTCTCAGGGCAACGCCGCCGCAACGACAGCTCCGCACGCGATGCTCTGGCCGAGCGTTTTCCTCGGGCTTCTGATGATCGCGTTCAACCTGTTCGGCAACGGCCTTAGAGACGCATTCAACCCGTCAACGAGAGGAGTGGAAGACTGATGAACGAAAAATTACAGGTCAGAAACCTCAGAATATCCTTCCGCACTTCAAACGGCAAGGTTCAGGCTGTCCGCGACATCAGCTTTGACCTCGCAGAGGGCGAGACCCTCGCGATCGTCGGCGAATCCGGTTCCGGAAAGTCGGTCACCTCAAAGGCAATCCTCGGAATCCTCGCCGGCAACTCGATCGTCGAGTCGGGCGAAATAATCTATGACGGCAAGGACCTCCTTAAAATCTCCGAGGAGGATTTCCACAAGATCCGCGGCGACAAGATCGCGATGATCTTCCAGGACCCGATGTCCTCCTTAAACCCGATCGTCAGAATCGGCCGCCAGCTCACTGAAGCGATGCTTTTAAAGGGCAAGGCGAGGCAGCGCGAATGCCGCGCGACCTTCAACGGCTACCTCAAAAATCTCAACAAGGCGATGGTAAACGCCGTTGCTTCTAACGACTCGGCAAGAGCCGCGAAGATAAACGAAGCCTGCAAGAAGTTCGATAAGTTTGAGTTCAAGCACATCGAGCTCGAATCGGCATATAAAAAGGCGTTTGAGGCCGCGAGCGAAACGGTCGACGATATCGACAAGATCGCCTTTGAGCTCGAAAAGAAGTCGGTCTCAAAGGGCTCGACCGACCGAATCAACGACATCGCGAAGCAGTCGAAGGATTCCGTCAACCCCTATGTGGTCGGCGAGGAGCACAGACAGAAGGTATTCGGCCTTGCAAACGCTCTCCCGAGGGAGTTTAAAAAGGCGAAAAAGTCGCTCGACTTCGGCGCCACCTTGAACATCCTCTATGAGCTCCGCGACCTCGCGAAGGAGGGCGCCGCTAAGGAAGCCCCCAACTTCTTCTGCATGGGTTATTACATGACCTTCAGCGGAAAGCCGCTTCCGAATATGCCTGTCGGCGAGCTCAATAAGTTCCTCCACGAGTATATCGACAAGGACTTCATGCTCTCCTTTATCAGCGACGCAGAAAAGGCTTTGGAACACTCCTCAGGCGCAGCCTGCGCCAATATGCGCAAAGCGATTGAGAAGCTCAACGCCGCAAGAGAGGTTTATTCCCGCGAGAACCTCAACAAAAAGGAATGCTACGACAAATATAAAGAGCTCGCCGCCGCGGTCAAGGACTGCATCGACCCGCTCAGCATCAATAAGGACAGCCTTTCATTCACCTTCGCGCCCAGCATGAAGAGCCAGATCGACACCTATTTCCACGCTATCGGCGCCAATGTCAAGGCTCAGAGAGTTCACGACAGAGACCAGAAGAAATATGACAGAATCGTCTCGAAGGGCAAGAAGCCGGAGTGGGAAGTCGCCGACGCGGCTATAACCGACCTCAACCTTATCAAAGAAAATATCGTGACGATAATCTCACGCCTCGTCGACCACTATGACGAGCTGCTCGAAGCTTATCCTTCGAGAAACTTCGACAAGGAGACCGTCGCGGTCATCGACTACCTTAAGGAGAACGCATCCGGCGTTGTCGACAAGGTCACCCGCAGAATCGCGAAGCACCGCGCAATCAAGCTGATGGACGAGGTCGGAATCGCCGAGCCTCACAAGCGCTACCGCCAGTATCCGTTCGAGTTCTCGGGAGGAATGAGACAGCGCATCGTCATCGCGATCGCGCTCGCCGCCAACCCCGATATCCTGATCTGCGACGAGCCGACAACCGCTCTCGACGTCACCATTCAGGCGCAGATACTTGAACTGATCAACAACCTCAAGGCCGAAAGAAACCTCTCGGTAATCTTCATCACCCACGACCTCGGCGTCGTCGCCAATATGGCGGACAGAGTCGCGGTCATGTATGCCGGAAAGATCGTCGAATACGGCACCTCGGAAGATATTTTTTACAGCTCTGCCCACCCCTACACCTGGGCGCTGCTCAGCTCGATGCCCGACCTCGACACCGAGGAAAAGCTCGAAGCTATTCCCGGCACACCTCCGAATATGATCTATCCTCCGAAGGGCGACGCTTTCGCGCCGAGAAACCGCTACGCGATGCAGATCGACTTCGAGCGCCAGCCGCCGATGTTTAAAATCAGCGACACCCACTATGCCGCGACATGGCTTCTGCACCCCGACGCGCCCAAGGTCGATCCTCCGAAGGCAGTTGCCGACAGAATCGCCAGAATGAAACAGAAGAGGGGGCTTAACGATGAGTAATCAGGAAACCTTGCTTAAAGTATCGCATCTCTGCCAGTATTTCAAAGCGGGAAACTTTGTCACCAAGGCTGTCGACGACGTCAGCTTTGAGATCAAAAAGGGCGAGGTATTCGGTCTCGTCGGCGAGTCGGGCTGCGGAAAGACAACCACCGGCCGCTCGATAATCAAGCTCTATAACATCACCTCCGGCGACGTTTATTTCAAAGGCACAAGAATCTGCGCGGGTATTCAGTCATATAAAGACGCGATCAAAAAGGCCAAGAAGGATAAGATACCGAATCTCAGCGAATTTGTCGCCGAGCAGCGCAAGCTGATCAAGGCCGCGAAATATGACCAGAAAAACTGCGACAAGGAATATGCCAAAAAGCGTATTGCCGAGCTGAACGAAAAATATGAGCCTCTTCTCGCAAAGGCCGTCGGTGCTGAGAAAACCAAGCTCGAAGCAGAATATAAAGACGAGCTGCGCAAGGCGAGAAAGACAAAGCTTGTCACCCAGATTCAGATGATCTTCCAGGACCCGATCGCCTCGCTCGACCCGAGAATGACCGTCCGCGAGATAATCTCCGAGGGACTTATTATACAGGGAGAGAGAAACAAAGACGTCATCAACGAAAAGGTCTATGAGATGCTGGAGCTTGTCGGTCTCGTAAAGGAGCACGCCACCCGTTATCCTCACGAGTTTTCCGGCGGCCAGCGCCAGAGAATCGGCGTTGCGCGCTCGATAATAATGAACCCCGAGCTGATAATCGCCGATGAGCCGGTTTCGGCGCTCGACGTTTCGGTTCAGGCTCAGGTCATCAACCTTCTGAACGACCTCAGAGACCGCTTCGGGCTCACGATAATGTTCATCGCCCACGACCTCTCCGTCGTCAAATACTTCTCCGACAGAATCGGCGTCATGTATTACGGCAAGATGGTTGAGCTCGCGGATTCGGATGAGCTGTTCGCCCACCCGCTCCACCCCTACACAAAATCGCTCCTTTCGGCCATTCCTCTCCCCGACCCGATCTATGAAAAGGCGAGAAAGAGAATTGTCTATAACCCACTCGCGGAGCACGACTATTCGACCGACAAGCCGACACTGCGTGAAGTTCGCCCCGGGCATTTTGTCCAGTGCAACGAAGCGGAATATCAGAAGATAATGCAGGAGTTGGGCGGTAATGACTGATGTCTGAGCGCTCAAAGGAGTTCCTTTTTAACCTCGGTTTCGGCGGGGTCGTCGCCGCTTTGGTCTTCGCTCTGGAGATTTCGCGCGGCAGAGCGCTGCTGATCAGCCTCTGCAACTGCCTTTTCGTCGCCGCGGTGCTTCTTCTGGGAGTAGGCGGAATCAAGGGCGTCAGGAATAAAGGCGCGTTCGATGTAATGGGCTTCGGAATCAAATCTGCCGCCGAGACCTTTATCCCCGCGCTCAAAAGAGGCGAAAAGGAGACGTTTTTGGAATACCGCGACCGAAAAGATATGTCGCGGAAGTCTGCCGACGGAATGCTTTTGGCGGGCGCGGTCTACCTTGCGCTCTCCGCGCTGGTTCTGATTATCTATCAGATCATGAAATAATAAAGATCCGAGACGCAAGTCTCGGATTTTTATGTGGGAGGGTAATTGAAAGTTTTCGGTCATATGCCGCTCTTGCTCTGTTGCATTTTTCTGAAAAGTATGGTAAAATATTTTAAAGCAGGTGATGTTGATGACAAGTCTCAGCGAAAGAATATCATTTATCGAGGCGAGCGAGAACCCGCTCTCCGCCGACGTCGGGCTGATCTCGGGAGGCCGCTATCTCTGGCTCTTTGATGTCGGAAACGACCCGAAGGTGACCGAACTCCTCAACTCGATTGACCGCCCGAAAATCGCGGTGATCTCTCATTTTCACGCCGACCACGCCGGCGGCCTCAATGGGCTTGACGCCGAAAAAATATATCTCGGCGCGCAGACCTTTAAGCATACCGGCAGGGGAGAGATAGTCCGCGGCGACATATATTTCAACGACGGCCTGCCGATACACATCTTTGAGCTCCCGTCATCACACTCTCCCGGCTCGGTCGGCCTCGAAGCCGGAGACTTCTGCTTTTTGGGTGACGGCATATATTCGACAAAAAAGCAGGGCAGAACCGTCTATAATGCGGGGCTTTTGCAGGCTGAGATCAAAAAGCTGAGATCGCTCTCCGCAAGCCGGTTTTTATTGAGCCACGACGGGCGGTTTGTCTATCCCCGCGGCGAGGTGATATCAAGCCTCGAAGAAATCTGGTCACGGCGCATAAAAAACGAGCCCTATATTGAAATCTGAAAGGAAAAAGCTATGAGAACAAGCGGAATTTTACTTGGAATCGCGTCTCTTCCCGGAGACTGCGGAATCGGAAAGCTCGGCAAAGAAGCCTTCGCCTTCGTCGACCTGCTGAAAGAGGCGCGCCAAAAATATTGGCAGATACTCCCTCTTTCTCCGACCGGCTACGGCGATTCGCCCTATCAGTCATTCTCAATCCACGCCGGCAACCCCTATTTCATTGACCTCGAAACCCTCGAAGAGGAGGGTCTCCTCAAACCCGAGGAGTATAAAACCGTCGCTTTCGGCGACCACCCGCAGTACATAAACTACGGTATGCTCTATGAGACTATCTATCCCGTTCTGAGAAAGGCATACCGAAGATTCAGCGAGACAGAGGACTACCGCGAATTTGTCGAAAAGAACCGCGGGTGGGTGCTCGACTATGCGCTGTTTATGGCCGAGAAGAACGCCCACGGCGGCGCCCCCTGGAACGAGTGGAAAGAAGATTTGAAGTTTGCCCGCTCCGAAGCGCTCAGCCGCGCGCGTGAGGAGCTTCGCGACGAGATCGGGTTCTATGTCTTCCTGCAATATGAGTTTTATAAACAGTGGTTCAGGCTCAAAAAATACGCCAACGACAAGGGAATCGAGATAATCGGCGATATGCCGATCTACTGCGCTTTTGACAGCGTCGAGGCTTGGCTGACTCCCGAGATCTTCGATTTCGACTCCGAAAAGAAGCCGGTATGCGTCGCCGGCTGCCCGCCCGACGGCTATGCGGTCGAGGGTCAGCTCTGGGGCAACCCTCTCTATAACTGGAAGGACATGGAGCAGAACGGCTACAAGTGGTGGATCGACAGAATCGCCTTTGCGACCGACATCTATGATGTGCTGAGAATCGACCATTTCCGCGCCTTTGCGGGATATTACTGCGTCCCCGGCGGGGACAAGAACGCCGTCAACGGCTTCTGGCGCGAGGGGCCGAGAATGAAGCTCTTCAACTCGACCAACTACTGGCTCGGGCCGAAGAAGATAATCGCCGAGGATCTCGGCTTTATCACCGACGACGTCGTTCAGCTTCTCAAAGACACCGGATATCCCGGAATGAAGGTTTTGCAGTTTGCTTTCGACCCGATGGCAGTCAGCGAATATCTTCCCTGCAACATTGAGGACAGCCGCTGCGTTATCTACACCTCGACCCACGACAGCGACACCGCCCGCGGCTGGGCTCAGAACCTCTCGGGCAGCGCTCTGAGCTTCTGCCTCGACTATTGCGGAATTAAAAGCCGCGCCGAGCTGCCCGACGCTCTTCTGAGGCTTGCCTGGAGCTCGACCGCCGAGATCGCGATCGCCCAGCCTCAGGACATTCTCGGGCTCGGCAACGAGGCAAGAATCAACACGCCCTCGACCGTCGGCCTGAACTGGCGCTGGAGAATCTCAAAAGAGCAGCTCGACGGCAGATTTGTCTCTAAGCTCAGGCGGCTCACCGAGACATATAACCGCGCCGGAAACGAAAGGCACAAGACCCCCGACGCCGAGCTGGGGTATGTGTTTAAGGAAAGGTAATGTTTCATTTGCCGCGCAAAGCGCGGCAAATGAAAAGTTTAAAATTCAACTTTTATTGTTCTAAGATTTTCTAGGCACAAACCAATACGTTAAGGTGCGCGCACTCCTGTCGGAGCGCGCGAATACGAAGGGGACACCCTCTCTTGCAGGCGTCCCCTTATCTGCGGAGCGCCTTCGTAGGGGCTTTCGCAGCCTGCGGGCGCGACATGCACGCGAAGTCCGATTGGCTACAAAACCAGCTTGCATTGACCCTTGCGAGCCTTTTGAAGATGTATGATATAAAGGGTGAGAATCACACCTAATATATCATAGCTGACGGCTCATTTGCGGAAATGACGTTCTATGAAGAAAGGAGCAGAAAAATGGCGAAAGGAGGGGCTATGGTTATAGGTTATACCGCTGTCGGCGATTATCTTCTGCCAAATATCGCGTACGAATGTGATGAAACCTTGCATTTTGGTCGTTATTCTCGGCTGCGGCAGAAGTTTCTGAAAGAAAATCACGGCGGCGTCTATAGTGAGATGCTGCTCAGCGGTTCTCTTTGGGAACATCTTGCGGAGGTTGAGGATTCTTGTCAAGCACGTTTGGAACAAATAGTTTCGGCGCTTGCCGAAAGTGAGGGAGTGACTGAATCGTTAAAGGCATCAGACCAACTTGAATGGGTCCGCAAGATGAACAATATTCGTAGCAGGGCGGACGAAATCGTTTTGGCAGAATTGATTTACACCTTATGAAAACTGCCCTCAAGTAAAACGCTTGAGGGCAGCTTTTTATTTATCCTTGTTTCTCGACTTGTAAACATTAAACCTGTTTTTGCACTCCGCGCTGCAAAAGAGGTTGTCGGGGCGTTTCGCCTCAAAGACTTTGTTGCAGTGCTTACAAAGCCGCAGCGGGTTTTTGCTGTCGGTCAGCATTGTGCTGAACATCATCTGGATCATCAAAAGCAGCGAATGGAAATCCCAGACAATTGTCGGCTTGTCGCGCAACTCAATGTGGTATGTCGGCGCGTTACCGTCGAACGCGGACATCGCCTGCCGAAAAAGCTCCTTTGTTTCCTCGTCGTTGCTTCCCTCGTAATAAAGCAGACTTGTCGAGAAAACGAAGATCCAGTCAGTAAACTGCTGTTTCAGCCAGTCGAAGCGTTCGGCGTATCCCCGCTGAAACGACATATTCATAGCGGTAGGCTTGCCGCTCATTGCCATAGCGAGTGCTATCATTGTCCGGTCGTTCTCAATATTCCATATAGATTCTACCCCGCGCTTGGTAACGTCGGGTTTTTCCGTCGGGAAAAACAGCGCGAGATAATCCTCAGTCGCCATAGTTTCGGCCTTTATAAACCTGTTTTTTGGAAGATAAACATATTCATAATCCATAAAGCTCGCCGTGGTCGGTAGCGCGGTTATAAGACCGAGCATACCGTAGTTTTGGGCAAACTCAAGAATAGCTTCCCGAATTATATCGTCGGGTTTCTTGCTCATACAAAGCCGCCCGATGTTCAGCGCGTCAATAACAGCTTGCTTGCCGTTTTTGAGGGGGTCATATATTTCGGGCTTTGCGTTTTCGGCGGGCGTTAAGTACAGTTTGCCGTCAACTTCACGCCAGATATAGCTGTCATAACGTACCCACTGTGAACTTGAATTATCAAAAAAGTTTCGCATATTATCTCCTTACATCGTGTAATCTATTTCATATATATTATATTACATAGTATAAACCCATCTTTACTCTTTGTCAAGATTTCTTTTTGCTTCTTCAAGAAAATTTCGCTCTTCCAATGTCATAGGTAAGCCTTTTTCCTCTCGGCGTTTAAGCTCCGGGAGGATATTTTTATGTATCTTTTTAAGCACCGTTTTCATTACCTTTCGGATATTCCTGTCGGTCTGACCTCGGATTTTGGCTATTTTTGCAGAGCTGTAAAGCCTGACTGCGCTGTAAAACAGCAATTCTTTATGATTCTCGTTCAGATCAAAAAGCGTTTTGCAAAGATAGTCCTCCGACACGAGCTCGTGAATTTCATACGGGCAGTTAAAGATAACGTCAAGAAAATCTCCCTCACGAATTTGCCTTGCAAAGACGCTGTTCAGGTTGTCGGGAAAATATCTGCCGATGTCCGTAGCTCCATACTCCAATGGTATTTCGTCACCGCTTCTGCTCACTTCGTGATACCTTTCTCGGCGTTCTCTGTTGGCGTCAAGTCTGTCCCACCAAGCGGCAATGTTCTTGAAATCCTCGACCGTTCGTGCCGCGCTTTCAAGACGTGCGAGCGCTTCGGCCTGAAGCTCTCTTTTCAGTTTTCTTTTCTGGGGAGGGTCATCATTCTCAATCTGTGGATTCTCGTCCCTTTCAAGCTGTATCTCAAAATCGTTTTCCTGTTCCAGCAGTAGTTCTCTGTCAAACGCTTCCTCGGAGTTGAGCAGCTCAATATCTTCAATATTATCCATCAACTCCACCTCCGAAAAAATTTTTTCAAAAACAGTTCCGCTTTTATGCCGTTATTTCTCCTATTAGTGAGAGGGTAATCTATTTTAAATTATTCAGATTACTCTCAATCTGATGAAAGGAGGGGTTACTTGAGTGAATCAAGCTATGCGTCAAAAGATTTTTCTGGTTTTCTGCCGTCTGACATCTGACCTCTGACGTAACCGTTTGCGTCTTGTAAAGCCGCTTGCT
>CANQJB010000056.1 GCA_947624155.1 uncultured Clostridia bacterium
GAAACAATAGGGCTCGAACCTATGACCCCTTGCTTGTAAGGCAAGTGCTCTCCCAGCTGAGCTATGCTTCCTTTAAGCCTTCCTCGTATCCGAGGCGACTTGAATATTATATCCTATCAATTCCGGCTTGTCAAGGGGTTTTGAAAAATTTTTTTGCTCTTTTTCAGCCTTGTTCTCCTCTTTCCGCCGCTGCGCCCGTAAAAATGTAAGATTCGGAAAATATATCCCGGATCTTACATTTAATATTATCTCACATTATTCCTCGCTGCTGTCGACAGCCTCTTTTATCCTCTCAAACACCGGCATCGCCCTGTCGACATTTTCCTGCATCTGGTCCTGGGCGGTCGAAAGCAGGCGCGAGGCCGAGCGGACGCCGAGATAAATTTCGTCGGGCATCGCTTCCCATTTGAGCGCGTCGCGGACGGTCCGGCAGTTTAAAAGCAGCCCGAACTCGGTGATCCTTTCGTCGTCGGGATACTGCTCGCGAAAATCCGTCAGCGCAAAGTCGGTGACCTGATCCGAAACGAGGAGGACGTTTTCGCCGCTCTGAAGCTGGCTCATAAGCTGGGCCTGCGAGCCGGAAGCCATAGTCGGGTCGGCGTCGTAGTCGGTCGAGATGTTATAGATCATCACATTGACCTCGCCGTCGCCGTTGACGTCGTCGGCATAGCTTTCAAAGAAGCTTTCAAGCTCCTGAGTGCGGTAATAGAGCGCGTTATAATTCTCGCCCGAGACGACAAGAACGGTGTAGTCCGGGTGGACGGTGGTCAGAGTGTCGTATGTTATATAGGCGAACGCCGCGGCCATCACTGCGATAAATATTATCAGCCACTTCGAACGGTACCACATTCCCGAGAGCTTCTGCCCAAGCGTCAGCTTGATCTCCTCAGGCTTTTCCTCTTTGATTACGTCGGAGCTCTCGATAACGCCCTGCTTCAGCTTCACCAGCTCGATCTTGCGGTCCTGAAGCGTTTTTTCATATTCGGCGCGCTCCCGCTCCTCGGTTTCGCGGCGCTGCTGCTCAAGCTGCTCGCGCTGAGCCTCCTCTTCGAGCTCCTGTTTGCGAAGCTCGCGCTCAAATTCAAGATCTTCCTTCGGAATAAAACCGTCGCGGTTTTCCATAAGACAATCACCTCGTTTTTTATATAATACCACGTTTTTAAGTCAATTACAATATGAACAGGTGAAATATTTGTGGAGGGGAGGGAGATTGGAGCGCAGAAAGCCGAAACTTTTTAAATTGATCCGCTCTATTTGCAGCGCTCTGTCCGCTTTTCCTATTGATATTTTTTCAATTCGGTATATAATAGTTCTGAAAGGAAGTGGAAAGATGCGCAAAATAGCAGAATTTGTCAAAAAGCTTCTCGGGCTCCAGTCGGCGAGATATCTGATCTCCTCCTGCGCTGCCTTCGCGGTCAACTACGCCGTCGCGCTGGTCTTAAACCGGCTGTTCGAGGGAATCACCGTCTTTTCGGTCGAAATCGCGACGGCAATCTCCTTCGCGATCAGCTCGCAGGTCAACTTCTGGATCAACCGGCGCTGGGTGTTCCGCTCCGAAAAGCCGCCTCTGCCCGAGCTCGGGGGATATTACTCCCTCGCGCTCATAAGCTTCGCGCTCAAAACCTATGTGTTCATTGAGGTAATGTACCGCCTGATAAAGCTGCCGCTGGCTGTCGCGATGCCGGTCGCGGAGGTGATTATGTTCGCGGTCAACTATTTTGTGCAGAAAAAAATCATTTTCCGCAGAAAGTCAAAATAACGAGAGTTATTCAAGAAAATCAAGAAGCATATCTACGTTTTCGGAATCATGCTCGATTTCCCGCGAAATAAGCCTGACCGCAAGGCGGTAGTCGCCGCAGAGCTGAGAGGCGAGGCGGTATAAAACCGCGATGAGCCGACACTGCCCGAGAACATACTCCGAATTTATCGCTTTAAGGAACCATCTGTAAGTCAGATATGCGAGGTAATTCCGGCGCTCGAGTTTCGTTCCCGCGCGGCAGGGCTCGCTCCCGAGAAGCTCGCGCCAGCGCTCCGAGAGGATCTCGGTCTCATTGAGGATAAACCGCCGCACCGCGGGCATATTCAGCCTCAGCCGAGGCGCAGAGCCAAAGCCGCACTCGCCGATAAGGTCGAGCCGGTCGGCGTCGATGAGCTCCTGAAGCTGCGCGGAATAGCCGACAAGCCGCCGCAGAGCGATGTCGGGGTCGGGCTCGCCGTAGATCATTTTCATCGCTTCAGCGCGGGCAGATACCAAAAACGCGAGCAGCCGGTCGTCCGTCTTGCGGGAGAGGTCATGATAAGGGTTATCGGCGCGATTGAGGATCAGATTCGCCGCCTCGGGGCAGGAGACGGATATTCCCGCCTCGCGGAAGCCGTCGTATTCCTCAAAAAAGCGAGGGTACTTTTCGCAGATCTCGCCCTGACGGGAGCAAACGGTATAGAGGCTGCAAAGTCCGTCCTTGAGGTAGACGCAGCTTCCGTCGGGGTTAAGCTTAAAAACTCTGTCGCCGTCAGGATCGGTTTCGGTTCCGGCGGCGATGTCGATTTTTCGGGAAAGATAGTAGTCATAGGTCTCGCCGTCGAGCGGGATAAGCCAGCCCGCGCGGCAGCAACTATCTGTGCAGGCCGCGGCGGCGCAGCGAAAGTCTTTGTAATAGTCGGGAACAAACTGCTCCATTTCAACACCCCCGCCGCAATTATAACTCCGATTCTTAGAAAATGCAAGGAGGGGATTGAGAATGGCCATTATGCGCATTATTCTTAATATTTAGACGCCGCACATTTTCCCATCCGCAGTTGACAAGATTTAAAAATCGGCGTATAATTTTTGTGTATGACACATTCAATTGAAAAGAGGCAAATAAATGGAACAGCACAAAAAGCACCGACTTGACCGCAAGGACGCCTGGTATGTGCGGGAGCTCGACCCGATGCACGCCCTGATGCCGCATATGCTCCCTGGGAGAACGGCGAACGAAGCGGTCTTGAACGAAATCATCGACCTGAGCGCGATCGAGCGCTTTCTCGAAAAGAAAAACGCCGATAACCCCGAGTTTAAATACACGTTCTTCCATGTAATCATGGCGGTCGGCGCGAAGATCTGCCTGATGAGGCCGAAGCTCAACCGCTTTTACAGCGGGCGCAGGCTTTATGAGCGCAAGGACATCATTCTCGCGTTCGTCGTCAAGAAAAAATTTGTCGACGATTCTCCCGAGTCCCTCGCGAAGATAACCTTTGAGAAATCCGGCGTTTCCCCTCTCGAGGATATGCACGAAAAGCTCAGAAAGATCGTTTACAGCGTCAGGAAAGAGGACAAACAGAACAGAGCCGACGACATCATGGGGCTGCTTGTTAAAATGCCGCGCTGGCTTCTGAGATTCATCGTCTTTGTGCTGCGCAGGCTCGAAGCCCACGGCCATTATCCCTCTTCGCTGATGTCGGAGGACCCCTATTATTCCTCCTGCTTCGCCTCTAACCTCGGCAGCATTAAAATGAGGGCGCAGTATCACCACCTCGCGGAATGGGGAACCAACTCCTTCTTTATGGTGATCGGCGAGAAAAAGCCGACTCCGGTCTTTAATCCCGACGGCAGCTTTGAAATGCACAACTGCTTGGAGCTCGGAATGACTATCGACGAGAGGATCGCCGACGGAGTCTATTTCGCAAAATCGGTCAGACTTTTCAAGTATTTGCTGCAAAACCCCGAGCTTCTCGAACTTCCGATCGAGACGCCGGTTGATATGCCCGAAAAATAACGGGCGCGTTCTGAACTCTTGATGCGCCGAAGCTGCGCACCAAAAATAACCTGTTAAGGAGCATAAATATGGCATCACAAGTCAAGGCGCCGTGGCTCAACAACTACGGCAGCGTACCGAAAACACTCAATTATTTCAAGGGAACGATGTGGGAGATGGTCGAGGAGGCCGCTCTCCAGCGCCCGAGTCATACCGCTTATGACTTTATGGGCAGGCAGACCAGCTATAAAAAATTCCGCGCCGACGTTCACGCCTGCGCAAAGGCTCTCAGAGCCGCGGGCGTCCGGCCGGACGACAGGGTCACCGTCTGTATGCCCAACTGCCCCCAGGCGGTGGTAATGTTTTACGCGATCAATCTGATCGGCGCGGTCTCAAACATGGTCCACCCGCTTTCGAGCGAAAACGAAATCCAGTTCTATCTGAATGTCTCAAAGAGCGTCTGCGCGCTGACCCTCGACCAGTTCTATCCGAAATTCGAGGCGATAAGAGACAAGGTCCCGACCTTGAAGGTTTTGGTAATCGCGCAGATAAAGGACGAGCTGAAGCCGCTTTTAAAGCTCGGTTACAGCCTGACCGAGGGCAGAAAGCTGCCGAAGCTTCCGAAAGACGGAAAATATATCACCTGGAAGGATTTCATCGCCGCAGGTAAAAATTACAGCGGAAAATACGCCTGCCACAAGGACAGAAACGAGCCCGCGGTCATTCTTTACAGCGGCGGCACCACCGGCACCACAAAGGGGATTCTGCTCTCCAACCTAAATCTCAACGCCCTTTCGGAGCAGGTCATCTCCGCGAACCCGATTTATGACAAGGACGACAAGATCCTCGCGGTAATGCCGATCTTTCACGGCTTCGGCCTCGGCGTTTCGATACACACCTTCCTCTCACACTGCGGGCGCTGCGTTTTGGTTCCGAGATTTACCCCGAAGACCTATGCCCACGATATACTCAAAACCCGCTGCAACTTTATCGCCGGAGTTCCGACCCTCTATGAAGCTCTGCTGCGGCAGCCCGAGATGAAAAACGCCGATCTGAGCTGCTTAAAGGGCGTTTTCTCGGGCGGAGATACCCTAACCCCCGAGCTTAAGAAGCGCTTCGACAAGTTCCTCGCCGACCACGGCGCAAAGATCACCGTCCGCGAGGGATACGGCACTACCGAATGCGTCACCGCTTCCTGCCTGACGCCGCTGCACCTCTATAAAGAGGGCTCGATCGGCCAGCCGTTCGCGGATACATACTATAAGATCGTCGAGGTCGGAACGAATATCGAGGTTCCTTACGGCGAGGAGGGAGAGATCTGCATTTCGGGGCCGACGGTGATGCTGGGGTATCTCGACAACCCCGAGGAGACCGCGAACACGCTCCGCCCTCACGGCGACGGCAGAGTCTGGCTCCACACCGGCGACCTCGGAGTTATGGACGAGGACGGGTTCATTTATTTCAGGCAGAGGATCAAGAGAATGATAATCACCTCGGGGTACAACGTCTACCCCTCGCAGCTTGAAAATGTTCTCGAAGGCTTCGAGGCGGTTCAGATGGCCTGCGTTATCGGCGTTCCCGACCCTTATAAAATTCAGAAGGTAAAGGCTTTTGTGATGCTCCGCGAGGGATATCAGCCGACCGAGGAGACGAAGCAGAAGATAATGGCCTACTGCAAAAAGAACATCGCGAAATACGCGATGCCCTATGATATCGAGTTCCGCGAGAGCCTGCCGACCACCCTTGTCGGAAAGGTCGCCTACCGCGTCCTCGAGGAGGAAGACGCCGCCAAGCGCGAAAAGGAAGAGGTTAAGGTTTAAGACCGAATATAACCAATGTCCTGCTGTGCTGAAGCACAGCAGGACATTTTTACTTCTTCCCCTGCCACTCGCAGAGATCGCTCAGCGGGCAGCCGGAGCATTTCGGGCTTCGGGCGGAACAGGTGTCGCGGCCGAAATTCACAAGCCGGTGGCAGAAATCAGAGGCGCGCTCCATCGGCAAAACCTCGCGTAGCTGCTTTTCGACCTTCGCGGGGTCGCTTCCCTCAGAAAGCCCGAGACGCCCGCAAATTCTTATGCAGTGCGTGTCGGTCACAACGGCGGGCTGCTTATAAACGTCGCCGAGAATGAGGTTCGCGGTCTTTCGGCCGACGCCGGGCAGGGTCAGAAGCTCCTCCATGCTGTCCGGCACTCTGCCGCCGAAGTCGCCGAGAAGCTTTTTCGACAGCTCGATTATGCTCTTCGCCTTTGTGTGGAAAAGCCCGCAGGGCCGGACTATCCTCTCGACCTCAGAAAGCTCGGCGTTCGCGAAGCTTTCAAGTGTCGGGAAAGCCGCAAAAAGCTCCTTTGTGACGATATTTACCCGCGCGTCGGTGCATTGGGCCGAAAGCCTGACCGAGATCAGAAGCTCATAGGGCTTTTCGTATTCGAGCGAGCACTGAGCCTCGGGGTAGACCTCTTCAAGGCGGTCGACGATTTTTTCTGCTCTGGTTTTTTCGGCGGTGATCACAGCTTTTCTCCTTTCGCGCGGGGGCTTTCGGGTATGGAAAAGCGCCGCAGGTCAATCAGCATGCGGCGCAATTGGTGCGGCAAATGGGACTTGAACCCATACGTCGTTCGACACACGCCCCTCAAACGTGCCTGTCTGCCTATTCCAGCACTGCCGCATATTCAATTCTGCCCGAGCGAGCTTTCATATTATATCACCCCTTTGCGGAGTTGTCAAGGGGTAAACGCAAATTTTTTTGCCGTGTCCGCGCTGGACACAGCAAAAAACAGAAAACAGATGTCGGAAATCAGAAATCTGATTCAAAAGCCCCGCAAAGGCGCAAGCTTGCACATTTTTAAAGGTTGAAATCCTCGCGCAAATATGCTATAATGATAGCCTATTCCCCCTCGGAGAGCTTTTTGATCCTCGATTCGCTGTTTTTGATAAGGTTCACCATTGAGGAATAGTATCTCGGATATTCCTCGGCGAGGCTCTGGGTGTTGGCGGTTAGCTGATCGGGTTCGGCGACGGAGTCCTCGCCTTCAAGCACAACTCCCGAAGCCGCCGCGCTGATCTTCGCCTCGGCTAAGCTCATCGCGGAATTTGCCCCCAGCGGCGCAACGGATTTTTCAATCGCAAAGAAATTCTGATCGTTGCGCGGGTTTGCGGAATAGAGATAGCGGAGCATTTTATACACCGCGAGCATCAGATATCCCGAGGTCTCGCGGATCATCGTCGCGGAGCCGCATTTCGCGAGCAGAGAATAAAAGACGCTCAGCGAGTTGTTTATCAGCTTTTTGTTGAACGCGATCATCACCGAGCCGGGAGTAACCTTTTCGCGGACCGACGGGTCGTCCTCGGGGATCTCGTCAATTGAAATAGTCTTCCCCTGGGGCTCGGGAGAGCGGCCGAGAAGATAGTCGCAGCTGACGTTATAGTAGTCCGCCGCGCGCACCAAAAAATCGAGCCCGCATTCGCGCTTGCCCTTTTCATAGTGCGAGAGCAGCCCCTGAGAGACGCCGAGATCTTCGGCAGCCTTTTTCTGGGAAAGTCTGCGCTCCTTTCTTAAAAGTGTCATGATCCTTGAAAATTCAGTGTTCACTGTTCGCCCTCCGGGAATCTTTTCTGTCGGTAATAACGCATTGAATATTATACACCCAAATTTACTCTTTGTAAAATAGTAGATTAAATGAAATTTAAGCGAAATTTTTGTTGAAATATGACAAGACAGCGGATTTTTCGGCGGTTTTTGGGGGGCAGAAGAGGGGATTTGAGGCTGAGGGAGGCAAATTCGGTGGAACCCCTTAATAGGGTTCTCCCCGCGCGAAAACAATTCACCGGATTGTTTTCGCTCCCCCTCCTGATTTTCTTTTAGGAAAGGGGATTCCGCGCCCTGCGGGGCGTGGCCAGAGGCTTCTCGCCTCTGGACTCATCGCAAGCCTTTTGAAAAAGGCTTGACCGAAAACTTTTAATTACATCATAATCCCGCAACTGTCGAACTGTTATTTATGGAGGTAAAAATGAAAGGCTATCGGATTCACTTTATACGTCACGCGATGTGCGAGGCAAACGAGGAGGGGCGATATGTCGGGATCAGCGAGTCGCCGGTTTCGGCGCGCGGCCGCCGCGAGCTGATCGCAAAGGCCTCGGAATTTGTCTACCCTCCCGCCGACAAGGTCTATGTCAGCCCGCTGAGGCGATGCGTCGATACCGCGGCGTTTTTATATCCCGAGGGCTATGCGCGTGTCCTGCCGGAGCTCAGGGAGATGAGCTTCGGCGATTTCGAGGGGAAAAAGATGCTCGACATCAAGGACCTGCCGGAATATAAGGAGTTCATCAAGGGAGGGCTGGACAACCCTCCGCCGAACGGAGAATCGCTCCGCCATGTCGTTCAGCGCTGCTTCGAGGCGCTGGATTTCATCGTCAAAGACATGATGAAAAACGGCTATCAGAACGCCGCGGTCGTCACCCACGGCGGGATAATAATGAATATAATGAGCTGCTTCGGGCTTCCGAAATATCCGCCGAACGATTATGTCTGCGACTTCGGCGAGGGTTATACCGTGCTCGTGACCGCGCAGATGTGGCAGCAGTCCGGCGCATTTGAAATTCTCGGTATGCTGCCCTATTCCAAAGAGGAGGAGCAGGAGGAAGATTTTTAGGTCAGTAAGGTGCGCCCTCTGCGAGAGGAAGGAAAATTCTGCACTCTGATTTCCGATTTCTGCCATTTTGCAGCGCGGGTCTTGATTTTTCCGATCAACAGTGCTATAATGATTGTTACCGTTTTGTAATTTTTTAACGGAGGTGAGACAATGGAGAACGAAGAAGAGCTGATCGGCTCGGAAAAGGCGGAGGAAGCTAAAGAACCGATGCCTTCGGAAGCATCGGCGGATAACGAAACCGCCGCTGAAGAAGCGGAAACAGTCACGGAAAAGGCTGAAACGGCCGCTGCGGACGTTGAAGCGGCAGAAACCGAGCCTTCGGAAGCTGCTGAGGCTTCAAAGCCCGAAAAACCGGCGAAACAGAGCTTTGATTTCGGCGCGGCGCTTGGCAGCCTGCTGCTTTCAATAAAACGCGGGACGCTGGATTGGTGCCGCAGCGCGGCGAAGAGCTCGCGGGCGATATTTTTGCAACTCTGCGCGGTTCTCTGTTCGATCGGCGGCTGCGCTTTCGCGACAGGCCGAAAGCTCCTGCGCTCACTTTGGATAAACATATCCTACGCTGCGGTGACCGGATTTTACAGTGTCCGACACGATTTGAGAAAAATAATTCCCGGAACTTTGGGCGTTCTTCATTATATCGGCAGTTCGGCATGGTCGGTCCTCAGCCGAATTGTCTCAACCGCCGCGAGGGCGGTCTGGTCGGTAATCTCCTCGGTCTTCGGGACGATATTCGGCTGGTTTGCCAAAAAGCTCAAACAGCCTCTTTATGAGGTCTGGTGCTTTTTGCTGACCCCGTTTGCCCACGCCTACGGCAGCTTTGCCCACGCCTGGATCAGGCTCAAAAACGCGAGCAAGCGCGGTTTCTTCCATGTGATAGGCTCGGCGCTCGCCTCATTCTGGAAATTCCTCGGCGGCGGAGTCGAGATACTCCGCTTTGCGTTCAACTATATCGCTCCGGCGGTTTCGGTCTTCTTCTTAATTTCGCTGATCCGCTATTCTTCGACACTGCAATATGCCATTTCGGTTCAGTATAACGGCGACGAGATCGCGACGATCGACAACGAAGCGCTCTATGACGAGGCGCAGTCGATGATTCAGGACAAGATCACCTATACCGAGGGGGATCAGGCGCTTTTAGTCGTTCCGACCTTTAACATCACCCTTTTGAACAGCGATCAGGAGAGCAGCCCGGTCGAGAGCATCGACGCTCTTTCGGAAATAATGATCGAGCGCGGCGACGTCTCGGTCGTCAACGCTTTCGGATTCTATATCAACGGCGAGCTGTTCGGCGTTTACAGCGAGGAAAACATGGAGCTGATCCGCAGCGCGCTTGAAAACCGCCTTGCGCAGTATATCGACACACAGACCGCGAGCTACCGCTTTGAGGACGACATCTCGATCACCGAGGGGAGATTTATCGAAGACGCCCTGATCGAGCCGTATTCTGCCCTCGAGCTGATAAACGGCGCGACAAGAGTCGAGACCTATTATGTCGTCGAAAAAGGCGACTCGGTCGAGGGAATCTGCTCGAAGCTCGGGATCACGACCGAGGAATTTGAGCGCGACAACCCGACCGTCGATTCTCTCCGCACCGGCGATCTGATTACATATCACTATCTCGAACCTCATCTGAACGTTTTGACGACGCATTACGAAAACTACGGTCAGGTAATTGAGAAGGTCACTCAGTATGAATACAGCTCAAGACTCGAGGAATACTGCGAGAGGCTTGTCCAGCGCGGCTCCGACGGATATGAGAACGTCACCGCGCTCATCACCGAGACAAACGGCGTCGAGACGGACAGAACGATCACCTCGCGCTCGGTCGTCGAGGAAATGGTTCCGACAATATTCAGAACCGGCACAAAGGAGAACACCTATCTCGACGGCAACACCGACATAATCGACACGCTCGGCACCTTCTGCTGGCCGGTCGGCGGCGACGGAGGATATATCAGCACAATGCCGGGCTACCGTGCTTGGGATCACTCGAACCATAAGGCGCTCGACATCGCGGGAATCCCGCGCGGGACTTCGATCTATGCCGCCTGCGACGGAAAGGTCACCTTCTCGGGCTGGTATGCGGCCTACGGCAAGCTTGTGATTGTCGACTGCGGCCACGGATATGAGTGCTACTACGGCCACTGCTCCGAGCTTTTGGTCGAAAAGGGCGACAGGGTCGAAAAGGGTCAGAAAATCGCCGAGGTCGGCGCGACCGGCAACGCCTCGGGTAACCATCTGCACTTTGAGATGAGATACCGCGACGACAGGATCGACCCGCTGATGGCTCTCGGCGGCACCGGCGGACACGATATAAGACAGTAAAAATTTTTAAGGCGGGAAACCATGGAGGGGTCCCGCCTTTGTTAATATTAGAGAAAAAATGGGTTCTGCCAAGCATTATGCAAAATGCTTGGCAGTTATTTTAACTGATATTTTCAATTCTTCATCGTCTGCGCCTTTGAATCACTTTTCCGCCTTCTTCTTTTTAATATACCTCTCTTCCTCCGAGAAAACGCAGCCGCAGTATTTCTGCATATAGAGCCCGAGCTCGCGGGCGCGCTGCTGTCCCTCGCGGAAGCGCGGGCGGAAGTCGCGGTATAAAAACTCAACGCCGTATTCTCTCGCCATCTTCTCGCCGGTCTCGCGCAGAAGCTCATGGTTCTGATACGGGCTGACGAGCAGAGTGGTGCAAAAGCTGTCAAAGCCGTTTTCGGCGGCATATCTCGCCGCTTCGCGCAGACGAAGATCATAGCATACGCCGCAGCGGTTCTCAAGCTTGGGGTAGATCGCCCTGACGAAGTCCCTCAGCCCGTATTCGTCTCTCAGCCTTAGCTCGAGGCCGATGTCGCGGGCATATTGAATCAGGGTATCGCGCCTTGCGCGGTACTCGGTGACCGGGTGGATATTCGGATTGAACCAGTAGCCGACCGGCTCGATCCCCTCAGCGCGCAGGGTGTCGATGCAGGTTATCGAGCATGGCGCGCAGCATATATGAATCAGAACTGACATTTTTGACCTCACATACAGTTTTTTTAATTTTAACTCTTTCAGCCGGAATTGTCAACGGCGTATTTTTCACACCCTGTCCGCATAGAATATTAACGCAAATATTTTTCCGTGAGGTTTGATTATATGGATATTTCAATGAAAATAAAACACGAAAACAAGCTCAAGGCGGCGCTTCTGACCGCGCTGCCTGTCGTTGTGGGGGCTCTTTCGGCCGCCGTCGCCGGAGATATGTCGAAGCAAAGCTACACCCAGCCGCCGCTCTCTCCTCCGGCATGGGTCTTCCCGATCGTCTGGACAATTCTCTACCTGATGATGGGCTTCGCGTCATATCTTGTCTACCGCGACTGCGACTGCCTCCTTAACGACGCGATGAAGTGCTTTTTCTATCAGCTCTTCGTCAATTTCAGTTGGTCGGTGGTCTTTTTCAGATTCGGCTACTACACTGCCGCGGCAGTCGTCCTCGCCGCTCTGCTGATACTGACTGCCGGCACGACTGTTCAGTTCTTCGGCATCAACAAGACCGCCGGAAAACTGATGCTGCCGTATATCGCGTGGCAGATTTTCGCGCTCTATCTCAATATCGGCGTCGCGGTTTTAAATTAGTCAAATGCCCGACCCGCATTTAAATTCTGGCCTCTGACCTCTGTTTTATCTTGCGTTCATACCCTCGGCGAGCTTATCAATAGCGCGCTTTTCGATCCGCGAGACATAGCTTCGCGAGATTCTTAAAAGCTTTGCAACCTCGCGCTGGGTCAGAGGCTGCCCGCCGGTCAGACCGTAGCGCAGCGCGATGATCCGCCGCTCGCGGTCGTCGAGGAGTTCATAAAGCTTCGCGCGCAAAATCTCCGAGTTGATCCTGAGGTCGACCTCCTCGGGAAGATCGCCGTCGGCGGCGAGAATGTCCATCAGCGTGAGCTGGTTGCCGTCCTTATCGACGTCGATCTGCTCGCTGAAACAGACGTCGCCGGCGGTCTTTTTCAGCGCCCGAAAGTGCATGAGGATTTCATTTGCCATTTTCTCCCAGTGGCTCGGACAAGACCTCCTGCGCCTCTGGGAACTCGATTTCACCGTCGCTGCCGAAGAGGTAGATGTGTGCGTTCTTGCCGTCCCAGACGATTTTTTTGATAACGGTGCGAATCGCGGCGCGTTTTTGCTCGACGCTGAGGCCGTCGATACCGCTGCTTATCCCCGAGAGCGTCCGCGCTATCAAATCAAACTCGATGTCGGAAAGCTGATGCTGCTCGGTCATCGCCACAAGCTCGGAAAGCCGAGTTTTAAGGTTCTCGCCGTTTTCATGAAGCTTGTTTATTTCGTCGGTGATGTAGCTTTCCGCGGCGGTTCCCTCCGCCTTAATAATCGACGAAACAAGCGCGTGAATCTGTTTGTCGTTATCTTCGATTTGCTCTTTAATTCGCGAGATCTCGCCGTCCAAGCCCTCGGCGGATTTCGTGATTTTCTTTTTCGACTGCAAAATCATCTCGGCAAGCTCGTCGCCGTTTTTGCCGAAGTCCTTCAGCACTTCTACGACCTTTTTATCGAGCATATTCCCGCTCGGGTTGCAGATATTGCACACCCCGCCGCGGCTGCGCTCCTTGGTGTTGCAGAGGTATGTATAAATCAGCTCGCTGTCGGCATTTACGCGGTCGGTCAGCTTCGGGCGCATATAATCCCCGCAGTTCCCGCAGCGCAAAATTCCCGACAAAAGCGCGACGTTGCTTCGGGGCTTGCGATAGCTCTTTGACTTGTTAATCCCCAGAATTTTCTGGACTTTGATCCAATCCTCGCCCGAGATTATTCCCTCGTGTTTGCCGACCGATACTATCCATTCGTTCATCGGGCGAAGCTGATTCGACTTCCCCGCCTTTTGCAGTGTGCGATTATACGCCATAATTCCGTGTATGCCGTCAAAATCCTCGGCTGCCGCAAAAAGCTCGACGCCGTTTTCGCGAAGATAATTATAAGCATCTTCGTCGGCAATCATATATACGGGGTTTGTCAGAATGTTTTTGATCGTAAACCTCGAAAAGCTTTTGCCCTGCTTGGTTCTGTATCCCCCGACGAGCAGAAATTCGTCGGTCTTTGTGAGTGACTCCGTTTCGGTAAATTTTGAGAAAATAAGCCTGATGAGCTCCGCTTCATGAGGGATAATTTTGAGCTTGCAGGCTTTTCGCGTTTTCCCGTCAAGGGTGACGGTCGAGACGCTTTCGGATTCATACCCCGTGGGCGTTATCCCGCCGAGCCAGCGACCGGTTTTAGCAAGCTCGCTCATGTTATCGCGTATCCTCTCGGCAATCGTCTCGCGCTCAAGCTGTGAAAACACCGACGCGATATACATCATCGCCCGCCCCATCGGGGAAGAGGTGTCGAACTGCTCGCGGATTGAAATGAAGTCGATACCGCGCTCGCCGAGGTCTTCGATAAGCTTCGCAAAGTCGCCGATGTTTCGGCTGATTCTGTCAAGTCGGTAGACGACGATTGCCGCAAAATCCGTTTTCCGCGAGTCCGCCATCATCTTTTTGAATTGCGGGCGTTCGAGGTTTCCGCCCGAAAAGCCCTCGTCTTCGTAGACGAGCGCGGACGAAGCGAATTCCTCCCCGAAATGCGCAGCGATATATCCGCGGCAAAGCTC
>CANQJB010000057.1 GCA_947624155.1 uncultured Clostridia bacterium
GTATTGTCTCCGCCTGCTTCGGACATATCCTCTTCATAGTACAAAGTGCAGCCGTCGCCGTAGACGCTTACAAGCGCGTCTTTAAAGGTGTTCACGATGTCGAGCGCGCCGAAGAAGCAGACAACGGTGTTCCCGACCGAATAGATGTCGAGCTGCTCCGGCCAGCCGCACATATAGGCGCGGTTCATGAGACTGTCTCTGAGGCTTTCGGCAACAACCTCGACGTTATCGACCGTGGCGATTTCGGTCTGAATGACTTCATAAGCCGAGCAGGTAAAGGTGTTGGCGTTGAGCATATGGCGAATGCAGGCGACCCTGCCCACCATTGAGACCTTGTCAGCCGGAAGGCCGAAATTGGTGTCGAGCGACTCAGCGTCCTCGTCGGTGTCGATGCTGTGCCAGCCGGGGGCGTTTTCAACCTGATTTTCCTCGTGATAGTCGCCGCCGAAGGCCATGAACTTGTTGCCCTCTTCGTCTGCGGGGTAGGCGTCCCAGATTCGGGTGAGAGTTTCGAGAGCGCTTTCCTGCTCCGGCACATCCGGCTCCTCAGTAACAGCATCTCCGGAATTGTCGGGAGCGGCGGTCGAATCGGGCGAACCGGGGCCGGGGGTCGGGGCGGCTTCTCCGCAGGCCGCGAGAGAAAGGGCGAGAGTGAGCGCGAGAATGATTGCTAAAATTCTTTTCATTTGTTTTGAGTTCTCCTTAATATTTTATTGCAAATTCGGGTTGCACTTATAATACGATCAAAACCGCCGAAATATTGCACCTTCCGAAAAAAATTTTTCCGGAGTAGTTAATATTATATATTACAGGAAAAGTTTTGTCAATAGCGGGGAGCTGTGTCCGAAACGGACACAGCCCCGAAAGCAGAAGTCAGAAGAAAGATGTCAGAATTTAGATGTGTCGCCTCATCTAAATAATGCGAATAATGTGTGCGGAATGGGCACCCCCCTTGACACCATTCATTCAATATGATATGATTATCTATATTAATAACAAAGGAGGAGTGGTTTTGTCATATATGCTCTATTTAAGGCGCTCGCTTCTGAGAAGGCCGCAGCGCCATCTTTCACTGTTCGTGATTCTGACCTGCGCGTTTATCCTTCCGCTTCTGATCTCGATCTGCCGCGACAGCAGCGCCTACGGCACCGAGCAGATGCTGCTGAATCTGTCAAAGGGCTCGGCGTTTCAGATCTCAAATGCCGACGAAGCCGACACCGCGTTTTTTGAGGGCATAAACGGAATGTCTGCGCCGCGTTATGAAAACGGAGTAATCTGCCTCAGCATACTGTCAGATGAGGAATGGCAGGATTTCTGGGCGTTTGAAAATTACAGCGAAAAAGTATCCGATAGGATCGAAAAAAGCGGCAAAGCCAATCTTATAGTCACAGCCTTTGAATACGGAATTGCGCACGGGATCCCCGACGGCTCTTCTGATCAGTCCGGGCTTTTGATTCTCAATCTCTTTATTATCCTTTTGTCGGCGCTGACCGTCGGCTCGGCATATAAAAGCCACATCAGGCGGTTTTCCTCGGATATGGGTGTGCTGCGCTCGATGGGAGCCGAGAACCGCCAGATATTCACAATTTTTATCGCCGAGTTTTTGGTAGTGTTTGCGGCCTCGGCTCTGGCGGCGGTCCTGATCTCGGCGGGAGTTATGAAGCTCCTGTTTGCGACATATCTCGAAGTCCGCGACTCCGAGGGGCTTTCCTGGATGATATTTAAAATCAACCCGTGGAACACCGCTCTGCATATCGCCGCGTTCTTCGTCGTTCTTCTCGCGGTGATCGTAAGAGCGCTGATAAAATCCTCGCGCGAATCGACCGTTTCGGCGATAAGAGGCGACATTCAGGAGCTCGAAATGAAAAAGAACCCTCCGAAGCTGAAATTCAAGGCGACGCCCGAGAAGTCCCTCGCCTCGCTCTGGCTTTCGAGAACGAATAAGACCCATTCGAGCTGCCTTTGGGTCGCCGTCCCGATAATGACGGTCTTCTTGTTTCTTTTCAGCTATCTTTCTCTAGACGTCGCATTTATATCCGAATCGCCGGAATATGAGCTGATGTTTTCAAAAAACGCCCGTTATGCCGGCGGATTCACTCAGGAGGATATCGACTTTGTCCGAAGTCTCCCACAGGTCGACACTGTCAACTGCCGACGCGACGCCGCCAGGGAGATTTTCAATCCCGAGGCCGGCGGGCTTCTGATCGACGTAATGGACATTAAGCTCACATCGCCTGAGCTGCACAGAGAAACCGAAGAGCTTTTATTGGAGCATTTCCCGGGAATGGAGTACAGTATCCACAACTATCAGGCGGTCGCCGAAGAGGGACAGGAGCTGTCGACGGGAATATATCTGATGCTTATGTTCATCTTCTCGGCGATGTTTATCTTCGCTCTGATCATCGTCAGAATGAAGCTCCGCGACTATATCGACGACAGCCGGAAGACGATAAAGACACTTTGGACGGTCGGCGCTTCAAGCGGCGCGATAATGTCTTCGTTTACCCGCCAGTCGGCAGTCTCGTCTGTGGCAGCGGCTGCGGTTTCGGCGGTGCTGAGCCTGGCGCTTCTGCTTTTGGCGACGATACCCGCTGCGGTAAAGCCTTCGCTTGATCTGCCGCTTGCCGCAGTATATATAAGCATCAGCGTGCTGACGGTCGCGGCATTTATCCTGCCGGTCAGAAGAGCGGTCAGGGGAATTTTATCAAAAAGGAGCAGAGAAGCATGAACACCGTTGAAGTAAGAAATTTAAGCAAGGTTTTTGTTCAGGGCGACACCGAGATCAGAGCGGTCGACGGGGTCAGCTTCGATATCGCCGAGGGTGAAATGCTCGCGATAACCGGCCAGTCCGGCTCGGGAAAGACAACGCTTTTAAACCTGATCGGCGGAATTGAGGAGGCAACCGAGGGCGAGATCTTCATCGACGGAACCGACATCACCGTCGCCGACGAAAAGGAGCTGGCGCTCCTTAGGCGCCAAAAGATCGGCTATGTATTTCAGGATTTCAACCTGATCCCGATTTTAACTGTCGAGGAAAATATAATCATGCCTCTGCTTCTGGATTCAAAAAAGCCGGACAGAAAAAGGCTGATTGAGATCGCGAAGTTTCTCGGGATCGAGAACCGGCTCGACCACCTGCCGAGCCAGCTTTCGGGCGGCCAGAAGCAGCGAGCCGCGATTGCAAGGGCGCTGATAAACAACCCGAGCATAATCCTCGCCGACGAGCCGACCGGCAACCTCGACCGCAAGATGGCGGACGAGATAATGAGGCTTTTGATAGAGCTAAACAAACAAGGAATAACGATCCTGCTCGTCACCCACGAGGAACGCTACGGCGATATGTGCGCAAGAAAGATCGTAATGAGCGACGGGAAGGTGGTTTGAAGCGAGCGACGCCCTCTATTGAAGGGCGTCGCTTTTTAAGTTTCGCATATTACCCCCGCGCATACAGGCGTCCCCGTATGTGCGGGGGTAATAATTATTTCCCTCTGCTTTTTGCAAAGCCGGTTTTTGACCAGTTGAGACCCGCGGCGATCAAGGCAAGTATTCCGACCGCAGACCAGATCACCCACGGGATTATCGGCGAAAGGCTGCCCGAGCCGATCTTCCAGAGCTGCTCGGCCGAAGAGACAGGAACCATCGGGGAGATATATTTCAGCGCATCGACGCCGAGAACCGAGAGCAGAGCGGGCGCAGCGACCAAAACAACGCAGGCAATATATGCCGACTGGAGAGTCGCGCAGCGCTGGCTGACCATGAGAACGGCGAACGAGGCGAAAATAAGCATCAGCAGCCGAATCGAATAGAGAATCACCAGATATTGCCCGAAGCTGATTTTAAGCGGAAAGTTCGCGAGAGCGTCGATATTCTGGACCGGCGCGCCGAATGTGACCGGATTCTTGATGTCGAGAAAATCGAAGAACTCCTTGATATATACCGCCGTCCAGACAAACACCGCCGTCGCCGCCGCGCAGACGGCTTTTCTTATGAAAAGCTGCCGCCGCCCCCTTTTCAGCGAGCGCACGAGAAGCGTCACGCCGGACTGCCGCTCATAAGCCGAAATTCCGGCGGCGCAGAATGCGACAAAGAGAAGAGCTAATGCTGCGCTGCGATACTGGGCGTTTTTGGCTGTCGGGCCGTAGCAGGAATCATATACATTCGCATCGACCAGCCAGGGCTCGAAGCCCCCCGCCTCGGCGGCGGCAAACCTCTTTTCGACCTCCGCCTCGATACGGTTCAGCGAGTTCTCGAGCTGCCCTTCGTTGAAGCTGCCCTTGATATTCTCCCGCGCGCGGGCGAGATAGTCATATGTGCTTTCGTCGAGAGGCCCTTCGAGGTCCTGAAGATATGCCTGATACCAGTAGTCCTGCTCGCTGATTAAATAGAGACAGTAGATTGAACGGCTGAGGACCAGTATCACCGCCATAATCACGACTCCGAATTCAAATATCAGAGTCTTATAAGCTTCCCAGCCGCCGAGGCTTAGCCTGCTTCTGAAGAAGTCGAAAACGCGGTTGACTGCCGCAGAGAGCTTCGAGAGAATGTCTTTGTTCCCCTCGGGGTATCGCTTTGTCTGGATCATCAGCGCCCAGACTAAGAGCATTACCCCCGCGATCGGCAGAGTTGTCAGCATCAGCGGCCTTATTCCGACAGGGAAGCCGAAGAGGCTGATATTCAGATAGTCGGTGTAAAGGTCAGCGGTGTGGACATAAGAGAACAGGTTGAAATATTTGACTACGTTGAAGATGCTCTGAACCGGCAGAAATTCATAGAGGATATATTCCCCCGCGAGGATTCCGATAAGCACCGACAGCGAGAACTGAATATTCGCGACCGAGCCGAGAAGGCACCACAACAGCAGGCCGATCAGCATTCCGGAAGCGATCTTGACCGCGAAATATCTGAGAATCCAGCCGGAGACGGTCGTTCTGACGGCGCAGGTTCTGAAGCTTTCGAGAGATTGGAGCGGGCGGTCGAGGCCGCTAAGGCCGCCGTTTATGCCGAGAGCGGTCAAAAGCGTCGAGCCGTAGATCAGAATAGCGAACCCGACCGCGGCCGACGCGAGGATTCCGAGGCGGCTGAGCCCGAGCGGGAGTCTTCCGTAGCGGCAGCTGCGGACAGCACTCCAGAGCCCTTTTTTGCGCTCCTCCAAAAATGCGAGGACGATGACTATTATCGCGATCAGATAGGCATAGTCGTTGAAGTCGAAGTTCAGCCAGCTCTCAACGCCGGAATTTGAGCCGAAGCTGATCTCGACCTCTTCCAAGCCCTCGAAGTCTTTGGCGGTCTTTGTCAGATTTCTCTGGGAAAATCCCTTGCCCGTGCTGAATATCCCGACCTGCGACTGCTGTTTTGCCTGAGCCTGAATCCCTTCGAGATAATCGCGGTAGCCGAGCAGATATTCCGCCTGGTCTTTCAGCCCGCTGATAGCGGTGTAAAACGCCCTGTAACCCTGACTGTACATATCTCTGTTATCTTTGACGCCGTAGAGATAGGGGATATCCCGAATCAGCGCTTCGGCGTCCTCGGCGGTGACTATTTCGCTGTTTCCGAAGAAAGCGTATGTCTCGGGGTCACTGGAATGAATGAGCCATGTCCCATAGTCGCTGATCCTGCCGAGATATTCGTCAACCTTTTCGGGAATCTCTTCGATCGGCAGGTCCTTGCACTCCTCGGCAAACTCCGAAGCCGCCTTCGCCGCGGCTATGGTGCTTCTCAGGCTGTAAGGGCTGGGGTTATAGATGTCGGTCAGCGAATAGACATAGAGCCCGACGCAGAATATCAGCAGCAGGACCGCGATCCCGATCCGCTTTTTGTTTAAAAATACACGTTTCCATTCGGTCATCGCTCAATCCCCCAAGAAGTACATATAGACGTCCTCAAGGCTGAGGTTATATGCCACCGGCTTCCAGCTTTCGGGTATCGCCGCGATCAGGTTTGCCGGCGTGTCGACGTCGATCAGCCTGCCCTTTTTCATCAGAATGACCTTGTCGGCGATCGACTCGATGTCGGTTACGATATGCGTCGCGAGAAGAACGATCCTGTCCTTTGCGAGTTCGCTGATAAACCCGCGTATCCTGACCCTTTCGCGCGGGTCGAGACCGGCGGTCGGCTCGTCGAGAATCAAAACCTTCGGGTCGCCTAAAAGCGCCTGAGCGAGCAGCGCCCGCTGCTTCATTCCCCCCGAAAACTGGCCGACAGCCTTGTGGCGGACGCTTTCGAGGTTAGTCAGCTTTAAAACCCCGTCGACCTGCTCTCTCATCTCTTTTCCGCGAAGCCCTTTGAGTCGGGCGATGTAGCTGACAAAGCTCTCGGCGGTCATTCGGTCATAGATTCCCTGCTGCTGAGGCATATATCCGAGCACAGCTCGGAATTCGTCACCCATTTCGAGAATGTCCCTGCCGTCAAAGGTGATCGAGCCGCCGTCACGCTTGATGTTGTCGGTGATAAGGTTCATCAGCGTCGACTTCCCCGCGCCGTTCGCCCCGAGGATTCCGTATATCCCCGGCTCAAATGTCAGTGTAAAACCGTCCAGCGCAACGAGCTCGCCGTAGCGCTTTGTCAGATCCTTCAGTTCCAGCTTCATTTTTGTTCCTCCTTATATTATTATATGTAATGCGTCAGTGTTCTTTTTTCGGCGGCGTCAGGGTCTGCTTCTGCGGCGGGTCGCACAGGTGATAAGGCGCAGAGCCGTCGAGCGGGACGGCGATATAGGTCAGAGTGGTCTGAGTTCCGTTCGAGAGAACAATCAGATCTTCATTCATTCCTATCACTTCGGCAAAACCGCTGAGCCCGAGCGCCTTGAGATCTAGCGCGAGTTCATAAAGCGGGTTCATTTCAAGATCATAGACGGTTATACCGGTCGTTGTGCTGCCTTCGGAGCTGTTCAGAGTGAGAACCGGCTCGCCGCCCGGCATCAGAAGCTTATAGCCGAACCCCGTAATCTCTTTCTTTGAAAGCTCTTTGGCTTTAAGATCGAGGGTCATTAGCTGCCATGTTTTATCACCGCCGCCGCTGATCCAAAGCTTTTCGCCGTCGGTTCTGATCCGGGTGGTCTGGTCGGTGATCCCCTCGCAGTCGGTCTCGCCCTCATAAACGGTTTCAAGCTCGCGGGTCTTTGAATCAAATCGGCAGACCTTCATCGTTCCGACGCTGCTTTCCTGCGGCATTTGGGTCAGAAGAATGTAGACGTCGTTTCTGAACGGCACCGCCATTATCCCGCCGAGGCCGTCGGCCTCTTCATTGATTATCTCAAATCCGTCGCCATTGCCGATCGGCTCGGCGGTGAATGATAAGGTGCTTCGCACCTGCCCCAGAGTGATCGTGTCGATTTTTCGGAAGACATATTTATATCCCCGGTGGAAGAACTGATTCGGGTAGCTGTCAAATTCGACGCTATTGTCCGAGCGCAGCTCGCGGCGGCCGCTCCCGTCAGGGTTGATGCTCAGAATCTTGTCTTTTCCGCCATAATGGTCATAGTCATAGCAGATCAGCCCGCCGTCATAGGCCGAGAGCGCGTTGGTCGGGGTTGAAATATAGGCGTTGCAGGTGCTGTCGCTGTGGGTGCATTCCGGCCGCGGGCAGAGCTTTCCGGAAATCCCGCTCGCCTTGTCATAATACCAGATAAAATAGCCGAAGCCGTTTTCATCGCCCCTGGTGAAATAAAATGCGTCGTCGGTCTCGCAGAAGCCTCCGTAAAATGATGTATAGGTCAGCTCGGCGTCATAATCGGGGAGAAATTCGTCGGTGTCAAAAGCCTTGTCGGCGAGATAGCTGACATTTTTCGGCGGTGCTTCGGCGGGCGAATCTCCCGAGGACTTCGGGCTTGCCGACGGCGCAGAGCCGCAGGAGCTGAGCATCGCCGCGGCGAGAATGAGTAAGAATAAGCGCTTCATAATGATCCTCCTAGTTTAAAATACACTGACTCACCGCGTGAAGCATCATTGCGTTGGAAATGTCCGGGAGATATTTTTCGTGCGGCTCCGACTCGCCGTCGTGCAGATATATTTCCTCAAAGAACGCCGCATAGTTGACCGGCTCGGGCGGGCGCTCGGGCAGCCTCGGCTTTGTGCTTAAAACCGTTCCCTCGTTTCCCCATGCTCCGGGGGTCAGGATTATGACCGCGAGGCAGGCGGCAATAAGCGCTCTTTTGATACCCGCCCTGGCAAGCCTGATCTTTTTACAGTCCAGCGCCTCATTCAAAAATCTGTCTTCGATATAGTCCATCGCGGAGATAAGTCTCGGTGTGTTCATATTATTATCCCTCTTTCCTCCAAAAATCTTCTGAGTTTTTTTCTTGAACGCATCAGGCTGGATTTGACCTTTGACTCGCTGAATCCGCAGTTGTGGCAGATATCGGCGATCGAGTCGAGAAACCAGTATTTTCTGACGAATATGACTCTCGAATCGCGGTCTAAAACGGCAAGAAAGTCGTTTATCGTCTTCCCGATCATCTTGTTGTCGATCCCGTCGGCGACGCTGTTCTCAGGCAGAAGCGAGGCCATTTCGCTGAACGACATTTCGAGCGCTCTTGAGCGCTTTTTTGCGCTTATGTAATCGAGGCGCTTTAGCGCCTGATTTCGCGCGATCCGGCAGATAAAGCTGCGCAGGCTGTTCGGTCGGGCAGGGGGTATCGCGTTCCAGACGCCTAAGAATGTGTCGTTTACGCATTCCTCTGCGTCGGATTCGGATTTCAGTATTTTGTCCGCGATCTCGAAGCAGAGCTTGCCGTATTTTCGGTCGGTCTCGGTGATCGCCTCTTCGCTTCGTGAAAAGAAGAGCTCAATTATCTTTGAATCCTCCGTCGGTACCCCCTCCTTTAAAAACTTCTTAATAATAATGTACGGTTTTTCGGCAAAAAGGTCGCAGGTTTTTAAAAAAATTATAACATTTTCTTTCGGTTGGGGCAATATCTGGGGTGAAAATGGGTCACAGGCCCTCTGATTTTATAATTCTGATCTCTGAACTCCGATTTCTGTTTTCTGAATGTGTCCATAATTTAGTACCCCTTCCCCAAATTTCCTCTTTACATTTGCGAACATATGTGCTACAATAATAAAAACAAATGTTCTTTTTGGGAGGAACGGGCAGAATGAGAGATATACTTCACTGTGATTTAAACAACTTTTACGCCTCGGTTGAATGCCGAGACAACCCCGAGCTGAGGGGAAAGGCGGTTGCGGTCTGCGGCAGCAAGGAGGCGAGGGCGGGTATCGTTCTGGCAAAAAATTACGCCGCGAAGGACTGCGGCGTCAAAACGGGGGACAAAATTTATGAGGCGGAGCAGAAATGCCCCGGAATCGTGATCGTTCCGCCTCACATGGAAAAATATTCCGCGATCTCGAAGCAGGTCAGGGCGATCTATCAGCGATATACCGATCTTGTCGAGCCGTTCGGAATGGACGAATGCTGGCTTGATGTCACCGGCTCGCACTTTCTCTTCGGCAGCTCCGAGAAGATCGCGAACGATATCCGCGAGGCCGTCAAGCGCGAGACGGGGCTGACCATTTCGGTCGGCGTCAGCTTCACAAAGGTCCTCGCGAAGCTCGGCTCGGATATGAAAAAGCCGGATGCGGTGACCGTTCTTTCACCGGAGGGATACCGCGAGAAAATTCGGCCTCTCGCGGTAAACGAGATAATCGGCGTCGGGCCGTCGACCTTCCGGCAGCTTCAGAGGCTGAGAATCAGGACGCTTGGAGACCTCGCCGACACACCTCCGGAGGTTCTCGGCAGGCTGATCGGAAAGAGCGGGATCTGGCTTTGGAGGGCGGTAAACGGCTTCGACGACGCGGCGGTTCAGGAGCAGGGCTATAAGCGTGAGATCAAGTCGATCGGCAACTCGACGACTCTCCCGCGGGACTTATATAACGACGGCGAGGTCTGGCAGACGCTTCTTTCGCTTTCTGAGGACGTCACCCGCAGGCTCAGGCGGGAGGGCTTTCGCACCGGAGGAGTTGTCGTCAGCGTCAAGACAAACGACCTCTGCTATCGCGAATATCAGGCTCAGCTAGACTGCCCGCTCCGCTCGGCCCAAAGCTTTGCGCAGGCAGGTTTTGAGCTGTTCAAGCAGCGGTTTGACTGGCACCTGCCGGTCAGGGCGGTCGGAATCAGGGCGATTTACCTCCAGCCGGATTTTCTGCCGCGTCAGAACAGCTTTTTCTGCGACCCCTATCGCCTCGACCGCGAGGAAACGCTCAGCGACGTTTCGGACTCGCTCCGCGAGCGCTTCGGCAGTGATATAATCTACCCCGCGAGGCTTAGAAACTCTCTCGAGCTGACCCACGGGAATATCAATATCTTCCAGAGCTCGCACAGATACGGAACGGCATGAAAAGGGTCGGCGAGGATTAAAGCGAGCGTGAACTGAAAATTTTCGGATAGCCCACTTTCAAAAAGGGTTATCCGAAAATTTTTAAATTATTTGTTCACTGCTCAATCTCAGCTTCACCCTACCGCATTTATTATCATTCCCGCGACTGCGCCGGTCAGGTAGAGCATTGCCGTCAGCGCGATATTCTCTTTCAGATTCCTGTTTGCTCTGAAAAGAACCGCAAGCCCGAGGCCGGCGCCTGTCGAGAGGCCGGCGATCGCCGAGCCGAAGCTGAGGCTCCCCGCGGCATAGAGATTTGTCAGCACAACCGAGGCCGCGCAGTTCGGCACAAGCCCGATCAAAGCCGTCAGAAGCGGCTGAAACGGGCTGTCGGTCATCAAAAGGCGGTTCAGCGAATCCTCACCCAAAAGTGCGATTCCGAGCCCTAGCGCAACGGAGATCGCGAAGACGAACACCGTTATCCTGACGGTGTGGCTCAGAGCGGAGCGGAAAACGCCGTGTTCTTCGCAGCCGCAGTCCTCGCAGAGATCGCGGAACGGCTCCTTCGCGGTCCTCCCGCGGCTAAAAATCTTTAAAACCAGATCGGCAATAAGCCCCGCCGCGACTGCGGTCAGAATTTTGACGGCGATCAGCGGGAGAATTTTCGGGGCGGTCGAGGGGTTGGCGAGAAGGATCGGCACCGCCTCGTCGGAGGTCGCGACGAAAACCGCGAGAAGTGTTCCGAGGCTGATAAGTCTGCCGGAATAGAGATTAGCCGCCGCGACCGAAAAGCCGCACTGAGGCAGACACCCGAGCGCCGCTCCGCCGAGAGGCCCGAGCGGGCCGAGCTTTCTTAAGGCGTTCGGCAGGCGGTCGGAAGCTTTATGTTCAAGATATTCTATTAGAAGATAGACGCCGAACAGAAACGGGAGCATTTTCAGCGTGTCTGAAAGGGCGTCGAGAAGAACATCGGCCAGAATTTTCATAAAATTTTCCTTTCTCCTTTGCCCTATAATTATAATTCGCTTTTTCGGTGAAGTCAAGTTGATTTTTGGCTTGATATGTGATAAAATATCTGTGAATATCTTGAAAGGGTGCAGATCATGTTTGACGGCAGAAAAATAATATTAGCTTCGCAGTCGGCCCGCCGCCGCGAGCTGATGAAATATGTCTTTGACAGCTTTGAAATTATCCCCTCAAACGCCGACGAGACCCCGCCCGAGGGTATCGGCGCGGAGGAAATCCCCGAAATTCTCGCGGTCAGAAAGGCACTCGATGTCGCAAAGGACAGCCCTGAAGCTCTTGTAATCGGCTGCGACACCGTCGTCCTGCTCGACGGGGTGATCTACGGAAAACCGAAGGACGAGGACGACGCCTTTAAAATGCTGAGAACGCTTTCGGGCAGAACCCACACCGTCGTCAGCGGGGTGTGCTTCTGCTGCCTTAAAAAGACGATGTCATTTACTCAGAAGACCGCCGTCAGCTTCTATGAGCTTTCGGACAGCGAGATTTTTGACTATATCCGCCCCTGCCCTCCGCTCGACAAGGCCGGCTCCTACGGCATTCAAGACCGCGGCGGGCTGTTTGTCAGGGAGATCAACGGCGACCATTATAACGTAATCGGCTTCCCGATCGCGAGAATCAAACGGGAGCTAGAGCGCTTTGAAAATATGATCGGCGGGAGGAATTAAAGATGAAAACCGAAAATGTCGAGCTGACTAATTTGTGTCTGATACATAAAGACGGTAAATATCTCTTGCAGAACCGCGTCGCAAAGGATTGGCAGGGCTATGCGCTCCCGGGAGGACATATCGAGCCGAACGAGTCGGTTGTCGAATCGGTCAGGCGGGAGATCAAGGAGGAATCCGGCCTAGTAATCACAAATCCGCGGCTCTGCGGGATAAAGCAGTTTCCAAAAGGCGGCCTGAGATATATCGTCTTTCTGTTTGAGGCGACCGAATTTTCGGGGGATCTGCGGTCTTCGGAGGAAGGCGAGATGCGCTGGGTCAGCCGCGGGGAGTTAAAGACTCTTCCGACCGTCTCGGACCTCGAAACGCTTATAGACATGATGCTCGACCCGTCGCTGAGCGAGTTTCAGTATGTAATCGAGAACGGCGAGTGGCGGGTTTTTCTCAGATAGGAGGGCTTTATGGGACTTTTCGGGAAAAAGGACAAATACGCTCTCAGCCGAAAGGAGCTGGAGCGCTTCAACGGCAAGGCGATTCAATACGCGATCGAGCGGGTCGACGGAATCGAGCAGAGCCTCGGGAAATCCGGCGGGATAATTGTTCTGGACGACGTGATCGTCGTGATGTGCGAGGCTCACGAGGTCTTTCGCTGCAAAATAAAGGGCGCGACGGTCGCCGAGCTGCTTTCGGGCAACGGAGTGGAAATTTCAGGCATAGACGCATACACAGGCGAAAAGCGGTATGTCGTCGCGCATTATTCATATTACAGGAAGGTTTAAAATGGATTTTTCAACAATTACCGCCTGCGGCGAGGACTGCACCGGCTGCAAAAAGCGGCTGGAGGGACTTTGCCCGGGCTGCATTAAGGCCGACGGATATGTTCCGGAATGGGCGGGGTCGGGCAGATGCAAAGTTCACGCCTGCGCAAAAGAGCACGGCGCGCAGTTCTGCGGAATCTGTTCGGAGTTTCCCTGCGAAAAGCTGCCGCAGCTTATACACTGGAATCCGAACATAGTCGAACATCACAAAGGGCTGCGTGACGGATACATAAAGGAAAAAGCGCTCGCGGAGAAGCGTTGAGCATAGCTAAGGCGAGGGGCGAAGCCCCGCCGGTCCCGCAGGGACCGGCGCGCCCGCGCGCAGGCGCGCGGGGCGGCACGCTTCGCGTGCGGGCTTCGCCCGACAGCCTTGCCTCTCTCGCCAACCTATAACCCCCCAACCGAGGCGATTATAAAAATGAGCGCTCCTCTAGAGTCTGTTCACATAAAACTATTGCATTCTTCAAATAAATATGGTATAATAAAAGAATGAGATTAACAAAAGA
>CANQJB010000058.1 GCA_947624155.1 uncultured Clostridia bacterium
GCCTTTTTGTCAGCGGTTTTTTTGGTTGCCATTTGTCAGTCCTCCGTTTATCAGAAATTTTAACATTTACATTATAACATCTTTTCAGTCCGAAAATACGGACTTATTTTTCGGCGTAAACCACTCTTGTCCTGCCGGTCAGGTCGTCCGAAAGCCCGACATTTCGCCAGCCTGCCTCTAAAAGCAGCTCGGCCGCCGCAGAATGCTGCCCGAGCCCGACCTCAAAGGCGATATGCCCGCCGTCCCGTAGGCTTTCGTGCCAGATCTTCGGCAGAGCTCTGTAAAAATCAAGGCCGTCGTCGCCGCCGAAGAGCGCTTCGTTCGGCTCGAACCTTAGCTCCGGCTGGAGCTTTGACATATCCTCAGCGGTCAGATATGGCGGGTTGGCGGTTATCAGATCGAGGCCGGAAAATTTTTCGGCAGTTTTTGAATCAAGCGCGTCGGCGAGAACCGTTTCAACGCCGTAATGCGCGGCATTCTCCGAGAGAATTTCAAATGCCGCGGGGCTGAGCTCCATAGCGCACACCTCGGCGTCGGAGCGGCGGTTTTTTATCGCGGCCGCGACGCAGCCGGTTCCGGCGCAAAGGTCTAAAACCCTCGGGCGCTCGGCCCTCTCAATCAGCCGCAGCGCGGTTTCGACCAGCGTTTCGGTATCCTGCCGGGGGATCAGCGCGCCGGGGCCGACCCGAAGCGTCAGGCCGTAAAATTCCCATTCGCCGACTATATATTGAAGCGGTTCGCCCGAAAGGCGGCGGTCAAGCATCTGCGCGACCCTTTTCAGCTCCTCCGCCGAGGGCTTAAGCTCCCCTCGGAGGTCTTTTAGGCGCCAGTCCCGCCCGAAAACGGTTTCCAAAATGACGTCGGCCTCAAAGCCGGAGTCGGGAGTTGCCGCCGAAAGCCGCTCGGCGAGGCTTCGCCTGAGCTTTACCACTTATCGGCGCCCTTTTCCTTCGGAATGCAGGGGATAAACGCAGCGATCGCACACTCAATCTGCCCGGCGTCGGGCTCGCGGGTGGTGAGCCTCTGAATCCAAAGCCCGGGGGCGGAAATTATCTTGGTGAAAATGTTGTCATACCGTCCGGCGATTTTGATCAGCTCATAGGCGATCGAGACGATCACCGGCAGCACGCAGAGCTTGATCAGAACCCGCAGCGCGATGTTGTCCCACGGAACGCGGAAGACCGAGAAGACGATGATGCTGATGAAAAGCACCAAAAACATGAACGAGGTGCCGCAGCGGGGGTGGAACCGGCAGTGCTTTTTAACATTTTCGACGGTAAGCTCGTCGCCGGCTTCGTAGCAGGCGATAGTCTTGTGCTCTGCGCCGTGGTATTCATAGGTCCTGCGGATATCGCGCATCAGCGCGGTCAGGCCGATATAGGCGATGAATATCGCGATCTTGATGATTCCCTCGATGCAGGTCTTCAGAAAGTCGGAAAGAGGGAGAATAAGCGAGATTCCCTTTGTTATCAGCGCGGGGAGCCAGATAAATAGCGCCAGCGCCATTCCGACGCCGAGAATCGAGGCGATAACCATTATTATCGCCATCAGCTTGTCGCCGAGCTTGTCGGTCAGCCACTTTTCAAACTTCGAGGGCTCCTCCTCGATTCCCTGCATCGACTTGTCCGCCGATCTCGAGAGGCATTTATATCCCTCGACCATCGACGAGACGAAGTTGAACGGCCCGCGGATAAAAGGGGTCTTTTTATACCACTTTGCGGGCTTGAGCGGCTTCTGCTCAACGTCGATCTCGCCGTTCGGAAGTCTGACAGCCATCGCCTGAACCTCCGGTCCGCGCATCATTACCCCCTCGATCAGCGCCTGTCCGCCGATCTGGGTCTTAAAGCCTTTAGTCTTTTCAGCCATTAATTTATAGCTCCTTTCACTGCTGTGATCTCGCGGCGTTCTGAATCGGGAGGGTGATCATTACGGTCGTTCCCTTCCCTTGCTCGCTGTTGATGATGAGTCTGCCGCCGTGCATTTCAACTATTTCGTCCGCGACCGCGAGCCCGATTCCCGAGCCGCGGCGGGTGTGATTAGCCTTATAGAATTTTGTCTTTACCTTCGGAAGATCTTCCGCCGAAATCCCGACTCCGGTGTCTGAGATCAGAACGACGATGTCATCCTTTTCGGCATAAGCCTCGATCGAGACCTTTCCCCCGGGATTGGAATATTTGACCGCGTTGTCGATGATATTGATAAAGACCTGCCTGAGCCTCGAAGCGTCGCCGTAGACAAACGGCAGCATCTCCGGTTCGTAATATTCGATATCTATTCCGAGCTCTTTGGCCCGCTCGGTATATATCAGAACCGCGTCGCCGAGCTCGGCGAGAATGTCGGTCGTCTCTTTTTGGAGCGAGAACCGGCCGTCCTCGATCCTTGAAAAGTCCAAAAGCTCCTCGACCATTTCGGAGAGCCGCTGGGTCTCGCCGGTTATAACCCTCATTCCCTTCTGGAATGTTTCGGGGTCGTCGCCCATTGCGCAAAGGGTCTCTGACCAGCCCTTTATCGCGGTCAGAGGAGTTCTAAGCTCGTGTGAAACCGAGGAGATAAACTCGTTTTTCATCTTTTCGGTGTTTTCAAGAGCTCCGGCCATATAGTTTATCGAGTCGCAGAGATCGCCGAGCTCGTCGTCGCTCCGCTTTTCGATTCTGTCCGAAAAATCGCCCTCGGCATATCTCCTCGCGATCTCGCTGATCTGGCGAACCGGCAGGACTATCGACTTTACGAAATAGAAGCCCGACGCGAGCATCAGAAGGACAATTACCGCCGAAACGGCAGTCAGAAGAACCGCTATCTGCCTTACCTGAGCGTCGACCGCGTTGAGCGAGGTTATTATCATCATCGCGCTGTATTCTCTGGCGAGGCCTGGCAGCATCGCGGTGTAATACATAACGTGCTCGCCGCTCTGCAAAGTTGTGTCCGAAAGGGAGGTTCCGTCCTCGTTGCCGGCGGCGACCCAGTAGTCGCCGGTTCTGAACCAGCCGGAGGGCTGAAAGCCGGAGCTTGTCAAAGTGACCATGCCCTCGTCGCTTAAAACCATCAGCTCAAACTTGTCCTTTTCGGTGAACTGCTCGACGATGTTTCTGACCTCGGAGCGATAGGCCGATTCGGAGGTGAATCTAGAAAGAGCGGAGTTGATCGTCTCCATTCGCGAGACAAGATATTGCTCGGCGGTGCTGTCATAATAGTTGTCAGCCATGACGAGCGACATTATCACTACCGCGCAGAGGATCAGTATTACGAGACCGAGGGTGTTCACCGCCCAGCGCAGCGTTATTGACTTTTTGATACCGATTCTCTGCATCAGTTACTGCTGCTCCTCAGGCACGCTCCATTTATAGCCGTAGCCCCAGATAGTGGTTATATATTTCGGGCTGGTCGGCTCGTCTTCTATCTTCATTCTTATGCGCCTGATGTTCACATCGACGATCTTTTCGCCGTAATAGTCGTCTCCCCAGATCGAGCGGAGAATGCTGGTTCTGTCGAGCGCGATGTTTTGGTTTTTCAGGAAATATTCAACTATCTGATATTCGTTTTGTGTCAGGTCGATCGGAACTCCGTTTTTCTGAACCGTTCTGCTCTTTAAGTCCAGAAGGAACGGTCCCGAGACAATGGTGCTGGAAAGGTCGAGAGGCCGGTCGACGGTCATGCTGACTCTGCGGCAGACCGCGTCGACACGGGCGATAAGCTCGGTCACCGAAAACGGTTTGGTGATATAGTCGTCGGCGCCCATCATCAGCGAGCTGACCTTGTCCATCTCCTGGGATTTCGCCGAGAGCATTATTATTCCGATCTTGTCGCTCATCTGTCTCAGCCTTTTGCAGACCTCAAAGCCGTCGATGCCGGGCATCATTATGTCGAGCAAAGCGACATCAAACTCGCCGTTGTGCTCTTCAAAAGCCTTTATCGCGTCTTCGCCGCAGCAAACGTCGGTAACCTCATATCCGCTGCGGTTAAGGTTTAAAACAATAAATTCGCGGATCGAGGCTTCGTCCTCGCAGACAATTATTCTTTTCATCTGTCCATTCCTTTCAGTATCGCTTATCTGCCGATTGATTTTTGTTTCAGAAAACTCGGGTTGTCGTTCCCCGAGAAAATACCGACTCGTCTATAATGTGGAAATTGTCCCTGATTTCGTCCATTGTCAGCACCAGAGGCTCGTCGCTCCCTGCGCGGATATTGACATAAAAGCTCGTCGAATCCGATTCGGTCAGAAGCTCATAGCCCGCCGCGATATATGCTTCGCCGGCCGAGCTGCCCGCCGAGGCAAAGCTGACTATCGGCTGCATTTCGGTGATTATAAGCGCGGGGTCATATTTTCTGAAGGTCAGCTCGCCGGTTCCGGGGTCGCGAGAGACGGTTATCAGATTCAGCCAGCGGTTGGGGATAGTGAAGATATAGCCGTCGCTGAGGTTATAATATGCGCTTGATTCCGGTTCGAGGTTTCCTGTCTCGGGGCTGTAACTCATAAAGCGGGTGAGATATTCCGCTCCGCCCCATGCCGCAGCCTCATAGCCGGTGAACGCCGCCGTCACCGGGATCTCGACCGTTCCGTCGCCGTCATAGTCGAGCGAGAGATAGCCGAGCGGGCGGCGGGTCTGTTCGCTCAGGCCGCCCAAAGTCAGCGGAGCGACAAGCCCGTTTTCGTCAAGATAAACTATCTGCGTCGAGAGGCCGGATTCGTCTGACGCGATGTCGAGATAAAGCGCGGTTTTGTCGCCGAGCTTTCCGAAGCCGTATCCTCCGATTCCCGAGCCGGTGTCGAACGCGAGGCCGTAGACCTTATATAATACCTCGCCTGCCGCCTGCAAAGCGTTTATTTCGATTCCCGCGCCGCTTCTTTTAACGGTAACGATCTCCTCCCGGCCTTCACCGTCGAGATCGGCTTTTTCGAGAACGGTGTAGGTGTTGTCATATATCGCCTCGAAGACCCCGTCGGCATAGCTGTAAAGCCGGATAGAGTTTTCCTCATAGTCCTGCGCGGAATAGCCGACCGCCATGTCGTTTCCGAGAAAGAGGACTCTGTCGACAGAGCTTCCCGCGCCCGCAAGCTCATACATCGAGCGCCACTCGCCGTCGGAGTCGCGGTCCAAAACGGCGATCTTGACGTTTGAATCGTTGACGGAGCTGACCGAATAGAACGCGAGGGTCTCCTCCTCGCCGTCGGCGTCGATGTCATAGGCGATAAACGCCGAGCGGTATTCTCCGTTTCGCGGATATTCAAGGGTGATGCCTCTGCCGGCGCTCTCGATCAGCGCCTGGTAGATTGCGGACTGCTCGTCCGCGACATTCGGCGCGCTTAAAAGCCCGTCGACCGAGAAGGTCAGAGCCTGACAGCCGGTCAGCATCAGACAGATTATCAGTATCGCAAGCTTTCTCAACGCGCACCTCCTATAAAAATTGAGACAAGGCATACCCTGCCTTATCTCATTTTATCACAAATCTTTGCCGGTTGCAAGGGATTTTTGATATAATGTTGGAATTGCATCTGTGGAAAATGAAAATATAGCTCTCATTCCCCTCCACCTCTCTCAACTCTTGACTGCCGGGGCGAGGAGAGTTATAATAACGATATATGTATATCGGCAGGAAGGGCGGTGAATGGGTTTGACGCGGCGAATGATTCCGCTCTGCACCGGCCTTTTCGCGGGGCTGTTTCTGAGCTATATGCTCTGCGTCAGCGGGCCTCTCGGGCTTCGCGGCTTCGGAGTCCTCGCGGCTGCGGCGGCGGGGCTGTGCCTTCTGTCGCTCGGCCTGCGCGAACCGATGCGAGCTCGTGCGGTTGTCTTTTGCGCCGCATTTGCCGCTGCGACTGCCTTTTCCGCGCTCCGAACCTCTCTGCGGCTGGTTCCGCTTGAACGCCTCGACGGTGAAACGGTTGAAATAACCGGAAAAATCGTCTCGATAACCGGCGGCGACAGGGGAAGCTTTGTCGTCAGCGGGAGTGTTGCCGGAATCCCCGCGAAGGCGGTAGTCTATTCGGCGGGATTTGACGCTTCCCCGGGTGATACCGTCAGCCTTGAAGCGAGGGTGTCGAAGCTCGAAAACACCCCGTTTTTCCGCACACGCGACTACTGGCTGCCCGACGGCGTATATCTTTCTGCGAGCGCCTCGGGGCCGATTTCGGTGACCCGTTCCGGCCGGGGAGTTTTCGACATTATCCGCGGTTACAGCGCCCGAGTCTCGCTTAATATCCGGCGCTATTCCGATGAGGCCGGCGGCTTTCTGGCGGCGATGATTACCGGCGACAGAGCTTCTTATTCCGACGCCGACCGCCTCGCCCTGAACCGCTCGGGCATCGGTCATCTGGCGGCGGTTTCGGGGCTTCATGTCGGGGTTCTCGCGGCGGCGGCCTCCGCGGTTTTGAGGAAGCTTCGCTCTCCGCGATGGCTCGAAGCTGTTTTGTGCGAAGCGCTTGTCGTCGGGTTCATAGTCTTTTCGGGAATGAGAACCTCGGCTATCCGCGCGGGGATAATGATAAGCGTGCTTATTCTTTCCCGCCTTGCAAAGCGCCGCGCCGACCCGCTCAATTCGGTCTGCATATGCGCGCTGCTGATGACCGTTTCAAACCCCTATTTCGCTGCCGACAGCTCGCTCTGCCTTTCGCTCGCGGGGGTCACCGGAGTCGCGGTAATGTCTCCGGCGCTGAGCCGAGCTCTCGGGCTTCGCGGAAAATTCGCGAAATCGCTCTGCGCCTCGGTATGCGCGTCTGCCGCGACTGCGCCGTTCGTCGCGCTGTGGTTCAACGAGCTTTCGCTTATAGCGCCTCTGACGAATCTTGCCGCGGTGCCGGTCTGCTCGGCGGCGCTGATACTCGGAATGGCCTACGCCCTGACCGGCTGCGCGTTCACCTTTTTAATCAGAGCAGCCGGAGCCCTTTGCGGCGCGGTTTTAAAGCTCGCCACGCTGATCGCCGGTCTGAGATTTTGCTATATCCCCCTCGGCTCGGCCCTTGCCGCCGCTTTGATAGGAACTTCCGCCGTTCTTTCGGTCGCAATATGGCTGATAAAAAAGCGCCCGAAGGCCGCCGCGCTGACCGCTCTGTTTATGGCTTCGGCGGTGATCTGTCTTTTCGGGGCGGAGACTGCCGCATCTCAGAACCGTCTTGTTCTGACCCTTATCGGCAGCGGAGGCGATTCCGCTCTGGTATTGCGAAAAGGCGCGGAATGTATTATAATTGACTTCGGCGGGGGAATGGCCTCTGAGGCGGAGACGGTTGTCGGGCGCTTCGGGCTGACCCGTTTAAGAGCTCTCGCGGTCGGCGGTGGAGGCGAAGCCGCCGCTTCGGCATATTCGGCGATCAGTCTGCCTCCCGAGAAGATATATACCGCCGATATGCTTGAAATAAACGCTTTCGGCGCAGAGATAGACGTTTCTGAAAACGGAGCGGATATAAATTTCAACGGCGAAAAAACCGTTTTCAGAACTTCGGAAGCCGCCGCGGGCGGGGAGCTGAATATAACGTTCCTAGGAGGCTTATGTGTCATAAACGGCGGAGATACCGAAATTCTCCGCGGGGATATACTCAAAAATTTTGAAATAGGATAGGTGCCGGAAGATGAAAAAGGAGCTGACATTAACCTCCGAAAGCGAGCTTTACCGCCAGATCAGGGCGGGGGATATCCGCCCCTGCTATCTGTTTTACGGCAAGGACGTCGCGACGCTCGAAAGCGTTGTCAAAAGGCTGATTTCGAAGCTTGTGCCGGATGACGCGCGCGATTTTAACTACCACTTCTTTCCCGGCGGCGAGTTCGATCTCTCGGAGTTTGCCGACGCGCTTGGTTCGCTTCCGGTCTATTCCGACCGGCTTGTCGCCACAGTCAACGACCTCAACGCCGAGTCGCTGAAAGCGGCGGACACGAAGTTTCTGAATACCGTTATTTCCGAGATCGACGGCTCGACCGCGACCGCGATCTTTTATGCCACCGGCGTTGACCTTTGCGGCGGTAAGAAAAAGCTCAGCCCGAAAAATCTCGCTCTTGCCGAAAAGATCGCTGCGGCGGGCGGGGAAGTGGTCGAATTTGCATATAAACAGCCGCAGGAGCTGGTGAAATATATCCGGAGCCGAGTCGAAAAGGGAGGCTCGTCGATCGGCTATGACGCGGCGCTGAGCCTCGCAGAGGCCTGCCTCTGCAATCTTCTGATGATAAACAACGAGATCGAAAAGCTGACAGCCTTCCGCCCCGGAGAGACGATTTCGGATTCAGACGTCTCGCTTCTCGTCGCGGGCCAGCTCGACACAGATGTTTATAAACTCGCGCGGGCAGTCGCCCAGGGGGACAGGGGAGCCGCGTTCACAATTCTCCCCGAGCTTTATAACCGCGGGCTTGAAAGCCTCGCGATACTCAATGTTCTCGGCTCGTCGTTTGTCGACCTCTACCGCGCGAAGCTCGCGGTTTTAAGCGGCAGAACGCGCGACGACGTCGCCGCGGGGTTTGACTATAAAAACCGCGCGTTTGTAATCAGGGACGCGATTCGCGACTGCTCGAGAATACCGGTCGAGCGGCTGAGGAGCTGCGTCGCGATCGCCGCCGACTGCGACATCGACATGAAGTCGAAGCCCACCGACAAAAGGGTGCTTCTCGAAGAAGCGATAACAAAGATGCTCGGTGTCTGACGGAGGGAAAATGGTTCACATCAAAGGCGCGATAGTCGTCGAGGGAAAATATGACAAGATCAAGCTTTCGCGGATCGTCGACTGCCCGATAATTGTCACCGAGGGCTTCGGAATCTTTAAAAGCGCCGAGACAAAGGCGCTGCTTCGCCACTTTGCCCAAAACGGCGGGATAACAATTCTCACCGACAGCGATTCGGCGGGGTTTAAAATCAGGGGATATATAAAGGGCATTATCGGCGGCGGAGAGGTCCGCAACGCCTATATTCCCGACATTTTCGGCAAGGAGCCTCGAAAGCGCGAGCCCTCTGCCGAGGGAAAGCTCGGGGTCGAGGGAATCTCCGAAAAGCTTTTGACAGAGGCTCTCGAGCGGGCCGGGGCTGTCGGAGAACAGCGCGAGCTCCGCGGGAGAAGGGTCGAGCGAATCGACCTCTTTGACGACGGGCTTTTCGGCGGGGATAATTCCTCGGAAAGGCGCGCGGCGCTTTTAAAGAGCCTCGGGCTGCCGGAGCGTCTCTCGGTTTCGGGACTTTTAGACGTTATCAACAGCTCGATGAGCTTTGAGGAATACAAAGAAGAGGTAAAAAAGCTTTAGTAAAGGGGGATCGGCATGGTATTTTCGTCGGTGGAATTTTTATATTTCTTTCTGCCAGCGGTAATGCTGCTCTGCTGCGTTTGCCCGAAGCGGTTTAAAAACGCCCTGCTCTTTGCGTCGGGGCTGGTGTTCTACGCCTTCGGCGAGCCGATCTATGTCTTTGTGCTGCTGCTTTCCTGCGCGATCGACTATTTCGCCGGAATTTTTATGGATAAATTCGACGGCGACCCGAAGCGCCGGAAGATCTGCCTCGCGGTTTCTGTCGCGATGAATCTCGGGCTGCTCGGCGTCTTTAAATATACACCTTTTATAATAGGGAATATAAACGCGCTTTTCGGAACTTCGCTCAGCGTCGGTCTGCCCTTGCCGATCGGGATAAGCTTCTTTACCTTCCAGAGTATGTCCTACACAATCGACCTCTACCGCCGAAAGATCGAAGTCCAGCGCAGCTTCACCGACTTTGCGGCCTATGTCACAATGTTCCCGCAGATCGTCGCCGGGCCGATAGTCCGCTATTCCGACGTTTCGGAGCAGCTCAAAAGCCGCAGAGTCACCACCGAGGGATTTTCTTCCGGAGTTTCGAGGTTTGTCAGAGGTCTTGCGAAAAAGGTGCTGCTTGCGAATAACATCGGTTCGCTCTGGGCCGAGGTCAAGGCTTCGGACTATTCGACTCTCCCCGCTCTGACCGCTTGGCTCGGAATCGTCGCGTTCACTCTTCAGCTCTACTTCGATTTTTCCGGCTATTCCGACATGGCGATCGGTCTCGGAAGAATGCTCGGCTTTGAGTTCCCCGAGAACTTCGACCTGCCCTATACCTCGCGCAGTGTCCGCGAATTTTGGCGGCGCTGGCACAAGACTCTCGGCGAGTGGTTCAAAAACTATGTCTATATTCCCCTCGGCGGCTCCCGCGGGACGCTTTTAAAAACAGTCCGAAACCTCGCAGTCGTCTGGCTGCTGACCGGACTTTGGCATGGCGCAAGCTGGAACTTTGTTCTCTGGGGCTGCTGGTTCGGCGTTCTGATAATCGCCGAAAGGCTGTTTCTCGGCAAGCTTCTCGAAAAGCTGCCCGGCTTCTTCTCGTGGTTATATACTATCCTCGCGGTGATCTTCGGCTGGGTTCTCTTTGAAACCGACAGCCTCGGCGCCGCGGCAGGGTTCTTCGGCGCGATGTTCGGTTCGGGCGGCGCGCTTTATGACACTCACTCCTTCTGGCTCCTGAGCGAATACTCCGTCGCGATTTCGCTCTGCGTGTTCTTCGCTTCCGAAGCTCCCGGCAGCTTCCGCGAGATGATCGACCGCAGACTGAACCGCGCGGGGCTTAAATTCAGCGTCTTCGGCGCGATCGAGCCGGTTCTGACACTGCTTCTTCTGATCGCCTCGACCGCCTATCTTGTGAACCAGAGCTACAACCCGTTTTTGTACTTTAATTTCTGAGAGCGCCCTGAGAGTTTAATGATATGCGATAAATCCGTTAAAAAAGAGCATTTGAGGGATAATTATGTCAACAAGCAAGGAATATATGAGCTTTATATCAGAGCAGCTTTCATCTCTCGAAGGAATATCCTGCCGCATGATGATGGGCGAATACTTAATATATTACCGCGGCAAGGTCGCCGCTTATGTCTGCGACGGGCGCTTTTTGGTAAAACCCGTTCCGTCGGCGTTGAAAATGCTGCCCGGGGCCGAATATGATTCGATATATGAGGGCGGCAGAAAGAAGCTGCTTCGTGTCGACGACATTGACAACAGAGAGCTTTTGACAAATCTGTTCCTGAAGATGTATGACGAGCTGCCCGAACCAAAGCCAAAAAAGAAAAGCAAATAAACCGATATTTCCGTTTGTATCAAAGCCTGTTTTGACAGGGCTGATCGAAAACTTTTAATTTTAGCAATCGGACTTGCACCTCTGAAAGGACTGCGATATGAAAACCGACCTTAAAAAGCTTCTCGCGATAATCAACTCGGCGCTCTTTTTCGGCGTCCTCGGGCTGATGGCGCTGATAACTCTCTTTACGCCGAAGCAGGATTTTTCCGAGCTCGAAAACCGCTATCTCGCCGCCGCGCCCGAGCTGAGCTCACGCTCCTGGTTCTCTGGCGATTATTCCTCCCGCCTCGGCGAATATGTCAGAGAGCGTTTTGTCCTGCGCTCCCGCTGGATATCTCTTAGGACAAGCCTTGAACGCCTCGCCGGACACAGCGAGGTCAACGGCGTTTTCTTCTCCGACGGCAGATTCTTTGAGGCAGGCGACCCGATCGACTATGAGCAGATCGACCGCTCGGTCGAAGCGATAAACAGCTTCGGAATAAAAAACGGCCGCCTGAATGTGATGATCGTCCCGACCTCGGCGCAGATCTATGCCGACCGCCTGCCCTCTTATGCACCCGAACAGGGTCAGCGGCGTATGATAAACTATGTCTATTCCGCGCTCGACCCGAGCATTCAGTCGGTCGACGTCTATGACCCGCTTTATTACGCCCGCGACGACTATATCTATTACCGCACCGACCACCACTGGACCACCCGCGGCGCATATATTGCCTATTCCGCCTATGTCCGCAGCTTCGGTTACAGCCCTGTCAGCCTCGACAGAATAGACGTCGAACACGCCAGCCACAGCTTTCTCGGCTCCTATTATTCAAAGGTAATCAGCGACGAGGCCGAGCCCGACACCGTTGATATCTACACCTCCGGCGGGGCAGAGGTAACTTCGGTCAGAATAACCGGCGCCGACGGAACCGTTTCAGAGCACGACGGGCTCTATTTCCGCGAAAATCTCGAAAAGAAGGACAAATATCTGACCTTCCTCGGCGAAAACGTCCCGCTGATCGAAATCGAATCCGACGCCGGCGGCGGCTCGATCCTCGTGATAAAGGATTCCTACGCCAACTGCTTCGTCCCGTTTTTGACAAAGCATTTTTCAAAGGTCGCGGTCGTCGACCTCAGATACATGATGAAGCTCTCGGATTTTGTCGATCCGGGCGAATTTGACCGCGTGCTTTTGCTCTATAACGCCTCGACTTTCGCCTCAGACGCGAATATTGTAAAGCTGAAAGCCGCGGAATAGCGCCGCTTTTGGGGAAAATGTCCCAAGTTTCGGGAAACGAAAAAATTTTTGAAAATTTTTTTGAAAACCTCTTGACAACCGCGAAAAAAAGTGGTATATTAACAAAGCTGTCCCCCACAAGGGGCAAGTTGCAGAGCTTTACACCCGTAAAGCTTCGGAAACTTTCCAAAAAAGTTTTAAAAACCCCTTGACAGAGAGCTTGAGATATGATAAAATAATCGAGCGCCTTTCGCGA
>CANQJB010000059.1 GCA_947624155.1 uncultured Clostridia bacterium
AAATAAATTTTGCCGTCGACGACGACCGGGTGGTTCCCCATGCCGAATGCCGAGCAGGTCTCGGGGTCGTCATGCGGGCAGTTCGGTTTCGAGCATACAACGGTCGATTTAAGCGTATCGAAGTCGGTAAAATTCAGCCGGAAATCCGCAAACTGCGCGGTCATCACCTGCTCGATGTAAAACTCGCCGCCTTGCGCGGACATATGGGTGTTTGTGTTGATGACCGATGTTTCGTCGGTCGAAACGACGGGCGCCGGCTCAACCGTATGCGGGTCTCCCGATTCTTTTTTCGCCGTTTCGCCGCATGCCGTCAGAAGCAGCAACGCGGCTAAGATTACCTCAAATAATTTATTCATATAAATCACCTCAACAAACATCATATCATAAGCCCAAGAGGCTGTCAACAGCAGGATCTTTTCTACTCAAAGAGTTCGGCGGGCAAAAGCTTGCGGAATTCGCGCGTAAACTGACCGAAAGCAATATAACTGCCGTCGTAATATGCGATTATCGCCTCGTTTTCTTTGATCGCGCCCGCTTTTAGCCTGTAAATATCTCCGGTCATAAGCTCGGTCGCGAGAAGCGTTTCGGCATTAAACATCATTCCGTTTACGGGATAATCGGCGGCGCGCTCGGTCAGGCGGTGATTTTCGATTTTCCTGACGCTTCCGTCCGGCGAAGCGATTATAGCAGTATCGCCCTGCTGACAGACATAAAATCCCTCCGTCGCCGCAACAATATCCGGCGCGGGCCAGTTCATTCCCTCGCGGTTGCCCGGAACAGGCAGCTCTGATTCCGTTATGCTTCCCGTTTCGGGGTCAAGGGCAAATATTCTTGTTACGGTAAGCGCGTGAAGGCTGTCGAAGTAGTCGGGCGAATTTGCGTTCAGGCCCTCGGGGCGCTCCTCGGCGCCAACCGACATATAGTAGATTTTTCCGCCGTATTCGCCGATGACGCCGACGGTGTCGCTCGAATAAAGATGCGAAATCTGTCCTAAGTTTTTGAGTTCATTTGTTTTAAAATCAAAGCTTTCGGCGTAGTAATTATATTCCGCTGTGGGAAGTCCGTTTTCGTCGGCGATCTCCTCCGCCGCAACGGTATATCCCCTAGTTCCCGAAACATATAAGCTTGAAAGCGTAAAGCCCTCTAAAGTCGCTGCTTTTCGGCGCTCCGAGCCGTCCGCAGTGGCTTTATATATATTTGCGCAGGAGCTTATGCCGCTTTTTGCGGACATCTCGCGGGTGTTTTCGATGAAGTAAAGACTGCCGTCATAGGAGCAGAGCATAACGTCAGAGCCGTTCGACAAGCCGAACGCCGAACACGTCTCGGGATCGTTGTGCAGACAATTCGGCTTTGAGCAGACCGGGAACGAATTCAAAGTCGCAAAATCCGCAAAGCTCATTCTTCCCGCAGAATCATAGCTGTCAACATAGTACGCTCCGTCTGAGATCAGATAGTATCCTGACCCCTTTGAAGCGCTGAGCTCTTCTATCGCCTGTCCGCCGGGGAATTTTCCGTCGGTCACCGTTTTAGTGTCGGCTTGAACCGTTTCCGCGGCGCTCTCGTCGAGAGAAACGACAGCCTCGGTCTCAACCGTGCGGGATTCACCCGAGTCATTCTGAGCCTGCTTTCCGCAAGAGCACAAAAGGGAGCAAGCGATAATAAATATAAATAATTTTTTCACATAAATCACCTCAATAACATTATACCCCCCCGCAAAATTTTGTCAAGGCCGGGGAGGCATTATCACTCAGCCTCGAAAAGCTCGTCCTTTGCCAGCTTTTTATAAACAGTGTCGGTCACAAGACCGTTTTCGTCGGTCACAAATTCCCAGACAACGTAGCCGTCCTCGGCCGCCGCAGCGATCTGATATCTTCCCGAGGCCTTATACTTATATTTCTGCCCGGTTTTGTAGTTTATCGCTTCGCTGTCCGAGATTATCAGAATATCCCCGAAAAGCTGAAATTCCTCGCCCTCAAAGGTGTAAACCTCTCCCGACTCGCACCGTATCTCGCAGTTTTCGCCGTCCGATACCTCCATCGCCCCGGTGCAGACGCTCTTCACATCGCCGTCGATATAGGTTATATCAAGGCTTTTCGGGTCGACAGAGATATTGTATTCCGTCGCTTTTGCGGACATATCTGCGGGGAATTTATAAAGCTCAATAATTATTCCGCCGTCGAAAAATCCCAATATACTCGCCTGACCGGTCTCTCCGCCGAGAATTTTCTTTGTGAGGTTTAGCTTTTCTGAATATTTCCCCGAGGCGGGGTCGTAGCTGCTGAGATAAAAAACGTCTTCGCCGTTAGAGCCGGATTTGTCATATCCGACTTCTTTGGCGATAAACCAGATCTTGCCGCCGGAATAAAGCAGGCAGGTGTTATAAGGGCTTCTGTCCTTGACTCTCGCCGCCTCCTCGCGCGAGATACCCGATTTGTCGGCGCGCATAACGATTATTTCGTCGTAAAATTCGCCGTCCTCAAAGCCGTGAGAATGCTCCAGCCAGTAGATTTTTTCGCCTATCCGAATAACCGGCCCGCCGTCAAATCCGAGCGCAAAGCAGCTTTCGGGGTCGGTGTGGGGGCAGTTCGGCTTCGGGCAGACTATCGCCTCTACGCCGGATACTGTGTCGAAATAGCAGAGCGTTTTAACGCTCGTATAGGCGGGGACCTGCTTGCCGCCGACGATGCCGAAGCTTCCGTCGCTCATCGGGGACTGCTCCATTCGGTTTTTTACATAGTAAAATCCGTCGCTTCGGCTCGAATACCTTTCGGTGGCCCAATATGACTCCGTGCCGCCTGAGCCGCCCGCGCTCCCGCAGGAGCAGAGCACCGTCATCGCCAAAATTAACATAAGTAATTTTTTCATATAAAACACCTCTTTCGTTATTTGCTTTAATTATACCCCTCCCCGCGGAATTTTGTCAAGCACACGCTTGTTGATGTGTCCGAAAAGGACACACCAACAAATCAAAAAACAGAAGTCAGATGTCAGATGTCGGGATTTCACTATGTCCTCATATAAAAAGTATTTCATATATTTATTGCAGGAAAAGGCCGTTTTATCGGAGGAAAATAAAATTTTTCGCATCGGCTCTTCGGCTGACCGTATTGACAGAATTCGGACAATATGTTAATCTATGAGCAGGAACTTTTTTAAGCGAAGGGAGAAACTTATGAAAAAACTTTTAACTGCGTTTGTCTGCGGCGCGATGATGTTTACGGCGTCGTCCTGCGGGGCCGAAAAGCCGGATGAGCTCTCGGCTTCTGGCTGCCGGATAATCGCCTATACCCGCAAGCCCGCCGACGATTATTCAGAATTTTTGGGCCACAGCGTCCACTTTGCCGTTGCCGACAGCTCCGGCAAAAACGTTCAACCGCTCTACCGCAACTACGGCAAGCTGTTTCCGAAGTGTGAATTCAGCGAGGAAAACGGCATAATTTCAATCGGTGCGAAGGACATCGAAATAATTCTGCTCGACGGCGAATACATCATCACCGCCAAGGAGATAAAGCGCACTAACCTCGGCAACGGGGACTTCCCCCAGCGCGAGACCGGCAATTACGTCCGCTGGACTACAAAGGACTTTGTGACGTTTTCTGAGCCCGAAGTGACTAAGAAGCGCTACACCGGCAAGGAGGAGTCAAAAAAAGCCGCGGCTTCCGAGGCGTTTGAACCCTCCGAGAGCCTTGACTTTATCGAGAGCGCGGTCTCAATTCCCATTCCCGACGAAACCGCTCAAAAGCTTATCGACAACAATATAACCGTCGAGTTTGAATCGGTCGGTCTGCCGAAGGAGGTTACCGCAGGCAGCCGTGAGGAGCTTGAAGCCGTCACCGCCGCAGTCAGATATACCGACGGCTCGGTCCATAACAAGCATATCGACTGGGATTTCAGCAGCATCGACTTTTCGAAGCCCGGCAAATATAAAGTAAATGGCGAGATCGCCGTCCACCACTTCGGTTTTCCGGTCGAGAACCACCCCTGGGGCGACCCTGTCATCACCTATTATAACGGCAAATATTACTGGATCGCGACTAACGACGCCAACGGCGACACCTCGTTTGAAATTCGCGAGGCGGATAGTCTGGAGGGCCTGTTTGGCGAGGACGTAAGGCGCAGCGTGATACTCTCGGCGGACACCGCCGTTTTCAAAAACACATTCTGGGCGCCGGAATTTCATATCGTCGGCGGTAAGATGAGAATCTTCTGCGCGTTGACGGTCGGCAACGGCTTTGACCCTCAGTGCTACGTCATGACCCTTGAAGACGGCGGAGATATGCTCGACCCCGAGGCGTGGAGCATACCGCGCAGATGCGTCATGCCGGACGGCAGAAATCTCGGCGAGAACCCTCTCGGCGACGGAAAGAACGGAATAACCCTCGACATGAACTGCTTCGACGCGGGCGGAAAGAGTTATGTCGTCTGGTCGTTCAGAACATGGGCAGGGACCGACAGCGGCTCGATGCTGATGATCGCCGAGACCGACCCCAAAGAGCCGTGGAAGCTGCTGACATATACTCAGCTTCTTTCGAGGCCGGTCTACGGCTGGGAGAACAACAGGGGAACCGACAACAACGAGGGGCCTTATGCGCTTGTGACCGACGACAAGGTCTGGCTTGCCTATTCCGGCGGCGACGCGAGAGGGCAGATGTATGTAGTCGGGCTTCTGAGCGCGAATGTCGGCGACGACCTCTGCGACGTCTCGAACTGGAATATTCCGGGCGCTCCCGCCCTAGCCTCTAACTTTGTCCCCGGCGAATACGGCTGCGGTCACAACGCTTTCTTTAAGGACGAATACGGCGACACATATATCACCTATCACGGCGTCACCTCGCCTGAAAGCCGCGCGATCGGCCCGGGAATCAGAAGAGTCCACTTTGCCGCAAACGGCGAGCCGATTATCAGTATGTCCAACGGGCAGGACCTTCCGGACAGCGAGCGAAGCGTGAGCATAACCGTGGCGGTGGAATAAGAGGGTAAATTGCTCCGGGGCTTTCTGAGTTCTAATTTAAAGGGGACGCCCTCTATTGCGTGGCGGTTACTTATCTGCTTAGCGCCCATTTATTTAACTCACTTGCACTTTACAAATCATACCGAGACACAAACTATTACGTTAAGGTGCGCGCACTCCTGTCGGAGCGCGCGCATTTAAAGGGGACGCCCGTGATAGGGCTCCCTACGCTCAGACTGTCCACCGGACAGTTTGGGCTACCCTCATGATCTATTTTTTGCATAAAGTATTCCGCACTCTGCGGGCGCGGCCAGAGGCTTCTCGCCTCTGGACTCTCGCGAGCCTTTTGAAGATGTATGATATAAAGGGTGAGAATCACACCTAATATATTATAGCTGACGGCTCATTTGCGGAAATAGCGAGTTATGACGTGGAGCATAAAAATGGCGAAAGGAGGGGCTATGGCTTACGAACTGAACGGCAGAGGTTATACCGCTGTTGGCGATTATCTCCTGCCAAATATTGCATATTGTGACGAAGCATTGCATTTTGGTCGTTATTCTCGGTTGCGGCAGAAGTTTCTGAAAGAAAATCACGGCGGCATTTATAGTGAGATGCTGCTCAGCGGTTCTCTTTGGGAACATCTCGCAGAGGTTGAGAACTCTTGTCAAGCACGTCTGGAACGAATAATTTCAGCACTTGCCGAAAGCGAGGGCGTTACGGAATCTCTAAAAGAAATGAATCATCTTGAATGGATTCGCAAGATGAACAGTATTCGAAGTCGAGCCGAAGAAATCGTTATGGCAGAGTTAATTTACACACTTTAAAAACTGCCCTCAGGCATAGGCTTGAGGGCGGCTTTTTTATTTATCCCTGCTTCTCGACTTGTAAACATTAAACCTGTTCTTGCACTTCGCGCTGCAAAAGAGGTTGTCGGGGCGTTTCGCTTCAAAGACCTTATTGCAGCGCTTACCATGCCGCAGGTGATGTTTAATGTAATTTACTTTTTAGAGGCGTGCTTTTTCAGTACGTTCAGGTACTCAGGGTCGCTCCTGAGATGCGCATATTCCGGGTGCTCGGCCATTTCGTAATGCTTGCGCATCCGTTCAGTGATCTTTGAAACGTTGACGGTCTTGATCGGTTCGGCATTCAGCATATCAAACGCCTTGGCCGCTGTAAGCTCCTTATCCGTCAATCTTGTGATAATTTCATTATCCGCGCCCGACTTGGTTAGCCTTAAATTGAGATGAGAATAGGTCATCCACGCCAACATTGCAGGAAGAATTTCACCGGTTTCATCTCTTAAATTGCCGAAGCCGTCGCCCAATTTTTCACACCTTTTTATGCGCTCGGCAAGCGGAATTTTCTCGTCCGAAATTATCGACATAACGTTATACATCGCCGCAGTTTCCGCAAGCCTGACTGCCGCGCACCGCTCGTAAAATGACTTTTCAGGCGATTTCTGAAGCAACTGAGCCGTTTTGACAAGGTTGTTTTGCGCACGGTCCGGAAAACTGTCGACAATCTTCAAAGCCGCATCTTTTCTACCCTCGGCATATTCAATCTGCGCCTTGACAAACAGCGCGTCAAGGCGGGTTTGTTCATCCTGACAACCGTCCAGAATGCAGTCTGCAAGCCGTTTCAGCTCATTGGCACGCTGAGCTGTCCCTCCGCTTTTAGCAAGATTTTTCATATGCGCACGAATCAGTTTGAAATTGTTCGGGCGTTCCGAATAAGCCTTGGAAATCAGCTCCGACGCCTCCTGAAATCTGCCGGAGACCGTCAGGCGACTGTGCTCATCAAGAATGTTTGCCACTTCCGCCTCCTCGCGCTCAATGTCGTACCCCATGAGCGAATCAAGAGTGACACCGAACACCTCTGCAAGCGGAATGAGGGTGGATATGTCAGGAAAGCTGTCCAGATTTTCCCACTTAGATACCGCCGCAGCTGTCACATTCAGCCGCCCTGCAAGCTCCTCTTGAGTCGTGTCGTGCTGTTTACGCAAATTTTTAATGTTATTACCTATTTGCAGTTCCATAAAAACATCCTTTCAAAATTTCAAGCGCGCCTGTGAGTTTCATTATAACACGCACCGATCGGCATGTAAAGCGAATGATCGGAAAAGCGAGCTTAACCGCCGGTTGAAAAGATGACAAAATTTTAAACACTTGAAAACGGCTCGGAATGTAGTATAATCAATAAAGGCTGGTTTTGCAGCCAATCGGACTTCGCCGCCATGCCGAATCGGCGGCTCGTCCTCTTGGACAAAACCCCGCGTTTATGTACCGCAAATGAGCCGTTCAGCCGCCTGGAGTTCAAATATGAACATCAGGCAAACGGAAAATAAGATTACAGCCCTTTACGAACGCTTATCCCGAGACGACAATGAAAGCTGGTTTTGTTGCCAATCGACCGTCCACCGGACGCTCTCTTGGACAAAACCCCGCGTTCATACTTGCCGGCGACAGCAATTCGATCATCAATCAAAAGAAATACCTTGAGGGTTATGCCGCTCAGCAAGGCTATGAAAATGTCGTCCACTACACCGACGACGGCTATTCGGGCGGCAACTTTGAGCGACCCGCTTGGAAGCAGCTTGTTTCTGACATCGAGGCGGGGAAAGTGGCGCACGTCCTTGTAAAAGATATGTCGAGGATCGGCAGGGATTATTTACAGACAGGATTTTACACCGAGGTTCTGTTCAGACAGTATGACGTTCATTTCGTCGCCGTCGGAAACAATGTTGACAGCAACGACCAGAACAGCAACGAGTTCGCGCCGTTTCTGAACATTATGAATGAGTGGTATCTGCGAGACCTGAGCAGGAAGCAGAGAGCGGCTATCAAGGTCAAGGGCGAATCGGGGAAGCCGACTACTAACTGTGCCATATAACGGAGGAATAAATTTTGTCTATAAAAGTATCTAATCAGGAAATAATCAATAGTCTGAAAGCAATTTTTGAAAAGCATCAAAATGAGAGGATATGTGTTTTAGCAACTACCTGCTGCGGAAAAAGTACATTATTACGGCAAATTCCAAACTGTATTGACTTGGATGATGAACTGTGGCCGCAATTAACAAAAGAAGAAGCTGATTTCATCAGTCAAAAGCCATGGACAAACGAAATAGGAGACTACATAGATAAACTTGTATATGAAAAAATATCTATAAAAGCGGGACACCCATTATTCAGTACGATCATTGTTGACTGTGATGTTGTTGTATATCTTGATATAAGAGATGAATTGCTTGCGGAACATTGTAAAAAACGTGGCAATGATTTTACAGACTCCAAAAATGTTAAGGAAGCTGTGGAACATGATTGGAATACTCATAGGGAAAAGGGAGGAAAAATATTTTATTATTTAGTCCTTGTCGAGTAAAACTATGTTATTGCTTATCGTACCGTGCTAACACCACAAATGATTTATGAGTTTGTGGATAAAATTGTAGTACATTCTCCAATCAAGGCTGACGGCGAGCGCGAACAGCAGGTTGACATTTATCTGAAATTCATCGGAAAATTCGACCCGCCTATGCCGGAGCTCACCGTGGAAGAAGTCAAGCAGCATGAAAGAGCAAAAAAGAGAAGAGCTTATTATCGCGAACGCGGAAGGCGATGGAGAGCAAAAGAAAAAGAAAAACGTCTGCAAGAGCAGAAAAGCGAATAATAAATCAGGAGGCTTGCCGAGCGCAGGCCTCCTTTTTTATTTTGAGGAGAATGAATTATGCCAAACGAAAAACTTGAAAAAATAGTAAAAGAAGAATATGTTTTGGAGAAAAAACTGACAGCCGCTCAACACAAAGAAAAGCGGCTGAAAAACGAGTTGAAGCTGCTGACCCGAAACGAGAGGACGCACCGCCTTTGCACGCGTGCCGGAATGTTGGAAACCTTTTTGCGAGAGCCAACGCTTCTCACGGACGGTGATGTTATGGAGCTTCTGACGTTTATTTTCAGCACCGAAAGCATTCAGAACAAGCTGAATACGATGATTAAAAAGCGGCAGGAAGAATGGGCGGCAGACGCCGCCGAAAACACTTGACGTAGGACAAGTGCGCAATTATACACCGCACGAGGCGGTGAATTGCGTCCTGCCGGAAGCCCCTTGCAGGAAGCCGATGATTTCACAAAAGGGTTTGCTACAATCAGCCAAGGGAATGTCTCGCCTGTCGGCTCGGTCGGCGCTTCTGCTTCGCAGAGGTCTCCACTGGAGCCCCGTGCCCTTGCGCTGGCTATGACCGTCTGAAATCTTCCCATGCTGAGCTTTCACGTCAGCTTGCAGATATAAATGAGGAATTAAAGCCAATGAAAGATATACGCCGTCGGGTGGGCAAAGTTATCTCGCCGAAACAGGCGGAGATTGAGAGCAAACCGGAGACAAAGCACTCTATTACGGAAAAGATGAGGTATTATAAAGAAAAAGAGAAAACGCAAGGGAAAGTAAAAGCTATGGAGCAGGAGACACTGTGATTTAATGGCGCGATATGTGTCGGAAAATGGGTATAATTTGCGCTGTGAGGCGTTCTAAGGGGTAGGGCAGGAATTATACTGCTTGCCCTAAAATTGATTTTATGTATGAAAAAGTGCCGAAAAGTGGCACACAAATTGAGCCCGGTCGATACCTCAACGGTATCGGCTGGGCTTTTTCTTTTGCTCACAAAATTACAATTTGTTTAAGTCTTTTATCAATTCTCCCATCCCCATCTTCTCGGTCAGATCCCCGAAGCTCTTATCATACTGCGCCTGCGTTATCGCTCCGCGCTCCAGAAAGTCATCGAGGATACGTTTTTGCCGCAAATACAACTCTTTCTTCTTTTCCTCGGGCGAAAGCCCGCTCCAGTTGTCTTTTCCAATCACCATTACATCTTCAACCTCAGTCTGACGCTGCCGTCATCGTCAATGTCCAATTTTACCGTCCTGATGTGCTTGTCGAAGAACTGTTTCTTCTCCGCGTAGGTCATTTCAACCCGAGTGGCGATCAGAGCCTCCTCGTACATCTCGTTTATATTGAGCTGCACCCTTTCACCGATGTAGCGGTACATCTCCTTCATCAGCGCAATGAGCTTCAGATCCTCCGCATTGCCGGAGTAGAAATCGTCGATATAGCAATAGAAGATGCCGGCGTTTTCAAGAGCATTCTTGAGGTCGGGACCGCAGTTTTCATGCTCTATCATAACCAAGAAATGCGCGTCGGGCAGCGATGTTATCAATCCCCAGTAATCCGAATCGCTCGATACGATGATGAACGAATCGACGTTGTTCCGATAGAATTCCGTGCAGGTCCTTGCGGTCAGAGTAATGTCAACAAGCGACTTGCTCTGCTTCACCCGGTCGATCATCATATGCTCAACCGGAATATCCGTAACCTCGTCCAAGATTCGCCACGCGGTCGCGGTGTGAACATCGTCAAAGAGGATTATGGAGGAGATTTTTGAAGTATAGGTATAGTCGAGATTCTTAAGCACCGCGCTGAGCTTGTAGGGATCGGAGTTTTCGCAGTCAACGACCACAACGACCTTTCCTGCCTCGCTGATGAAGTCATAGATATTACCTTTGACGTAACTCCCAGCGTCCGAAACTTTGGAGTAATCAAGAAACTCATCGTTGTTCCAACGGTAAAGGAGCGTGACAAACTTCTTGTCGCTGTAAAGGATATTCCCCTCGTTCTTCGGCTGCCAGTTTATATACATCTGATACGGGTAATAGGAGATATTCGGGAAATAGAGGTTTGCGGCAGCTTTCGTTCCTGCATCGGTCAAGCCGTTCGGCATGACAAAAATATTCTTGAGATACTGCCAGTTGAGCCAAGTCGGGAACAGGTTCTTGCAGTTGTTCACGCGGTCGGAGATAAGGCGGTTTATGTCGACGATATGCTGCGAGAGCTTGACCGATGAGCGGAAATTAAGGCTGATCCCGTCGTCGGCGAGCTGTCTTATGCCGTCTGTCGGCAGATAGTCAAGCACCGAGCTTGTGACCGACGGCAGCCGCATAAGGTCGTTTATATGCTTGAAATTGCGCTCTATCGCCGTCCTGATGCGGCAGAGATTTCTGACGATACGGGCGGTTTTATTGACCTCAAACTTTTCATATACTTCAATTTTCGGCGGCGTGTGTTCGTTTTCAAAGATTTTTTTCGGCACGCCTATCAGATATGCGACTTTTGATACGATTTCATATGTACTGTCTTTATAGTATTTTACATCGTCCTCGGTTTCGAGCAGGTCGGTATCGCCGCTCAGAAATTCTTCAACCGCGGACTGCTCATCGGCAGTTAAAACCTCGCTGTCCTCCTCATTCGGTGGCAGAGATGTTGAATATTCTTCGGATTCGTATGTCATAAGTTCCTCCTTGAGTTTTTTATAATTATAGCACATTCAAGGCGCGATTTCAACCGATTTCAAGGTGGAGTACAAAAATTCGGACACATAATTGCCCTTGGTAATCTTTTAGTCCGTATCTTTGGACTTATAGTGTGATAATATGGAGTTGTAAAATCAGGAGAGGAGCTGATACCGTGTCAAAGGACAATGACTTTTTTGATTCGCTGTTTGACCTTGACGGCGACGGCAAAACTACGCCCGATGAGGAATTCATATCCTTTATGATAATGGATCAGGTTATGAAGGGCTCTAAGTATGACCACAGTCCTGCCCCGAAAAAGCACAGGGAGCCCTTGCCCAAAATTGAGCCGAAGGAGCCCGAAGTCATCACCGAAAGCTACATCAAAAGTTGCGAAAAGGGCCTTGTTATCTTGTGCCTTTTAAGCGTCGTTTTTGCGGCGGTGCTGAGCATAATCCCTGCCGTGCTCGTTTGGGCAGCATTTTCTGTTGAGGACGGCACCGGCGTCCAGCTTATAATCGGCGTTCCGGCTATCGTCATTATAGCCTTGATTTGGATAGGATTATTTTCGGGTGTAGCCGAGGAGAGCGACAGAATCGACAAGCTGCGGGACAAAATGAACCGCGACCGCGCTGAAATGGTGGAATCGCTGCCTGCTCCCGAGGTTGAAACATCGCAGAAAATAGAGAAAGCCGACACGACGGTTTATACTGTCTGCGGAGTGAAGTTCAAAGACGACAGGGTCTATAACTACCTGACAGGCAAGCTGCGGGTAAAGGTCGGAGACACTGTAATCGTGCCTGTTGGCTACGGCGAGGAGGTCTCAGCCACCGTTGTATCCGTCGGGAAGTATCTCAAAAGCTCGGCACCCTATCCGATCGAAAAAATGAAAACGGTTAGAAGGAGGATAATCAGGGCTTGACATCCTGCGTCAAAGATGATATAATTCAATCACCATAAAGAGTGACGCGAGGGACAGACCCTATGACCGTCCGGCAACCTGCAATGCAAGGTGCCAAAGTCTGATCG
>CANQJB010000060.1 GCA_947624155.1 uncultured Clostridia bacterium
GACGTTGAAAATGTACTTCTGAGGCTGATTCAGGCCGCCGATTATGACATCGAAGCCGCGGAACACGGAATCATCTACATCGACGAGATCGACAAGATTGCGAGGAAGTCGGAAAATGTCTCAATCACCCGCGACGTCAGCGGCGAGGGAGTTCAGCAGGCGCTATTGAAAATCGTCGAGGGAACCGTTTCAAACGTCCCGCCGCAGGGAGGGCGTAAGCACCCGACACAGGAATTTATCCAGATCGACACAAAGGACATTCTGTTTATCTGCGGAGGCGCCTTTGACGGCCTCGAGGATATAATCCGCCGCCGCACCGACACCTCAACCGTCGGCTTCGGCGGAAACACGAGAAAGGCTGAGGTTTCCTCAGAAGAAATTCTCTCGCGGGTTCTGCCGCAGGACTTAGTTCGCTACGGAATAATCCCCGAGCTTATAGGAAGACTTCCGGTAATAACCGTTCTCTCTCCGCTTGACGAAGACGCGCTTGTTTCGATCCTCTCTGAGCCCAAAAACGCCCTTGAAAAGCAGTATAAGGCGCTGTTTGAATATGACGGAATCGAGCTTGAGATAACCGAGCAGGCGAAGCGCGAGATCGCTAAAAAGGCGATCGCCCAGAAGACCGGGGCGAGAGGTCTTCGCTCAATAGTAGAGGGCGCGCTTTTAAAGCCGATGTTTGAAACCCCGTCGATGGAAGATGTATCAAAGGTCATTGTCACCGAAGAGGTTATCCGCGACGGCGCAGACGTTACGCTTGAACACGGCGGACGCAAAGCAAAAAAGTAATTAAATCTGAGGAGCAGGAAACTGCTCCTTGATTTTCATTGAAAGGGGAGACAGATTATGACAGCGCCTCTTGCGGACAGGATACGCCCCAGGACCCTCGACGATGTCGTCGGGCAGCCACATCTTCTTGCGACTGGGAAACCGCTTCGCAGGATCATTGAAAGCGGCAGAATACCGAACATGATCTTTTACGGCTCGTCCGGCGTCGGTAAAACCACCGTCGCAAGGATAATTGCCGAAAACACAAATATGAAGCTCTGTAAGCTCAACGGCACCTCCGCCTCGGTTCAGGACATCAAGGATATAATCGCCGACACCGACTCGCTTGAGGGCTATAACGGAATACTCCTCTATCTCGACGAGATCCAGTATCTCAACAAAAAGCAGCAGCAGTCGCTTTTGGAGCATATCGAAAACGGCAGAATAACTCTGATTTCCTCGACGACCGAAAACCCTTATTTCTATGTTTACAACGCGATAATAAGCCGCTCGACCGTCTTTGAATTTCTTCCGGTTTCTCCCGAAGAGACCGCGAAGGCGATCAGGCGCGCGTTTAATATCGAGGCCGAGGAATTCGGCCTGAAGCTTGTGCTTGAAGACGGCGTCGTCGAACATATCGCCCGCGGCTGCGGCGGAGATGTCCGCAAGTCGATAAATACAGTCGAACTCTGCGCGCTTTCTTCTCAGACCGAAGACGAAATGAGAGTTACACTCGAAACCGCGAAGCTTCTGACCCAGCGCTCAAATATGCGCTATGACCGCGCGGGCGACGAGCATTATGACACCCTTTCGGCTTTGCAGAAATCTATCCGCGGCTCGGACGAAAATGCGGCGCTCCACTATGCCGCGCGGCTTCTTGAAAACGGCGATATTATTTCACTCTGCCGCAGGCTTTTAGTCATCGCCGCAGAGGACATCGGCCTCGCTTATCCGATGGCGATACCGATAGTCAAAGCCTGTGTCGACAGCGCCTTGCAGCTCGGTATGCCCGAGGCTCGGCTGCCGCTGGGCGACGCCGTCATTTTACTCGCGACCGCGCCGAAATCAAACAGCGGAATTATGGCGGTCGACGCGGCTATGGCCGATTTAAAGGAACACGGCTCGGCTCCCTTCCCGAGGCAGCTCCAGAACAAGCACTTCGACGGCGAGGGCGCGGCAGTCAAAGGGCAGCACTACCTTTATCCCCACAGCTTTCCGAACCACTGGGTCGAGCAGCAGTATCTCCCCGACGAGATCAAGGACCATGTCTATTATGAATACGGAGAGAATAAGACCGAGCAGTCGGCAAAGGCTTATTGGGACTCTATCAAAAAGAAGAAATAATAGCCACTCTGACATGAGAAACAAAGGTACCCGGCGGGTACCGCGGAGCGCTGCATAATCGCGCAAAGCCGCCAACGACGAAGTTGGCGGCTTTGCGGTCAGATTATGCGGATTTGTTTTCTTGTGTCAAAGCGGCTTAAACCGCTCACTCTTTCGGGTGAGCGGCTTTTTCAGAATACCGACTCGATTATCTTTTCGCAGACGTCGGGCGAATATCTCCAGCGGTGAATCGCTCCCTCGGTGATAAAGTATTCGCATCTCCTCTCCGGCGCATAGTCGTATGTATCGACGATGATAAGCTTTATTTTCATCTTCTCGGGGTTTATCGACTTGACATAAACGCTAGCGGTCTGTCCTGCATAGACATCGAGCCGAGGCTCGGCAAGTCCGGCGAGATTCGGCGCAAGCTCAATAAAAATTCCGTAAGGCTCGACGCTCCTGACTATCCCGCTGACCGTTTCTCCTGCCGAAAACCGCTCTGCGTTCTGTTCCCAGGTTCCGAGAAGCTCCTTGTGTGAAAGATAAAACTTTTCCCCGTCATATCCTTTTAAAACCGCTTTGATTCTGTCCCCGACGCTGAATCTGTCCGACGGGTGGCTGATTCTCGAAACCGATATTGCGTCGATCGGTATCATCGAGCTGATACCGCAGCCGATGTCTACAAAGCACCCGAACTGCTCGATATGCGTTACAACCGCGTCGATAACGCTGCCCGGCTCGGTTTCAAGAAGATATTCTTCGATGCAGCGCTGCTGTGCCGCCGCGCGCGAAAGAAGCGCGACCGTTTCGCCGCTCTCCTGAAAAATGTCCCGAACCAAAAAGCACACAGGCTTTCCGACCCGTGAGATGATCGCAATATCCTTTGTCCTTCCCTCAGCGATCCCGATCGCCGACTCCTCTCTCGGCATAAACCCTCTGCAAGCCGGAAGACTTACTGTCAGATCGTGAGCAGAAGAGCAGCTTTCGGCTCTCGCTTCGAGAATTATCCCGCGCTCCTTTGCCTCAATAAGCCCGCCTATACTGCCGATATATCCCAAATTCTCCTGAGTATTTATAATCCCGCCCTCGGGAACAAAGCTTCTCATTTGATATCTTTCCTTTCATTTAGGGAATTTGTATATACTATGTTTTAACCCCGAACGATATGACGGCAGAGCAAAAAACTTCTCAAAACAGTTGCTTTTCGTTATAATTGGTGGTATAATAACCTAAATATGACGGTCAGGCGGTGAGAAAATGGACATTCAGAAGGGCGATATTCTGACAATGAAAAAAAAGCACCCTTGCGGCTCCGACAAAATGCAGGTGCTTCGCTCGGGAATGGACTTTAAGCTTCGCTGCTGCGGCTGCTCCCGCGAGTTCATGATACCGCGGGTCAAGGCCGAAAAGAATATCCGCGCAATTGACAGCGCAAACCGCGAACCGTCTTCAAAATAAACGATAAGGAATAAGATATGTTTGAAAAGCTGAAAGCTCTGATTGAAAGATACAGCGAAATAAATGAACGCCTGATGCAGCCCGAAACTGTCAGCGACCCTAATCTCTACCGCGATCTGATGAAGGAGTATTCCTCGCTGACTCCGATTGCCGAGAAATACAGGGAATATGCCGCGGCGGAGGAATCGCTCGCCGAGGCCGAGGAACTCAGAAAGGGCGAAAACGACCGCGATTTTCTCGCGATGATCGACGAGCAGTATAACAGCGCAAAAGCTGATATCTCGCGCCTCGCCGAGGAGCTGAAAATTCTGCTTCTTCCCAAAGACCCCAACGACAACCGCAGCGTTATAATGGAAATTCGCGCGGGCGCAGGCGGCGAGGAGGCGGCTCTGTTTGCCCATTCGCTGATGAGAATGTACACCATGTACGCCGATTCAAAGCACTGGAAAGTCGAAATTTTAAATCTCAACGAGACCGAACTCGGCGGCGTCAAAGAGGCCGAATTTTCGGTCGAGGGCGACGGAACCTATTCGAGGCTGAAATATGAAAGCGGCGTCCACAGGGTCCAGCGCGTCCCCGAGACCGAGTCTCAGGGCAGAATCCAGACCTCGACCGCGACCGTCGCGGTTTTGCCCGAGGCCGAAAACGCCGAGATCCAGATCGACGACAAGGACTTAAAAATCGACGTCTTCCGCTCATCCGGCGCGGGAGGCCAGCATATCAACAAGACCGAGTCCGCAGTCAGAATAACTCATCTCCCGACCGGGCTTGTCGTCGAGTGTCAGGACGAGCGCAGCCAGCAAAAGAACCGCGAGCGCGCGATGAAGGTCCTCTGCTCTCGGCTTCTTGAAAGAAAGCAGGCCGAGCTCGATAAGGCTTATGCCAGCGAGCGTCGCTCGCAGATCGGCACCGGCGACCGCTCTGAGAGAATCAGAACCTATAACTTCCCCGAAAACCGCGTCTCCGACCACCGAATCGGCCTGACTCTTTATAAACTCGACTCGATCCTCAACGGCAGTCTTGACGAAGTAATCGACGCGCTCGCGACAGCCGATCAGGCCGCGAAGCTCGCCGCAGAGGGAGATAAATGGTAACTGAAATATTAGACTGCTCCGAGGCAAGTCTTTTAAAAGCCGCGGAGCTGATAAAATCGGGCGAAGTAGTCGGAATACCGACCGAAACGGTTTACGGCCTTGCGGCGAACGCCTTTGACGAAACAGCAGTCCGAAAGATTTTCGAGGCCAAAGGCCGCCCCGCCGACAACCCGCTGATCGTCCACATTTCCGATTTCGGAATGGTCAGGGAAATAGCCTCCGAGATCCCGAATCTTGCATATAAACTCGCCGAGCGCTTCTGGCCCGGCCCGATGACGATGATAATGCCGAAATCCGAAAAAATCCCCCTTGTCACCAGCGGGGGACTTGACACCGTCGGGATACGCTTTCCGTCTCACCCCGCCGCAAGGAGACTGATCGAGCTTTGCGGTCTTCCGCTCGCGGCTCCGTCGGCAAATCTTTCCGGCAGCCCCAGTCCGACAACTGCCCGCCGCGTTTTTGACGACATGAACGGCAGAATCCCCGCGATAATCGACGGCGGAGAATCGCTTGTCGGCGTCGAATCGACGGTCATATGCTTTGAAGGCAGCGGCGTCAGAATACTCCGCCCGGGCGGAATAACCCGCGAAATGCTCTCCGAGGTCTGCGACGTCAGCGTCGACAGGGGAGTGACCAACCGGCTTGAAGACGGCGCAGTCGCCCGCTCGCCCGGAATGAAATACCGCCACTACGCCCCAAAGGCCGATTTAAAGCTCATTCGCGGCAGCTTGAAAGCTTATAAGAGCTATGTTTCCGAAAATGCCGCAGACGGAAGCTGGTGCCTTGTCTTTGACAAGAGCGAGGCGGTCGGCTGCCTGCCCTATCTTTGCTACGGCGCGAGCCCCGAGGAACAGGCTCATGAGCTCTTTGAAGCTCTGCGCAAGCTCGACGAGCTCGGCGCGAAGACGGTTTTTGCCCGCTGCCCCGACGATTCCGGTATCGGCCTTGCGGTATATAACAGGATTTTGCGCGCCTCGGGATTCTGCATAATTGATTTGGAGTGACCTAATTTTGAATACACTTGACGGTGTAAATATAATCGGCCTGACCGGTCAGAGCGGCGCGGGAAAGACGACGGTCTCGGCGCTCTTTAAAGATTTCGGGTTTTCGGTTATAAACTGCGACAAAATCGCCCGCCGCGTCTCTGATTTTCCTGAATTTCTTTCGGAAATGAAGCTTGCCTTTCCCGACTGCGTCGGCGAAAGCGGCCTTTTGAGGCAAAAGCTCGGCGCGCTCGTCTTCAATAACCACGATGCGCTCCGCAGATATGGCAGAATTATTTTTCCTTACATAGCCGCAGATATTTTCAGCGATATACGCTCGCTCAGAGCTCAGAACGTAAGGCTGATAATCCTCGACGCTCCGACCCTTTTTGAGAGCGGGTTCGACTCAGTCTGCTCCGCTGTTATAAGCGTTGTCGCGCCGTTTGACATCAAGCTCAAACGTATTCTCGAAAGGGACGGAATACCGGTTGAACTCGCGCGTTCGAGGCTTTCAAGCCAGTTTTCCGAAAAATTTTTCTCTGACCGCTCCGATTTTCTGATAGTCAACGACGGCAGCGCAGATGATCTGAAAGAAAAGGCCGAGCGGACCGTCTCGGAGCTGAAGGAGCGTTTCGATGTCTAGGCGACTGCGTTCACTTCTGACAATTTTGCTCGTCGCCGCCGTGACAGCGTTTTTGCTGTTTAAGGTTTTGCCGCCGATAATCGCCGATAAAGTTTACAGAACCGCCTATGAGGACGAGGTAGAGCGTTACAGCGAAGAGTTTTCGGTCGACCCCGCGCTGATTTATTCCGTTATAAAGGTCGAGTCTAATTTTGATCCCGAAGCAAAGTCGGACGTCGGCGCGATAGGACTTATGCAGATAATCGAGGATTCATTTGACTGGACTGCCTGGCGTCTCGGCAGAGAAGATCTGAGATTTGAGGATATGTATATCCCGGAATACAGCATTATGTTCGGGAGCTATATGCTCAGCTTCTTATATGAGCGCTACGGCAGCATTGAACTGACCGCTGCGGCATATCACGCGGGAATGACTACTGTCGACGGCTGGATCGAGCGCGGAGAGATCGACCCGGAAAATGTCAGGACAGAGGATATCAAAGGCTCAAACACTCAGCACTATGTGCTGAAGATATTAAAAGCATATAAAATCTATTCAGCCAGATTCAGAAAGGATTGATTCATTATGGCAAATGAAGAAAAAGAAAAATCGGTCGGCAAGCAGCTCGAAGAAAAGCTCCTTTCAAGCCGCAAAAACGGTCTTCTGAAGGTCGATGCTGACGAAATCGAGATCGCCGACGCCTTCTGCGAGGGCTACATGAAGTTTCTCGACGATGCCAAGACCGAGCGCGAGGCAGTAACCGCCGCGATCGCTCTCGCCGAGGCCAACGGCTTTATGCCCTATGACCCTTCGCGCAGATATGCTCCCGGCGAAAAGGTTTACAGCAACGTCAGGGGAAAGAGCCTCATTCTCTGCGTCTTCGGCCGCAATTCTCTCGACTGCGGCACCAAGATCCTCGCCGCGCATATCGACTCTCCGCGCCTTGACCTCAAGCAGCACCCGATATATGAGAGCTCTGATTTCGCGCTCCTCAAGACCCACTATTACGGCGGAGTACGCAAATATCAGTGGGTGACGATCCCTCTCGCGCTCCACGGCGTTATCTTTAAGGCCGACGGCTCGAGAGTTACCGTCAACATCGGCGAGGACGAAAACGACCCCGTCTTTACCATCACCGACCTTTTGCCCCACCTCGCTCAGGAGCAGTCTAAGCGCACCCTCAGCGACGGCATCAAGGGCGAAGAGCTGAATGTGATGATCGGCAGCCGCCCGTTTAAGGACGACGACGTCTCCGAGAAGATCAAGCTGAATGTGATGAAGATACTCAATGAAAAATACGGCATCATCGAGGACGACTTTATCTCCGCCGAGCTCGAGATCGTTCCCGCATTCAAGGCGAAGAACGTCGGCCTCGACTGCGGACTGATCGGCGCCTACGGCCAGGACGACAGAGTCTGCGCCTATCCCGCTCTCAAAGCGGTTTTAGAGTGCGACAACCCCGCCGATACCGCAATCGCCGTTCTGACAGATAAAGAGGAAATCGGCAGCGTCGGCCCGACCGGCCTCAACAGCGACTATCTGCGCCACTTCCTCGAGTCGATTGCTGACAACGCCGACGTTCCGGCATATACCGTTATCCGCAACTCGAAGTGTCTTTCCGCCGACGTAACCGCCGCTTTCGACCCGACCTTCCCCGAGGTACACGATCCCCGCAACGCGAGCTACTGCAACTACGGCCTCGCGATGTGCAAGTTCACCGGCTCCCGCGGAAAGAGCGGCTGTAACGACGCAAGCGCCGAATTTGTTTCGGGCGTCAGAAAGATCTTTGACGACAACGGCGTGATCTGGCAGACTACCGAGCTCGGCAGAGTTGATCTCGGCGGCGGCGGAACAGTCGCGGCCTATATTGGCAACATGGATATGGAGGTCGTCGACGTCGGGGTTCCGGTTCTCTGTATGCACTCGCCGTTTGAGATCACCTCAAAGCTCGACGTCTACATGGCTTACAAGGGCTTCTCGGCGTTTATCAGATAAATTTAAATCACTAAGCCGCGGGCGGCAGTCCGCGGCTTTTTTATGTCCCTTTCCGAAATCGACAGTTTTTCCGCTCAGTGCGCGTTAAAATTATCAAGGTGATGGAAGTGGATATTTACCTTGACGTTCTTCTGATAATCAATACATATATAACCTGGCTCCTTCTCAGCCTGACCGCTTCGCTGACTCATACCCGCTCAAAACCGGCGCTTCGGGCAGCCGCAGCCTTTCTCGGCGGCCTTTCGTCGCTGATTATTCTTATCCCGACTGCTGACAAGCTGTTATGCTTTACATCTCTGCTTCTAAAAGCAGCTTCCTGCGTTGCAATAGTTGCCGTATCGTTCTGGCGTCAGAGTCTTCGCAAAACGCTCCTGCTTTCGTCCGCGTTTTTGGGCTCAAATATGCTTCTCTCGGCAGCGCTGGAACTCTTGCAAAGACTTTTGAAAACGCGCTATATAGCGATTTCAAGCGGATTTATCTATATGGATATTTCGCCCCTGAACCTGATATTTTCGACTGCGGTAATATATTTTGCAGTCTGCCTGATTTCAAGGCTGTTTGAAAAAAGCCTCGGAAAGCTCAACTCCTACCGCGTTGATTTCAGAATAGGCTGTAAGGCTTTCTCACTTGACGGAATCGCCGACACCGGAAATAACGCCAAAGACCTATTTTCCGGTCTTCCGGTTATAATCTGCACCGGTGTAGATATAGGTCATGGTGAAAAGTTGAGGGCCGTGCCATATAAAACCGTATCGGGAGAGGGCGTGCTCTACGCTTTCGCGCCCGAGAGCCTGACAGTCACCGACGAAAACGGAACTTCAAAGAGCGTTTCTGCGCTTGTCGCCTCGGTTTGCGGCGACGAGCAGCGCGCGATTTTTAATCCGAAGATTTTGCTTTAAGAAAGGATTGATACAGATGCTTGAAATTATCGGAAAAATCAGAAGCTTTATTGAACGCCGCCTGTTCGGCAGATGCCGCATTGATTATGTCAACGGGCCGGACACGCTGCCCGCGCCTCTCAGGCCGGAAGAGGAGCGGCGAGTCTTTGATATGCTCTCGACCGAGCCGAAAAAGGCGCGCGATCTTCTGATAACTCATAATCTGAGACTTGTCGTCTACATATCAAAAAAGTTTGAATCGACCGGAATCGGCGTTGAAGACCTAGTTTCGATCGGAACGATCGGGCTTATCAAGGCTGTCAACACCTTCAATCCCGATAAAAACATCAAGCTCGCGACCTATGCCTCGCGCTGCATTGAAAACGAGATACTGATGTATCTGAGAAAGACGAGTCAGCAGCGGAACGAAATTTCGATCGACGAGCCGTTAAACATCGACTGGGACGGCAACGAGCTGCTTCTCTCTGACGTAATCGGAACCGACGCCGACGAGGTCGGGAGCCGCCTTGAAAGCGAGGCCGAGAAAAGACTCTTGATCGAAGCCGTCGACAATCTTGACGGCCGCGAGAAGTTTATAATGCAGATGCGCTTCGGGCTTCTCGGCGGAAAGGAGATGACCCAGAAGGAGGTCGCTGACATAATCGGGATATCGCAGTCATATATTTCAAGGCTTGAAAAGAGGATTTTGAAAGAGCTCAAAAAGGAGCTGGAGGCGATTTGCTGATACTGCCAAATAATGCCTCAACATTTTCTGAATAGCTTGTCTTCGCGCTGGCAATAATTATCTCAAAACTTCTGTTTTGGGAGATTGCCGATGCAGTACAATAAGGTTGAAATCAGCGGTGTCAACACCGCAAAGCTAAAGCTGCTGACAGAAGATGAAAAGACGGAGCTTTTAAAGAAGGCGAGGGCAGGCGACAAAGCCGCTCGCGACGAGCTTATCGAGGGGAATCTGCGACTTGTTCTGAGCGTGATTCAAAAGTTTATGAACCGCGGCGCTCAGCCCGACGACCTGTTTCAGGTCGGGGTTGTAGGGCTGATTAAGGCGATTGACAACTTCGATCTTTCGCTCGATGTCAAATTCTCGACCTATGCCGTTCCGATGATAAGCGGTGAGCTGCGCAGATACCTTCGTGACAACAACTCGATCAGAGTTAGCCGCTCGACACGCGACCTCGCATACCGCGCGATGCAGGTCAAAGAATCGCTGATGGCGGGTTCCGACCGCGAACCGTCCGCCGAGCAGATCTCAAAGGTTCTCGGCGTGCCGAAGTCTGAGGTCGTGTTTGCGCTTGAGTCGATCAGCGACCCCGTCTCGATTTATGAGCCGGTATATTCAAATTCCGGCGATGTGCTCTATATGCTCGACCAGCTCGGCGACAGCACAAGCGACGAGGGCTGGATCGACGAGCTGATGCTCCGCGAGGCGATTTTAATGCTTTCGGAGCGGGAAAAGAATATACTTTATCTGAGGTTTTATCAGGGGAAGACGCAGGTCGAGGTTGCGAAGGAGATAGGAATTTCGCAGGCGCAGGTTTCGCGGCTGGAAAAAAGCGCACTGACGAGGATAAAATCGAGGGTATAATTTTTACTTGACAACTCGGGCTCACTGTGTTATAATTCCTGCAATCGGATATTTCATCGACAATGACGGGAAGAGTAGCCTTCGGCAAAAGAACTTCAGAGAGCTTTCGGTCGGTGCAAGAAAGCGTTGAGCCAAAGGCGAAGTACATCCCCGAGTCCGTGTCCTGAACCCAAAGTAGGGATATGCGGGTGCGCCCGTTAAAGCGCCAACGAGGCCGCAATTTTGCGGTAAACTGAGGTGGTACCGCGAGACATTCGCCCTCTGGCTTTTTGGCCGGAGGGCTTTTGATTTGCACTAAATTGACAAGGAGAAGATAAAAAATGGGAATTTACGAAGAACTCAGAGAGCGCGGACTTATCGCGCAGGTGACCGACGAGCCGCTTATCCGCGAGCTTGTCAACAGCGGCAAGGCGACCTTTTATATCGGCTTTGACTGCACTGCCGACAGCCTTACCGCCGGTCATTTTATGGCTCTTACGCTGATGAAGCGCCTCCAGATGGCCGGAAACAAGCCGATCGCCCTTATCGGCGGCGGAACAACGATGATCGGCGACCCCTCCGGCAGAAGCGATATGCGCAAGATGCTGACCCGAGAGGACATCGACCACAACGCCGAGTGCTTTAAAAAGCAGATGTCACGCTTCATCGAATTCGGCGAGGGAAAGGCGATGATGGTCAACAACGCCGACTGGCTTCTTAGCCTCAACTATGTCGACCTTCTTCGCGAGGTGGGCGCCTGCTTCTCGGTAAACAATATGCTGAGAGCGGAGTGCTATAAGCAGAGAATGGAAAAGGGACTTTCCTTCCTCGAATTTAACTACATGATAATGCAGTCCTACGACTTCTACTATCTGTTTAAGAACTACAACTGCAACCTCCAGTTCGGCGGAGACGACCAGTGGTCTAATATGCTCGGCGGAACGGAGCTTATCCGCCGCAAGCTCGGCAAGGACGCCAGTGCGATGACGATAACACTTCTGACCGATTCCAACGGAATGAAAATGGGCAAGACCGCCGGAAACGCAGTCTGGCTCGACCCGAACAAGACCCCGCCTTACGACTTCTTCCAGTATTGGAGAAACGTCGGAGACGCAGATGTAATAAAGTGCCTGAAGATGCTCACATTCCTGCCTCTTGAGCAGATCCGCGAAATGGAGAGCTGGGAGGGGAGTATGCTCAATAAGGCAAAGGAGATTTTGGCCTTTGAGCTGACTAAGCTTGTCCACGGCGAGGAGGAAGCCGCAAAGGCGCTCGAAGCCGCAAGAGCGGTCTTTGGCGGCTCAGGTTCGAGCGAAAATATGCCTACCGCCGAGTTTGATTCTGCCGAAATCAGCGTTATCGACGCGCTTGTCGGCTCGAAGCTCGCACCCTCAAGGGCTGAGGCTAG
>CANQJB010000061.1 GCA_947624155.1 uncultured Clostridia bacterium
GGGGGTGCGAAAGATGTTCGGACGCAAAAAACAGGAAATTCAGGCGGAAGCGCCGGTCGGCCTCGCCGACCTTCACTGCCACATTCTCGCCGGCGTCGACGACGGAGCTCGCGACGACGAGCAGATGTTTGACCTTATGAAGCTGGAATATGACTGCGGCGTGCGATATCTTTGCTTCACACCTCATTACAACCCCGCGCTCTTCGAGCCCAAGCCCCTCGAGATCGCCGCTTCTTTTGAAAAAGCGAAGATCTTCGCGGCGGAAAACCTGCCGGATATGCAGCTTTTCCTCGGAAACGAGGTCTTCATGCGGCCTGACACTATCGACCGCCTGCGGGACCACAGCTGCAAGCCCCTCGGGGATTCCCGCGTCGTTCTGACCGAGTTCCACCCGACAACCAGCTACGCGGATATGAGAATGTATGTCGTCAAGCTTCTCTCAAACGGCAAGCTCCCGCTTCTTGCGCATATTGAAAGATATGACAATCTCAACGATATGCGTGATATCGAGGAGCTCAAGAGCCTCGGCGTCAGATTCCAGATCAACACCGAAGCCTTCGACTCCGCACGCCGCAAGCTGATCACAAGGCTCGTTGAAGAGGGAATGATCGACGTTGTCGCCGACGACCGTCACAGCCGCCATCGCGGCGAGCCTAATCTCGCGGTCAGCTACTCGTTTGTCGCCCAACGCTTCGGCGAAGCGGCCGCACAGGCCCTTTTTATCCACCGTCCGTTAAACATTCTGAACATTTCGCGATAAAATCAGGACTGTTTTTTGGGAGATATGACGAAATTGCTTAAAATTTCGTTGAACCGCTTGACATTCAAGGGGCTGTTGGTGTATTATAAGCGTGGATTCACTTCGGGGCATGGCCCAGCCGTGCGAAATGAATTAGGTGCGGAACGCCTCATAATGTTCCGAAGAAATTACAAAAATCTAATGTAAATGAAAGTGGGGAATTATTCATGAAGAAAATTCTTGCTACCCTCCTGGCACTCTGCCTGGCACTCACTCTGACCGTCAGCGTATTCGCCGATGGCTCCAGAACCGACCCGTCCCGTGTTGAGCCTGCCCGTCCCGGAACCAGCTCCGGCAACGGCGCAAGCGGCACTACTGTCAGCAAGGACACCTATTCTGCTGTTGATGCTAACGGTGCTCCTGTTGTCGCTACTGTTGCTCGTGAAACTGCCGGCCCTGTTTATGAGGAAGTTGCTGGTTATGGAGTTATCGGCCTCTATAACATCAGCATTCTTTCCGCTACCAACGGCATCGTTACTGCTGACGTCTATGCTCCCGGTGTTACCAGCGACTGCGTAGTTATCGTCCGCGACGAGTGGGAGCTTCTTGAAGGCGCCAACCTCAAGGTCAACGGCGACAGAGCATCCTTCTCCTTCCCGGCTGATCTTGCCAACACTTATCACTACTTCGCTATCGTCAAGGGCTTCGAGTCGGTTTCTGTCGACACCGCTAAGGAACCCACCGATCAGGCTCCCGATGACGAGCAGGTCGATGTAGGCGACACCGACACCGAAGAGCCCACCGAGACCACTCCGGCTCCTGCTGAGCAGAACCCTCCTACGGGTCTTGCCCTTGCAGTTGTCCCGATGATCGTTGCGGCTGCTGCTGTTGTCGTTTCTAAGAGAAGATAATTTCTCTCCAATTCACACGGCTAAAAACATAACACAAATGAAATCAGCAAGCCCAACGGTTTGCTGATTTCAATAAGCCCACATTTTTTGAGGTAATTATGGATCAGAATCAATTTCAGACCGACGGCGGCCTCGCAAGGCACAATTCCAACGTCAGCGTGTCGGCACCGGCTTCTGAGGAGACGCAGGAAATAGATCTTTTACTGCTCTTCAATGCGCTCAGACGCCACATTTTAATCATCATCGCGGTCGCGCTGGTGTTTGCCCTCGTCGCGGGAATCGTCGTTCAGTTCTTTATCACTCCGCTTTACACTGCAACAACTTCTACTTATCTCGTTTCCGCGAGCGGCAACGCCGGCGGAGCGATCGGTCAGCTGCTTCAGGCAACCGACCTCACCCTTTCCAACAACATCCTCGGCGACTACTCTGACATCATCAAGAGCCGTACCATTCTGGAAGCGGTCATTGAGCGGATGAACCGTGAATACGATATACAGGTCGAACAGGGGCAGCCTACTACCCTCAAAGAAAAGCTCGACCTTGAATATGAAGATTTTTACGAGATGGTTGAGGTTACCAACCCTACCGACACTCATATTATCAAGATCACAGTCACCGACGATGACCCGGTCCGCGCTAAGGATATCGCCAACTATCTGACACACTACGCGGTCGACAGGCTCGCCGATATAATGCAGATCTCGGTGCCTAACGTCTATGACGAGGCGGTCGTTGCGGACAGGCCCGCTTATCCCAGCCTGACAAAGACCGTTGTGATCGCGTTTGTACTCGGCGCGGTGCTTGCCTGCGGCGTTATCATCTTCATCGCGGTAATGGATACAACCGTTAAGACCGCTGAGGATATCGAGAACCGCTGCGGAATGGTCACTCTGACCAAGGTCTACTACGAAGGCGGCAAAAAGAAGAAGGGCTACGGCTATGGCAGTTACGGCAGCTACGGTTACGGCTACGGCTACTATGGCAGCGGCAGCTCTGACAGAGATGCCGGCTCAAAGGGACACAAAAGCCAAAAGACCAAAACCGATAAATCCGAGAAGTCCGGCAAAGGAGGTTCCAAATAATGAGAAGTATAACAATCTCCGACCTTAAGGAACCGTCTTATGAGATGAATGAGGCGATGAACGTTCTTCGAACCAACGTCTCCTACTCCGGCGAGGGAGTAAAGATCGTTGCGATAACAAGCGTCGACGAAAACGCCGGAAAGTCGCTTATCTCCTTCGAGATGATGCGCAACTACGCCAACGCGGGGCTCAAAACCCTGCTGATCGACGCCGACCTCAGAAAATCCGTCTTCTCCGCGAGATACGGTGCAAATGTCGACGACGGTCTTCAGTTCACCGGCCTTGCCGACGTTCTCTCGGGAAAGGGCGAGATCAACGACGCCGTCTACAAGACAAATATCCCGAACGGCTATGTTCTTCCGGTCGGCAACTATGTCCTTAACCCGACTCCTCTGTTTGCCGGAAAGATCTTCACCGCGATGCTCGACGTGCTGAAAAAGGCGTTTGACTTCATCATCATCGACACTCCGCCTCTCGGCAGAGTTATCGACGCCGCGATTATCGCGCCCAACTGCAACGGCGCTCTGATCGTTGTTTCGGCGAACGAAGTCGACTACCGCCAGGTCAATGAGGCCAAGAACCAGCTTCTCAGAGTCGGCGCTAATGTAATGGGCTGTGTGCTCAACAAGGTCGGCGCCGAGAATTCGAGATATGGCGGAAAGTATTACAAATACAGCAAATATTACAGCAGGTACGACAACTCGCAGTACCGCTATTAACCCACCAGAGGTGATTTGAATGGCACAGAAAACCCCCGCAAAGCCCCTCAGAAAACGTGACATACTGATCTGCGTGATTATAGTCATAGCAGTTCTTACAGTTGTTGTCGTTGCGACTGAGGTTATTGAGCACCTTCCCGCGAATAAGGCGGCGAACCGCCCGGACGCACCCGAGCCGGCGGTCACCACCGCTCCCGCGACCGAGGCTCCCGAAACAACTACCGAGCCGGTGGTAACAACCACCGCCCCGACAACCACCGAGACTCCGACTACAACCGCTCCTCCGACCACGACAGCGCCTCCGACAACAACTCCTGCTCCGACCACCACCGCCGCGACCACGACCGTTGCCACCACTACTACTAAAGCGACCACTACCCAGGCGACGACCACCGCCAAGAAGACCGAGGCGACGACCACGACCGAGGCAGAGCCTGAGGCTGTCAGCGAGGACGAGGAATGGACAGGCCCGATGAAATACGACCAGAACATCAAGAACATCGTTCTGATTGGCGTCGACAGAGACGAGCTCAAAGAGGTTGACTATTATACCGCCGGCGGAATGTCGGACTGCATACTTATCGTTTCTCTGAACGTCAAGACAAAGGAATACTTCATTGTCAGCGTCAACCGCGACCTTGTCGTTCCGATTCAGGTATTCACCAATGACGGCTACGCCCACCATATCAACACCGAGCAGATCGAAGTCGCGTATGCTTACGGCGACGGCGGCAGAGCAGGCGGAAGAAACGTTCTGCGTTCACTCAACTGGCTCCTCGGTGAGGACTTCCCGTTTGTCGGCTTTATCGCCGCCCCGATGCCGATCGTTGACACCATGACCGATGCTGTCGGCGGCGTTGAGGTGACCGTTCTCGGCGACTTCTCGCAGTATGACAGCACCCTCAAGGAGGGCGAAACGGTCGTTCTGCACGGCAGACAGGCTCAGACCTACGTCCGCGGCAGAATGAACATGGGCGACGACACCACCAATGCGAGAAGAATGGATCGCCAGTTCCAGTTCATGCAGTCGTTTATGAACAAGGTCAAGACCACCTGCACCGCGCAGCAAGCGCTCGACATCTATAACAAGGGTCTCGACATGACCATCTCGGATATCAGCGACGCCGATATCACCAACTGGATCCTGACGGCTTATGACTACGAGTTCAAGGGCTTCAAGCGCATCGACGGCGTTGAGGGCAAGAGGATCGAAGGCTCCCGCGCGACCTACATCACCGATGAAGAGGTTCAGGAGTTCATCGAAGATCTCTACTATGTTCCGGATAAATAAATAAACTCAAGGCTTCCTCAAAAGAGGGAGCCTTGTTTTTTGTGAAACGTAGTGTGAACTTTACTCTGGAGCAGAATCAGAATCAGTAATTAACATGCGCACACTCCTGTCGGAGTGTGCGCAGTTTCCTGTCTCCCCCGCCCCCTTTAAATCCCATTTATGATCGCATTATCTTCGCCGCATTTTTGCAATATAACACTATAAAAATATTGCAATCCATCGGGCTCAACTGAATTTAGTATGATAATGTTATCTAAATGCACAAAAACGCATCTTAAAAGTTGGCTAACGTGTCTATTGTTAGAAAGCTGATTATATGTTATAATAATTAGGAAGTTATTTCGGATGTTCAACGAGCATCCGATTTTCAGCTTTAAACATTTAGAAAGGATGAAACCTATGAAAAGAATTGCTGCGCTGCTGCTCGTTCTTTTAATGATTGTCACAGTTACCGGCTGCGGCGGTAAAAAACGGCAGCCGATTCAGCTCACTCTCTCAACCGAAGACGCCGAGGCGATCATGGCCGCGGCAGGAATCGCTCTCCCTCCCGTTGAGGAAGCAAAGGGCGCCAACACAGTCGTCGATTGGTTCAGTTGGCTCGACCTCTTCCAGAACTATTCCGAGGAGGAAATAGTTCAGACCGGTTACTACACCTTCCAGAATAAGTACAACGGCTCGATCAACTGGATCGAATGTACTTATGAAAACCGCAACAACGACCTCGCGAACTATCTTGTCGCAGGCACCGCACCCGACATGACCAACTGCGGAACCTCTAACTTCGCAACCTTCCCCGTTAATGTAACTAGAGGAATGTATCAGCCGATCGACCAGTGGATCGACTACGATAACGACCCTCTCTGGATGGAGATGAAGGACGCCGGCGAATATTATGAGCTCGGCGGACGCCATTGGGCTATCGTCTATGACCTGACCTTTAAGGATATAGTTCCTTATAACCGCAGAGTCTTCGACGAATGGGGCTTCGACGACCCCTGGGAGCTCTATTTGAACGACGAGTGGACCTGGGACGTCTTCCTTGAAATGTGCCTTGATTTCAACTCCCCCGATGACGACAGATTCGCCGTCGACGGCTATTACATCGTCAACGGACTTGTCGAGGAGTCAACGGGACACTACATAATCGAGCGCGACGAAGAGGGACACTATATGTCCAACCTCGACGACCCGATCATCGAGGCCGGCGAGAACCTCGTCTATGAGCTCGCGAGAAACGACTGCATGTACCGCGTCGGCTCCAACTACTGGGGCCTCAACACCTACGGCGCGACCTACGGCGGAAGAGTCAAGGACGGCCTCTGCCTGTTCTGGTTCTGCGACGACGAGGGCCTGATGATGCCTGTCGAAGAGCTCAAGCAGACCTACGGCGACATCTCCGAGGGCGAGGTTATGATCGCTCCCCTTCCGAGATATCAGGACGGCGACGGCGTTTATTACCTCAACTCGATCCCGAAGGCGTTCAATATCATCAACGGCGCGAAGCACCCCGACGCGGCTGTCCTCCTTGCGATGTGTACCCGCTTCAAGATTATGGACCCGACCGTTATCAACATCGACCGCAAGCAGCTCAAGGAGAAATATCTCTGGACCGAAGAGATGCTCGGCGTCTGGGACGAGTGCAACGAGCTCGCGAGAGAGAACGTCAGAATGTTCCAGACCGGCAACCTGCCGCAGAACGTTTCGGACATTTACAACCGCTTTGACTGGAACATTATCCGTTCCGGCGGCGCGACGACATGGGCGCAGCTCAAGGAGCAGAACCGCGATTCCTTCGAGTATTACATCGAAGAGCTTAACGCGATGATCGACAGCTATGTCTATTCGTCTGAGTTTACAGGATAAGTGAAAACAGCTTTCAGCCCCTGCCTTTAATAGGCAGGGGCTTTTGCGTGCGCCGCTCTTTTTCCTCTGACGCATCACCTCGCAAAAATTTTCACAAATTTGCGGCTTTTTACTAAATCTTAATTTGACATTCCGACTAAAATATAGTATAATACTACTATCTACAACCCCTGAGCCCGCGGGGGAATCGGCGGGCAGCTTTGAAAGGAATGTGTTTATGGGTCTTTTGGATAAAATTTTCGGCACATACAGCGAGCGCGAGCTGAAGCGAATCGAGCCGATAAAAAATAAAGTTCTCGAATTGGAGGACAAGTATAAAGCGATGTCTGACAGCGAGCTGCGGCAGCAGACCGAGCTGTTTAAATCCCGGCTTTCTCAGGGCGAAACCCTCGACGACATAATGCCCGAGGCTCTCGCCGTCTGCCGCGAGGCCGGAGACAGAGTTCTCGGAAAGCGCGCCTTCCCGGTTCAGATAATCGGCGCGATAGTTTTGCACCAGGGCAGGATCGCCGAAATGAAGACCGGCGAAGGAAAAACGCTCACCGCCTGCCTCGCGTCTTATCTAAACGCGCTCTCGGGCGAGGGAGTCCACGTCGTCACCGTCAACGACTATCTCGCCAAATTCCAGTCCGAGGAAATGGGCAGAGTTTACCGCTTCCTCGGGCTCTCGATCGGCGTTATTCTGCACTCGAAGACCAACGACGAGCGCCGTGAGGCATATAACTGCGACATCACCTACGGCACTAACAACGAATTCGGCTTCGACTATCTCCGCGACAACCGAGTCACCCGAAAGAAGGACCGCGTCCAGCGCGGACACGCCTTCGCGATCGTCGACGAGGTCGACTCGATTCTGATCGACGAGGCGAGAACGCCGCTGATAATTTCGGACGTCGGCGTTCAGTCCTCAGACCTCTATCAGAAGGCCGATCACTTCGCAAAATCGCTCAAAAAGGTCGTTATCGTCGAGAGCGAAAAGAAGCAGGACACCGACGAGATCTATGACGGCGACTATATCGTCGACGAAAAGGCCGGCACCGCCACGCTGACCAAAGCCGGTGTTGAAAAGGCGGAGGCACACTTCGGGGTGGAAAATCTCTCCGACCCCGAAAACGTCACCCTTTTGCACCACATAAACCAGGCGATAATGGCGAACGGCGTTAAAAAGAGGGATATAGACTATGTCGTCAAGGACGGCGAGGTAATCATCGTCGACGAGTTCACCGGCAGACTGATGTATGGCCGCCGGTTCAACAACGGCCTTCACCAGGCGATTGAAGCAAAGGAGAACGTCAAGGTCGGCAACGAGTCGAAGACGATCGCGACCATCACCTTCCAGAATTACTTCAGGCTCTATAAAAAGCTCTCCGGAATGACCGGCACCGCCGCTACCGAGGAAAATGAGTTCCGCGAAATTTATAAGCTCGACGTCGTCGTGGTCCCGACCAACCGCCCGATGATCAGAATCGACCACCCCGACATCGTCTATAAAACCGAAAGGGCGAAATATGAGGCGGTAATAAACGAGATCGTCAGATGTCACGAAAAGGGCCAGCCGGTCCTTGTCGGCACCATATCCATCGAAAAATCCGAGCTGCTATCCTCGATGTTAAAGAGAAAGGGTATCAAGCACGAGGTTCTGAACGCCAAGCACCACGAGCGCGAGGCTCAGATCGTCGCGCAGGCGGGTCAGTACGGCGCGGTCACCATCGCAACCAACATGGCCGGCCGAGGCACCGATATCATGCTCGGAGGAAACGCCGAGTTTCTCGCGAAAGCCGGGCTCGTAAAGCTCGGATATGACGAGGAGCAGATCTATGACATCACCGGCTTCTCCGAGACCGACGACCCGGTGATCGCCGAGGGCAGAGAGAAATATCACGAGCTTTTGGATAAATACTCTTCGGAGATAAAGGACAAGGCCCTTGAGGTCAAGGCCGCGGGAGGGCTGTTTATCATCGGCACCGAGCGCCACGAGTCCCGCCGAATCGACAACCAGCTCCGCGGACGTTCCGGCCGCCAGGGCGACGAGGGCGAGTCGAGATTCTATCTTTCGCTTGAAGACGACCTGATGAGGCTGTTCGGCGGCGACAGGATCACCCAGATGATGAACACGATGAGCCTGCCCGAGGATATGCCGATCGAGTCGAAGATGCTTTCGAGCGTGATCGAATCTTCGCAGAGAAAGGTCGAGGGCCGCAACTTTGAGATCAGAAAGAACGTTCTGAATTACGACGACGTAATGAACGCCCAGCGCGAGATAATTTACGCCCAGAGGTCGATGGTTCTCGAGGGTGAGGATATCCACGAGCATATTCTGAAGATGATCCGCGACTTTGTCAGCGAGAGCGTCGAGAGCTATCTTGTCGGCGACGAGCCGGAGCACTGGAACCTCGCCGGTCTCAGAGATCACTTTGCCGGCCTGTTCACCGTCCCGGGGAACTTTGAGTTCACCACCCAGCAGCTCGACGTTCTCGACAAGAAGAAGTTCGCCGAAGAGATCACCGAAGCCGCTCTCGAGCGCTATTCCGAAAAGGAGAAGGAGCTCACCCCGCCGATACTCCGCGAGTGCGAGAGAATCGCGCTGTTACAGATCGTCGACACGAAGTGGATGCAGCATATCGACGACATGGACGAGCTCAAACGCGGAATCGGCCTGCGCTCCTACGGCAGCCACGACCCCGTTGTCGCCTACCGAATGGAGGGCTTCGATATGTTCGACGCGATGGTCGCCTCGATCTGCGAGGACACCGTCAGGATCCTCTATAATATCAGGCTCGCGAAAAATTCCCCGCTCGAACGCCGCCAGGTCCCGCAATACGGCGGAACTCCGCAGTATTCCGGCGGGGGCGACGGAAGCGTCTCGGCGACGAGGACAGTCTCGAAGAAAAAGCCGGGAAGAAACGACCCCTGCCCTTGCGGAAGCGGCCTGAAATATAAAAAATGCTGCGGGCGGAACGAATGAGTCCGAGCGCCGCAGCCTGCATTAAAATATTCTTATCCTAATATAAATAACCGAGGAGGCTTAAAAATGAAATTCTCCACTCCGTTTTGTTCCGCAGATATCCTTTTGCCGAAGGTCGGCGATCTGACCCGCTGGTCGGTAGTCGCCTGCGACCAGTACACCTCTGAGCCGGAATACTGGGAAAGGGCCGACGCCTTTGTCGGCAGCGCGCCGTCGGCTCTGAGGCTGATCCTTCCCGAGCTTTATCTCGGCCGCGAGGACACCGGCGAGCGAATCGCCGATATCAGAGCGCATCTCAGCGCTTATCTCAAAGGCGGCGTTTTCGCCGAATTCAAGGACTCGATGATCTACGTCGAGAGAACTCAGTCCGACGGCAGAATCAGGCGGGGGATCGTCGGCGCGATCGACCTCGAATCCTATGATTACCGCCCCGGGAGCAGAACCGAGGTCAGGGCGACAGAGGCGACTGTCGTCGAAAGAATACCGCCGCGTCTCGAAATTCGCCGCGCGGCCGACATCGAGCTCCCTCACATAATGATGCTGATCGACGACCCGCAGGACACCGTTATCGGCTCGCTGATCGGAAAGCCCATAAAGCCGCTCTATGACTTTGAGCTGATGCTCGGCGGCGGAAGATTAAAGGGCAGCCTGATCGGCAGCGAAGGAATCGCCGCGGTAGATTCGGCTCTTGCGGCTCTTAAGGAAAGATCGGGCGGAATGCTCTTTGCGACCGGCGACGGCAACCATTCTCTCGCGACCGCGAAGGAGCATTATGAACAGCTCAAGCGCGAGAACCCCGGGCGGGATATGTCAAACCACCCCGCGCGCTGGGCACTCTGCGAGATAGTCAATCTTCACAGCCCCGCGCTCGAATTTGAGGCGATCCACCGCCTTCTGCGCGTCGACGACCCCTATAAGTTCATTATGGAGATGTCGATGGAGCTCGAGCTGAGCGGCGTTCCCTCGGCTCAGCGTGTCAGGATCCACCGCAACTACTCCGTCCGCGACCTCTGCATCCACCACCCGCTCTCGAAGCTCTCGGTCGGAAGCATTCAGGCGTTTATCGACAATTATATCGCCGAAAACGGCGGCTCGGTCGATTATATCCACGGCGGAGAAGCCCTGCGCCGGCTCGCCCAGGAAGACGGCGTTATCGGGTTTGAATTTGAACCGATCAAAAAAGAGGAGCTGTTCCCGGCGGTTATCGCCGACGGAGCTCTTCCGCGCAAAACCTTCTCGATGGGCAGCGCCGCCGACAAGCGCTACTATATGGAGGCGCGTAGGATCACTGACTGAAACGGGTGAATTGATTGAAAACAATATATGTAATCTTTACTTCGACCGACCTTTTGGCGGGCAAGATGATCAGGCTTGTTACTCAGAACCGATATAACCACTGCTCGATCTGCTTAAAGGAGGATCTTTCAAAGTTCTATTCCTTTGCCCGACTCTATCGGCGCTATTGGGTGCTGAGCGGGTTTGTCGTTGAGTCGCCCTGCCGCTACACCTTAAACAGCAGCGTTCTCGCGAAGGTTGCCGCGGTTCCGGTCGACGACGAAAGCTTTGAGAATATCCGCAGAATGATCGCCTACATGAAAGACCACAGCGACGAATATGTCTATAACTTCTTCTCGGCGGCGGTCTATCCCCTCGGCAGAAGGTTTGAACGCCGGAACGCCTTTACCTGCGCCGAATTTACATATAAGGTTCTCGAACTCGCGGGGATAAAGCTCCCCGACCGCGCGAATATCGAGCAGATGGAGCACGCCCTCGCCGGATATCCGACCTGGGAGGGCCGCGCGGTCGATTCGTTCTTCGGCCCCGGCTGGGGCGACGACCAATATCTCGACCCGCCCGGGCGCTGCGCCGCCGCGGTACAGGCCGCCCGGCGCCTCAAAAGGCTTGTCCTCGGCAGAGCGTGATTCAAAGACGATTTGCAGATAAGTTACAAACAAAAAGCAGACGGAACACCGTCTGCTTTTTCGCATAAAAGCGCGCATATTAAAATTCATCTTACGGATAAAGCGGAATTCATTTCTCTACGTTTCCAAAGCAAACGAAAAACTGCCCTCGCTGCATTTGCCGTCCGATTCGATTATTATGTAAATTGTTTTATTGCCGGTAAAAGCTTCGGTTTTTCCGTCAACAGAACCGTTATTTTCAATTTCAAATAAGTCCAGCTTTTCACCGCTAAAATCATA
>CANQJB010000062.1 GCA_947624155.1 uncultured Clostridia bacterium
ATCTCAAACGCAAAAAGTGCGCCCTCTCTCCCTCTTATCTCCTTAAAGTCTTTGCCTCGTAAGCGATTACCCTGTCCCGGAATGTTTCCACAAAGACTTTGTATAAGTCAAAACTGTTCTTTTTTTCGTGGATTCGATAAGTGAGCGAAACGCTGTCCGGGTCAAACGCCACATCGAACAATTCTTTGATGATGTAGTCATACTTCCCGTCAACACTGTGGAACAGCTTAGCCATTTCATATCGCTGGTCGCCGTACAGGTCATACGCACCGAATTTCCCGCGCGGGTCGATCACCTTGATGAAAGACAGATTGCTGTCCACCATGATATTGGAAAAGCACAAGTCGCCGTGGATAATGGTAAAGTTTTCAACGTCGTACAGCTGCGCGGGAATGAGCCTTTTCAGCAACCGGATCACCTGATCGAGAGAGATATATTCCTTCCCGTTGACGGTAATACTGCGTTCAAAGAAGCAGCGGAACCGTTCGTCCTTTTTCAGCTTATCCAGCCGCTGGATCGTCTTTGTCAGGTACATTTCTTCCAATGACGGCTGTATGTTTTCGTCATTTACCGTATACCGCTTGAAATCGTCGCAGACGAATCGGATACGGTTAAAGATATCGACCCACTGCTGGCGTTCCAAATCCCCGTACAAAAACAGTTCGTGCAAGGTGTGATAAGAATAGTATTCCATCGACACATAAGGGTCGTCATAAGATGTGGAATAGTCGAAAATCCTCGGACTGACGTATTCAATATCTTTTGGCAGTTTCAGATACCACTTGATCTCGCCGATAAACTTGTCCTTGTCATCGCTTGATTTCCGCAGGATGCCCCGGTTTTTATCGACGGTGATGTGATTGAACTCCCGCGCCCGCACTTCCAGTTTTGAGTTATAATATTTATCCTGATGCCCAATGTCAAACCAGTTCTCCGTCGTGACCGCCTTCATTGGGTATTTTTCACTGTACCGCCGCAGCGCGAAATAGAAGGTACTCATCGAAAGCTCTTGTTGAGCAAAGGCTTCTTCGAGGCACCTGCGGAAATATTCGCTGTCCACGATGCTGAACACGCCGACGAAGAGCTTTTTCTTTTTATCCGAATCGATGGATTTCTTGTCGTATATATTGGTTATCCTGCCGTTGTCCTCGTCAAAATACGTCCAGGTTTCGGACATATAGTCCTCGTGGCAGTAAAACGCGTCCGCACCGGCGATCGTGGATATATCGTCCATAACGATCGTATCCGCGAAGTTGATGATGACAGGCTCGGAAACATTTTGCAGGGCAAAGTACACCGTGTGACCAAGGTCGCTCAACGTATCGAGAACGCGAATCCTTACGCCGTTGTTTATGTACTTTTCAAGCCGCCGCTGTACTTTTTCGGCTTGTTCATAGCATATAACGTCGATGGCGAAATCCTTGTACTGGTCGTATAGGTAGTCGAAGACGATCCTTTGGTTTATGGGGTATATGATGCCGGGAAGTTTGCCGAGAGTCCATAATTCTTCAGGGATAAGTGTGGCAGATGGGATGATTATACGATTACTCATTATGTAGTTACCTTATCACTTCATATATAGTTTTTTAATTAGACATTCGATATATATCAAATTATCCTATGCTTTCGCTGTCAAAATACTTACATTTTATTTTCTCAGGTATTTCTAAAAACATAACAATATATCTTTTTAACATTTGTTTTATCAATACTACTGGATTTGCTGCTTTATTTTCCCCATAATCAGAAGAAGTCACGTCTCTGTCAAGATGAAATTTCATTACAATATTATCAGACATAATTTCACGCGATGATGTCCAGTGCAAGTTCATATCGGCTAATATTTTTATCTGTTTTTTTATATTAAATATTTCGATACATTCGTTTATTCCGCCATTGCAAATATATTTGTACTTTTTTGCTGCGAAATCATGTTCCAAACATAAGTAAGCATAAAACACATAATATTCAAAGCAGTGCCATGTGTTATATATCTTTTCAATGTCAAAGCGGCTTAACCATTCAAAAAAGCCTGAAAGGTAAGTACACTTGTATACTTGCAATTCATTAAACCAAAAATTATATTTATATGTTCCCAAGGATTTTCTTAGCTTTTTGTTGTAGTAAAGTCCCATTGTTTTATAACAGGTTCTCATAATAAAGAAACCGCTTGGTGAAATGTTTGAAGCAAGCATTCCCTTTGAATTCCATATTTCTTCAGCAAGTTGACCGGCATCAAATTTTTTTACAAAAATGGACTCACAATCAACCAATACGATATAATCGTATTGGTTCATAAACTCTTTCAATCCATACAGCTTTTTTGTTACTGCTTGTGCCTTATATGACGAAAGATCTTCCGGCATTATATTATAAATCATATCATCTACGCCAAGTTCATTTTTAACTCGAAGTTCAAATTTATTTTTTTGTTCCTCGTTGGAAAATATGAATATAAGGTCAGCTTGGATATCGTAATCAATCTTACTTTTATAAAGATTTATAGCAAGATCAAAATGATTTTTCATATCATATAATGGGCAAATAAACGCAACAGAATTCATAGTATTCTATATCCCTTCTTTAAGTTTTAACTTATTGGAATTTTTCGAGGACTCCATATCCAATGACTTTCATTCTTTTGGAATTACCCAGATACAAGAAAGAACAAGGGTATGTGGAAAGAAAAAATAAGAATATTCAGGTTATCTAATTCCATGTGACCGAGTATGACGCATAGCATGGTCAATCCTCTGGCAATATCTACATATTGCAAACGTTCGTTGCGTAATGCTATTTTGTTTTCATCTGAGTTCTGCAGCACTGTAATCTTATATCCTTTCGTTCAACATCTTCTCTACAATCTGATCCATACTATAATATCTATACTCCCCCAGTCTCCCGATAAACGTCACTTTATCGTTCGAAATATCCGCATACTTTTTGTATAGCTCCTTATTCTCATTCGTCGGGATAGGATAGGACGGATCGCCGTCGGAGCCGGGAATCTCTTTTGCTATCACTGTATTTTGAGTCATGCCGCGATAAAAATGCTTAAACTCCGTAATTCTTGTATAGTCATAATTGTTCGGATAATTGACGACGGACACAGGCTGATACTGCTCGATGGGGTACGTCTCGAACTTAAACGTCACGCTACGATACGGCAGTTTTCCGTAGCGGTAGTCGTAATACTCGTCGATGGGACCGCTGTAATAGATGTGGTCGCACTCGATGCCGTCTTTCACGTCTTTGTAATCCGTGTTGAGAAGGATATGGATGTTCGGGTGATCCAGCATCCTCTGAATCATCTTCGTGTAGTCCTCTTTGGGCATCGCCTGATAGCGGTGAGTGAAATAGCGGTCGTCGCGATTCTTGCGGATTGGGATTCGGGCGACGATCTCCGGTGGGAGCTGCTCGCACGGAAGTCCCCACTGTTTTTCGGTGTACTTTTCAAAGAAAGCGTGGTAAAACTCCGGTCCGATTTGGCTTTCGATCACATCTTTCACGCAGTTGATCTCCGACGAATTGGTCCGATGAGCCGCGAAATACTCGTCCACCGTTTCGGCGGTGTAGCTTGTCCCAAGAAATTGATTGACCGTATCGAGGTTGATCGGCATGGGGTAAAATTGTCCGTTCACGTTGGTCAGCACCTTGTGTTGGTAGTCCTCCCACTCGGTGAAGCGCGACAGGAACCGCCATACCTTTTCCGACTCGGTACGAAAGATGTGCGGCCCGTGCTTGTGGATCAGAATGCCGTTTTTGTCGCGGTAGTCGTAGCAATAGCCGCCTATGTAGTTGCGCTTTTCGACGACTAAAATCTGCTTGCCCTGTTCTTCCGCCAAGCGACGGGCTAATACTGAACCGGCGATGCCGGAGCCAACGATTACTGAGCATCTATTCATATCAGGAAGCCTCCTTTTTTACAGAATGAACTATCTTATGTATCAAGCCATAAAAATGAAAATGTATTTTATCCAGTAGCACACTAAGAAATATTGTTTCCTTCTTCTCTTTCTTTCCATATTCAACTATTTTCTTGTATAAGGACGTATGATTTGTTTTTGTATAAATGATAAATAAGGACAGCTCATTCTTGGATTGACATTTATCCTCAATTTCAAGTAGTATACGTACTTGGCTTGAATAAAGATTACTTAATATTTTTATTATGATCTGTGAATTTGCCTCCGTAACCATTTCGGATACGTTATCGTAAAATTCCATCAGCTTTTTACATACGGTAAGATGTTGATCTCTTCTTTTTACCATATTCTTCATTGCAACACTTTGATTATCATTTCCGAGCCGATATACATAAACAGGAGTAATTGAAACGAGCGCATTGGATATGTAGCAAGAATAAAAAGCATCATACTCTATATCCACAAAAAAGCATTTTTCCGTTATCTCCGTAAAATTATCTTTCAACAAGGATGTCTTAAAGGTTAATGATGGTAAACTAAATTCACATTTTTCAGCTAAATTTTCAATTTCAATCACTTTTCCAAAATCATCAAATTCACACTGTACGATATTCTGTATTTGCATATTATTGCTATTCATATAGAACTTGTAATATGGGGAAATTATAGCGTCAACTGAGCACACGCTAGCTATTTTTACCAAATCAATAATTCCTTCTTCTGTAACCCAATCATCTGCGTCAACAAGTTTAAAGTATTTACCTGTTGCCGCTTTGATGCCGGTGTTAATGGTCGAACCGTGCCCTCCATTATCCTTATTTATCAAAATAAAGGTATTTGGATATTTTGGCACATATTCATAAGCAATTTCGGCGGTTTTGTCGGCAGAACCATCATTTACGATCAAAATTTCAATTTTATCCATGATCTCCGATATACAGAAAGAATCAAGACATTTGGCAAGCCATTTTTCTGCATTATATGCCGCTATGCTAATTGTCAATATTTTACTCATTATTGCACTCCTTTGTATTAAGTCAAAAATGCATATATCATCACAAAGGTATTGCCCAATTCGGATCAATACTGTAAGGATATGTTTCGCCGCTATTCAAGAATATATATATATATATAATACCAATATACAATCATCATTATAACCATAAACACTGTAACCAATACTCTTGTTTTCTTAGAATATACACGAAGTCCAGATGGGACATAAATTAATGAATAAATTTCAAAATATGCTCTCAAACGAATGAATATCTGACTATTGTTCACAATAAATAAAGTATTCATAATGCCGGCGTATAAAAGAAAATAATTCCGACTCTTGTCATTGCTTTTTGTGTGATAACATAGCAACACATAGCTGATCAAACATAATACTCTGAAAATCAAATTACCAATTGCTGCATTTGCTTGATTTTCCAAATAAATATTAAATCGCTGATTCAGTATTCCTAAGTTTATTATCATTCTGATTGCATACGGGATAATTACAGGAAGAAGCATAAACACAAGGAACAGTACCTGCCTCAATCCTCCGATACGGTTTTTGCGACAAATAATGAGATATACAGCGTAAAAGAAAATCCCTATTAAACTGGAGATGTGAAACAGACTGGCAAAAGCAGAAAAGAAGATCACTCTTTTCCAGTTCAGTTTTTCTAAATCAGAAAACAAATAAAATAATATTGCAACACTTACAGATTGACGCATCATATTTAAGCTGAGATTAAAATAAATTAAGCAATACGTCAGCCATGCAAAAGCTACACTCATTCTTTCACGCTGCTTAATAATTCCCTTATATACAAATCCGTTCGTCAACAGCGACAGCGCGAACATTACAAAGTGCGGTGAATGAAACACATTTGCAGAAATGTATTCCAGTATTAAAAACAATACCTCAACATTTTCGGCATTTGCACTCCATAGGCTTTGAAAGCTTGCGGAATAGCTCTGTGCGCGTCGATAAAACGGAAGTATATAGAAATCAATATCCGTTCCGACATCATAACTACGAATGCCTGCCATAATTGATAATGTCAAGACTGCTGCACAACCTAAAAAAACAGCAAATGTTTTTTTATTTCGTCGTAAAGAATATTCGGACAGGGCAATGAGCACTGTTGAAAACACAAAACAAACTAAATATGGTACCACACTTAACCCTCACTGTTAAATTACTTTATTTTTCACGCAATTGTGAATAAAACTGTTCAAGCTTTTCTGCCATTTTTTCCAGCCCATAATCTGCCTTGACTTTGCGCAAATTGCGATTGTCTTTAAATCTTTCGGCTAATTTCTTAACCGCCTTGCTCCAATCATCAAGTTGCATCCTCAAATCTACTTGTTCAGTCCATGCAGAGATAACAGCCTCATCCGGCACTGCCTCAGATCGAATACACGGTAATCCTGTTGCCTGCGCCTCACATAATGTCAGAGAAAAGCCTTCGACCTTGGAAGGGCAGATATACAAATCCATAGCGTTGAGCAGTTCGCAGGTCTGAGTGCTGTATCCATACAAGATAACCCTATCGGGAATATTGTTTTTCATTGCTGCGTTTCTTATTTTCTCTTCCCATTCAGGCGTATATTTTCCAATGATCAGCAAAAGTACGTCCATATGCTGCTCATGCAAATATCCCGCCAAATCAACAAGAAATAACTGATTCTTGAGATCTGATAGAACACCGATGTTTCCGATGACAAACTGCTGACTTACCCCCAGCTTTTCTCTCCATTGCCTACGGACGGTTTCATCAAAATGAAAATGCTCCAAATCGGTCCCGTTAGGGAGCACGACAACATCTTTCCATAAATGTTTTGGGAACATCCACTTGGCCGCATTTTGCGAGCACGCGAGGTATCCATCTGCAAAAACAGAGAGAAGATGCCTACATGTCCTGTGCGCAAGTCCTTTCAGGAATCGATGGTCTCCGTCAATGCCCGTGGAATGGGAGTGCACCACGACTTTTGAACCACTGAGTTTGGCAGGAACAGCATACAGAAGTGCTTTCCACGCTAAATCCACGTCGATATGGACGATTCTGTACGGGCTTTCTCGCAAAACGGAGCGAATATATCCGGGCATTTTCACAAAGCCGATCACACTGTTCTGCCGGAGATGAGCGGCATATGTCTTAGAATCCGGCAGCAAAGCAGTTTCCGAATCGTCCTCTGCATCGAACTCATCCATGGAGAGATAGTCGAAAGAATACCCATATGAACGAATCCTTTCCTCTGCCCTGCGCGTGATGATATATGCGCCGCCTTTGTTTTTATTATCGGTGCCAATATGCAAAACCCTTTCCCTGTTTGCGCATACCAGCGTCTCCCCGGGAATGCGAGAGGCGCTCATGCTGCCGCCTTTCCGGCGGTGATGCAGCTTACACTGTTACCCCCCCCCGATTTATTTTTCGCTTCAGAGGGATTCACAGCATTTCTCCCAAGCAAACTGCCGTACATATCACCAAGCGCTTTCGCCATATGCGTCAGCCCATATCTGTCGTCCATTTTGCAGATCGCTCTTTTTCCCCGGAATCTCATGTGCAAATCCATCATTTGATCGCACCATGCGTCCAAATCAGCTTTTAAGCTTGCCGTCTCTAACCAGTCGGTTGCGATGGTGTCTTCTGACACCGTATCGCTCATAATACACGGCAATCCGGTTGCTTGCGCTTCATACAGGGTAACCGGCGCGCCCTCAATAAACGACGGACAAACATAAAGATCCATTGCATTCAGCAATTCATTCGTATCAGAGCGAACGCCCAACAGGCGAACTCTATCTGACAGGTCATATTGTTTTGCCGCATCACGAACCTTTTGCTCCCATTCGACAGGACCGGATCCGACCAACAGTAATATCGCATCTATTCCCCGCTTTCTTAGCGCATTCAAAAGGTCGACAAGGAAAAGCTGATTTTTTCTCCAACAGATCGTCCCGATGTTTCCTATGACCAGTTGATTTTTCACGTCTAATTCCAGACGCTTCTTCCGGCGCAGCTCTTCGCTGTAGCAAAATCTGGTTAAATCCGTCCCATTGAAAAGCACAACAGCATCTTTCCATATACGCTCGGGAAACATCCACCTGACTGCGTTTTGAGAGCAGGCAAGATACCCGTCTGTAAATAATGGCAATATTTGCCTTCCGAACTTGTGGGCAAGTCCTTTCAGGAAACGGTGATCGCCGTCGATTCCCGAGGAATGTGAATGAACTATAACCTTAGAGCCGCTGAGTTTTGCGGGGATCGCGTACAACAGTGCCTTGCCGGCGAGATCAATATCAATATGTACGATAGGATAACGGCACTTTTTGAATATGGAATATGCATAGAAGGGAAGCTTAATATGCCCAAGCCAACGGTTGCCGCGCAAATGGGCCGAATGTGCAACGGAGCCTGGTAATAAGTCGAGATCGGGATTATTTGTTGTTACAAACTCGTCCATGGTGATATAGTCAAAAACGTATCCATACTTGCGCATTTCGTTTTCAACACGGCGAATTATGATATAGGCTCCACCGGCATTTTTGTTATCATTATTTGCGTGACAGACATGGATTTCCACCATATTGCCTCTCTTTCCTTTTTTTCATCTTTTTACATACTATACTTGCTTTTATTGTGCTTTTTTCTAAGATAATTGATAATCTGATTGTATGGAAGATTGAATATAAATATCTTTTTTAGCGCAGCTGTTTTCCACTTTGATTGCAACAGTTTGCGTTTTATCTCTTTCGGATGAATATAATCGCTGATTGTTATAGGCTCCACTAACTTTAAATAGGCATTATTATCATATACATCTAAGTCGCCCAAACGAATTATATCTGTTCTACTTGGCAAACACCCCCACCGAACAAACCGATCCTTTTCTTTCTCCAAACCAACGTCAATATAATCTATAAAATAACTGGCACGTCGAATATATTCAAAAATGCCCTGTTGAACTGCTCCAATATGTATTGATGATTCTTTTGTAAACTCCGGTTCAGCTAAAACGGGGACTGCTGCATTACCATCCAATCGATATCCTGTAACTGAACCCATACACGGTGTGGTAAGTATCTCAATCAGACCGGAAAAACATAGAGTATCCTGCGCTCGGCCTTCCTCGGCTTCAAACAAAAACCCTCGTTTGTTTTCTTTTTGGGTAGTCCCGAAATATAGCCCGATAACATCCTGCGGCCCCTCTGTTGCTTGCCATAATGCTTGCAAAGTGTTTTGCATACTACCTTTCCAACCAATATCAACAAGCGCCACGGAATCGTTTTTATCCACAAATTGATTCAAATATTTTTCGAGCAAAATTCGACTATCGCTCAACTCGCTAATAATTGTACATTTGTTTTTCTCAAATAAGATATCCAATCTTCTCAGCGTCGATTGGTTAATGCTATCCTGCTCCAATACCCCCATTTTCTGTAATTCATCTTGATAATTCTCAATAGATAATCCCACTCGACTGAATAGATCAGAAACTGTATCAGTCAATTGAAAGCTCATATCAGATACTATTTCAGAAAAAAGTTTTTTCTCCAATAGGGTAGGTAATGCACTTTTTATAACACTCTTTCTTGATACTGCCATCAGTTCAGTTATTTCATCAAATGTCATTTGATAGCATTGCTGAAAGAAAGCTCCTTCTCTGGTCAAAAAAATCAGCTTTCTTCCATCACTCTGCCTATGAATCCATTTTACAAACTCAAGCATCAACCTTCCGAAGCGATGAAAACCTATATTAAAACAATAATCAGATGAAATAACGCCGCTCCTCGATACTCTATAAGTATGCAGCCCGCTTCTCCAAGCATTTAATATGTCGCTTCGTATCGCGTCCCCTATATGTAATACCGTTCGGGCTTGAATATCGAGTTCTTTTAATACATGTTTAAAGAGTGTACCGTCTCTTTTGCTTGCCCCACATTCACACGAAACATAAACTTTTTCAGGGTTGTATCCATTTCTGAGCAAAATTTTTCTCAAAGTTTCGGAACAAAGGTACATATCACTAATGCAAATAATGTTCTTGCCTTGTTCTATATACTGATTAAAAAGTCTTTTACCTTCCGCGATAGGATATGTATTTTGTGTTTCAAATTCCTCTTCGAGTTGAATCAAATAGTGCTTGTTATCATCGTCTATGCCTGAAAAAACTCCACTGCTATATATATCAAACAAATTGTAATAACGATTTCCTTGAGCAATTAGTATCTGTTCCGCTTCAATTCTTTTTGCAGAGAAATCATCCACTTGAAACTTTGCATCTAATTTAAGTCTCTCGCCCATCATTTTATACAATATTTCTGTTGGATATAATCTTCTAACAAGAGTATCATAGATATCGAAGGAAACGTATTGAATATACATATAAATCACTTTCTGATATTATTTTACTTTTCATTGGCGGGCGGCTTCAATATAGTACGATGTCAACTTAATTGCTTCTTTTGAGATGTCATATTTGGCATACATGCCATTGTTAATTCTTTCTATCGAACTTTTCTGCAAGATATTGTCCGCCCATTCTTTTGCAGAGCGAGTAAGCGATAGACTCAATGTGCTGTCCGAAACTTTAGCATCATCCGGCACTTTACTTGAAATCACCGTTCTTACTCCGCAAAACTGTGCTTCTACTGCAACCATTCCGAGCCCTTCATATCTTGACGGAAAGACAAACACATCCATTGCTTGATACAACCTGCTCACGTCGTTTCTGTTGCCCAAGAATAGTATTTGCTTTGTTAAATAAAGTTTACTGGCTTTTTTCGTAAGCATCTCCTTGTTCGGTCCATCGCCGACAAGCATCAATACAGCATATGGATTTTTCTTATGTATTTCACCGAATACATCTATCAAAAACTCCTGGTTCTTCTGATAACATAACCGTCCGACGTGACCGACCACAAATTTGTTTTCTATTTCGAGTTCTTTCCTGACTTCGTTTCGCACGTTTTCGTTATGCATAAACTTGTCTAAATCAATAGCGTTGTTGAAGATTGTGACCTCGCCGCACCCCATGGATCTCTTGCCGAAAAGCCATTCTCCGGCGTACCGGGAACAGGCGGCATAATGGGTCGCGTATACTTTTGCAAACGGACGGAGGGTGTATTTCAGAATATTTTTCTTCCATTCGCCGGGAGCAGCAGTCGAATGATTGTGTGCAATTCTGACCGGCACACCAGCTTTTTTCGCTGCATAGAGTGGGAAAACGCTAAGTGTGTTGATGTGAGAATGAACAATCTTATATTGATTTTCTTTGAACAGCTTTATAAGTGTGGGGATATACTTATTTAGCTTCTGATACGGTGGAACAATATAAACACAACCTCCGAGACTTTCAATTTCTTCATGTGGAATATACGTTGAATCTTCATCAACGATAAAATCAAACTGCACCTTGCTGTGATCGATGTGGCGGTAATAGATCATCACGACCGCCTCGACGCCGCCGTTTACCATTTTGCCAACGACATGCGCTATGCGAATACATCCCAAATCTCTTTACCTCTCTCAATAATTCCTGCCTTTGAGAACCGCTTTTATCGTCATCCAAATCAGCTTCAAATCCGTCCGAATTCCGCGTTCGCGTATGTACTTATAGTCAAGCTCCAACTGATCTTCATAGCTCATCTGCGTCGTGTCCGTGATCTGCCAATA
>CANQJB010000063.1 GCA_947624155.1 uncultured Clostridia bacterium
CATACAGCGCGGGACAAAAGAAGTCGTCTCCCGCGACGGGCTTGAAAACCTTCATCAAGGCTCGGAGATGAGGATCGGCAAGCTCAAATCTGCGTCGAGCAAGCGCGACGTACCGCTGAATTCGACTGCGATCGCCATGATCGAGGAGCTGCGAAGTGAGGCGTACTTCGGCGAGAACACGCCGCTTATCTGCGACGAAACCGGCGGTTTCACCCGCCCGATGAACTTCCGCAAGCGGTACTACCGCATCCTCGAAGGCGCGGGGCTGGAAAAGCGCGGTCTGCACAGTCTCCGCCACACGTTCGCGTCAACGCTTGTGAACGGGATCAAACAGCCGGACGGAACGATAAAGGCGCTCTCACCGAAGCAGGTTGCTGATTTGCTCGGGCACAGTACGTCACAAATTACGGAGACTTACTATGTGAGGAAGGATACGTCGCGGCTGAACGGGATCACGGACGGATTTGAGATGTGAGGAATTAATTTAGCATGCTGCGCTAACAGCATGTGTAATCAAATTTTATTACGAGGCATTTTAAAAAATATAGTCACATGCTTCACATGACATAGCTTTTTTCAAAATTTTTCTCGATTTTCCCTTGACAATCGATTAAAGGTATGTTATTATATCAAAGGACAAGAAAAAGACCCCCGAAACAGCTGCCACTGATTCCGAGAGTCCCTTCGTTTTGCCTTTCAGCTAAAGGAATTATACCACGGGCAGAGTGGTTTGTCAACGAAGTCTTGTTACTTTTCGGAGAGGAGGCGAACTTCGTTGAGATTTTATGTAAACAAAAACGCTCAGCCGACAGGGGAACACGAGGTACATCGTGCAAATTGCACTTACCTTCCTAATGCAGATAATCGTCTGTATTTAGGCGAATTTACCACGTCCCAGGCAGCTGTCAAGGAAGCAAAAAAATATTATACATGTGTTGACGGATGTAAGTATTGTTGCCCTGAATCGCACAACCGCTGACTAAAGCGGATCAGCGCACCCGCTTTATAACGGGTGCGCTGAATTATATTGAGGAGAACAGTTATGAAGCTGTCTGATATTGCAAGCGTTCAAAGCGGTCTGGTGCTGAATCGAAAAGAAGCACAATTTCCTGAAGAAGAAAAAGAGAGATATAAACGCTTAAGTCTGCGATCTTTAAACAAATATGGCACTGTCGAACACAAAAATCTTGAAGACTTTATATCTAAGGAAATTATTGATCAGACCGTTCTCACAAAAGAAAATGATATCATAGTAAAGCTCGTATCCCCCATTTTCCCCACATTGATTACTTCAGAAGATACGGGGATATTAATCCCTTCGCAGCTTGCCGTAATCCGTGTATTTGACAACCGTGTTATGCCGGGCTATCTGCGCTGTTTGTTAGCATCAAAATATATTTCAGATAGGATGATTTCTATTGAAGGAGCGCGAATACAACAGGTCATTACAATAAGAACATTTTATGATATTAATGTACCTGTTCCGCCACCGAAAACTCAGATGCTGATCGAAAAAGCAGTTTCCGCTAATATAAAAACAGAACAACTGTACCATAGGTTGATAGAAGAACAAAATAAACTTACAGAGCTTGAAATACAAGATATAATCAAAAGAGGTATAAAATGAGTACAAGCAAAAAGGATATTGAAAATGCGCTAATGAGAGGAGCAGACTCTTTGCGCGATACAATAGACGCTGCCAACTACAAGGATTATATTCTTCCACTAATGTTTGTGAAATACTTAAGCGACACATATGACGAAAAAGTCGATGAATTGAAAAAGAATTATGAAGGGGCGCGATTAGAACGGCAAAAACGCTATCTTCCGTTTACCGTAGCGGAAGACTGCTCATTTTCTTCTATCTATGAACAAAGAAATTCAGACAATATCGGCCAAATTATCAATACCTCCATGCGCCAGATTGAGAACGATAATTATCATCAGCTGGCAGGAGTTCTGAGCACGACAGATTATAACAGCGAGAACGCACTCGGTACCCGCGAGCATAAAAACGCGATCTTACACGAACTTTTGGAAGATCTGTCAAGGCTTAACCTCCGCCCCTCGCAAATCGAAGTTAAAGATGGAGAGGTTCCTGCTGATGTTATCGGCGACGCATATGAATATATGATTGCTCAGTTTGCAAGCATGGCAGGCAAAAAAGCAGGGTCATTCTATACGCCTGCAGCTGTTTCCGAAATAATGGCTCAAATTGTCAGTGTTGCTCCAGGGGATAGAGTATATGATCCGACATGTGGTTCAGGCTCATTGCTTATAAAAGCGGCAAAAAAAGAAAACTCAAAACAAGTTTCTATTTTTGGGCAGGAAGTTAACGGCTCCTCTGTCGCTATGGCTAAGATGAATATGTATATCCACGAGATAAGGGACGCGAAAATCGCATGGGGAGACACGCTTGCAAATCCGATGTTCAAAGACGAGGACGGAAATCTTCTTACGTTTGATGCGATTGTAGCAAATATGCCATTCTCAAAGGACAAATGGGCGGCAGGATTTAACCCCGGAGGCGATGCAGTAGGAAAAGGAAAAAAAGAATTTAAAATGGAGGCATCGTTAGATAAATACCATCGTTTCGACTGGGGAGTTCCACCGTCAAGCAAAGGTGACTGGGCGTTTCTTTTGCATATGATTGCGAGCGCTTCAGTCAATGGACGAATTGCCGCAGTCGCACCACATGGTGTATTATTCAGAGGTGCCGCCGAGGAACGGATTCGCAAAAGAGTCGTAGACGAGAATCTGCTGGATGCTGTTATCGGTCTGCCTGAAAATCTTTTTTACGGAACTTCTATTCCCGCATGTATCCTCGTGTTCAAGAAAAACCGCTCAAAAAGCGATGTGCTTTTCATTGACGCCTCCGGAAAAGACGAAGATGGAAACAACCGATTTAAAAAAGAAAAAAAACAGAATGTTTTGGAACAAAAGCACATTGACGCAATTATTAAAGCATTCCGTGATCGTAGGGATATAGATAAGTTTGCCCATGTAGCAACACTCGAAGAAATCAAATCCAATGATTATAACCTTAATATTCCTCGCTACGTGGATACTTTCGAGGAAGAAGAACTTGTTGATATTGAGAAAGTCAGGGGCAATATTGCACGTCTGAAATCGGAGATTGCCGAAGCAGAAGCACAAATGGAAAAATATCTTAAGGAGCTTGGCTTATGAATAACGAAATTAGTGAATCCGGAAAAATTCTTATTTATCAAACCGAAAAGGGTGACACAAAAATTGATGTCTATTTTTCAGATGATACGGTTTGGATGACACAGAAAACCATCGCAGAATTATATCAGACAACCCCTCAGAACATCACTCTGCACATCAAGAACATCTATCAAGACGGAGAACTTGAGGAATCTTCAACTTGTAAGAAATACTTACAAGTTCAAACAGAGGGATCGCGTGAGGTAAAACGAGAACAAAAATTTTATAATTTCGATATGATCCTCGCTGTCGGATACCGCGTAAGAAGCAATGTTGGTATTCATTTTCGTAGGTGGGCAAACCGCATTTTGACAGAGTATACGAAAAAAGGGTTTGTTCTGAATGACGAACGTCTGAGCAATCCCAAAGAATTCGGCGCCGATTATTTTGACGAATTACTGGAAAGAATCCGTGATATTCGTGCAAGTGAGAAACGTCTGTATCAGAAGGTTAAAGATATTTTTGCTCTTTCTGTGGACTATGATGCGAAAAGCGATGCAGCACAGAGGTTTTTTCAGTCTGTTCAGAACAAACTCGAATATGCGGCAACCGGACATACTGCACCTGAGATTATTGCTTCGCGCGCAGATGCTTCCAAGGATAATATGGGTCTCACCGCATTTAAGGGTGCAAAGGTTCGCAAAACGGATGTTACTGTCGCCAAAAATTATATGACACACGACGAAATCAGCACATTAAATTTGATCGTCAACATGTACCTTGATCATGCAGAGCTGATGGCAAAGTCTCATCAGGAAATGCACATGGCAGATTGGGAAAGCAAGCTGGGAGAGTTTTTGCGGTTTAACGGCAGAGAGGTGCTGCAGGACTTCGGAACAGTTCGGCGTGAGGTTGCAAATGCGTTAGCGCTTGAACAGTATGAAAAGTATGATTCTGCTCGCAGGAAGATTGAGGCAGCAGATATTGATGACCTTTCTGACAGTGTGAAACGGATCGGCGGCAAAAAAGTGAGGACACAAGAAACGCAAAGGAAGGAGTAACGGCGGATGGATAAGGACGTTAAAGATAGAATTGATGCTATTCGTCAAAGCCATTCCATCGAACACTATAATAAAACAGAAATAGGTATTTTCACCTGTAATTGGAAAGTCGCAAAGCTTTCAGATATTGCAGAAAAACTGACACAGGCTGCCGGGACGGACTCTTATGAAACGGTCAGTATATCTGCCGGAACAGGATTTGTTAATCAGGCAGAGAAATTTGGGAAAGAGCTTTCGGGAAAGCAATATGAGAAGTACATAGTTCTCCATAAAGGCGATTTTTCTTATAACAAAGGTAACTCAAATAAATACCCTCAAGGATGCATATATCGTTTGAAAGACCGTGAGACCGCCGCAGTTCCCAATGTGTTTGAAAACTTCAGAATACAGAATGGGTGCGCAGAATTCTATGATCATCTGTTCGTGAGCGGTTTTTTAAATCAGCAGCTATCAAGGAAAATTAATCACGGTGTTCGCGACGACGGACTTTTGAACTTGACGGAACAGGATTTTTATAGTTGTTTGCTGCCTTTTCCTCCACTTGCCGAACAGCAGAAAATCTCAGAGATATTAGGCCAATATGACAAGCTTATTAATCTTTGCGAAGCAAAGATCTATGAGTACAAAAGTTTGAAAAAAACCTGCCTTAACAAAATGTTTCCGCAAAACGGAAGACGCGTTCCAGAGCTACGATTCCCCGGATTTATAGACGCTTGGGAACAGTGTATGCTGGGAGAAATTAGTGACTCATACTCTGGAGGCACTCCAACTGTAGGTGTTAAAGAGTACTATGGTGGGAAGATTCCGTTTATTCGTTCTGCTGAAATAAACAATGATACAACTGAACTTTTTATTACTGAAGAAGGTCTTAAAAATTCTTCTGCGCGGCTTGTTTCCGTAGGTGATATTCTATATGCATTATATGGAGCGACAAGCGGAGAAGTTGGTCGAGCAAAGCTAAAAGGTGCGATAAATCAAGCAATTTTAGCTATTAAACCCTATGCTGAATATGATGCAGAATTCCTTACCCAATGGTTGAGAAAAAGTAAGCGTATCATCACTGAAACCTATCTACAAGGCGGACAAGGAAACTTATCAGGAACGATAGTAAAAGAGCTAATAGTTGAGTTCCCATCACTTCGAGAACAACAGCAAATAGGTTCCTTCTTCCGCTCTCTCGACAACCTTATCACCCTTCATCAGCGTAAGCTTGAAGAACAAATGAAAATGAAAAAAGCATTAGAACAGTTACTATTGAAAGGAATTGTACGAGTAAAAATATGACAGAAAAGCAAATAAAGGCATTGTATAAGTTGGCGGTAGAAAACAATAATAGGTTGTCACGAGAAAATAAGGAGATAATAAAACAGGCTATAGACCGATCAAAAACATTGGCAGAATTACTTATAACGGCCCTTATATTTAATTTAGTTTACTGATCAAAGGAGAAACCGATATGCCTGACCACACGATTTTTAACGAGCGCCCTGAATCACAGGATCGAGCGCTTCGAGTGCTTGAAAAACTTGGCTATACATATGTTCCGCGGGGTGAGGCGGAGTTGAAACGCGGTTCCAAAAAGAATGTAATATTCGAGGAGGAATTACGGACCTTTTTAAGTAAAAGAACCTACCCCTGTGACAATGAATTGCGATATTTCTCCGGCGGTTCTATCGCAGCTGCTGTCCGAGCCATCAGTGATCCCTCGGCGGCAGGACTTTATGCTGCAAATAAAGAAACGTCTGATATGCTTTGTTTCGGAAAAAACGTGGAAGAGGTCCTTCCTGACGGAGCGAAACAGTCCTTTGACATTGACTTTATTGATTTTGAACATCCCGAAAATAATATTTTTCAGGTCACGGATGAGTTTGAGGTCGAACGTCCGAACGGAAAATTTGCACGTCCCGATATAGTTGTTCTGATCAACGGTATTCCAATAGTCGTTATTGAATGTAAAAAATCAAGCGTTGACGTTACTGAAGGAGTAAATCAAAATATCCGCAACTGGGGCAATGACTATATTCCGCAGCTTTTTAGATATTCTCAACTTGTTATGGCAGTCAATCCTGACAAGGTTCTGTACGGCACATGCGGTACGTCAGCAAAATATTTTGTATCATGGCACGAGGACGACAGGATTTGGTTGGACGAGTGGTGTAAAAAGTGTTCGCCTGACGGAACGAAAAGAGAACAAGATCGCGCGCTGATATCACTTCTTCATCCTGAGCGGTTGCTCGATATTATTAGAAATTTTATTATCTATGACAACAATATCAAAAAAATCTGTCGTTACAAACAGTATTTTGCTGTAAAAAAATGTATGGATCGGATTTTGCTGAGAGACGGCAAAAATACGAGAAACGGCGTTATTTGGCATACACAGGGGAGCGGCAAGACGATTACAATGATTATGCTGACGAAAATAATCATTCGTGAAAGCATGAAAAAGGATTGCCCCATAACACGACCAAGGTTTATTATGGTGACCGACCGCATTAACCTCGATAAACAGATACGCGACAACTTTATAAATACACAGATGAGTCCCCACCGTGCAAAAACAGGACGGGGACTTATAGATCTGCTCGGAGATGAAAGTAATACCGTTATCACAGCGCTTGTAAATAAATTTGAAGCGGCAGTAAAGCAAGATTATTGCAGCACTGATCCCAACATTTTTTTGTTCATTGACGAGGGACACAGAACGCAGTACGGAAAATTGAATCTATATATGAACAAAGTTCTTCCGAATGCTGCAAAAATCGCATTTACCGGTACACCACTTATAAAAAATCCAAGAAAAAATGACACTCGTAATATTGAAACTTCAAAAAATACTTATGAAAAATTCGGTCCATTGATTGATAAATATGCGCTTCAGGATGCGATTGATGACAAAGTTACGGTTCCGATTGTTTATGAAGGTCGCGTTATTCCGCAGAAAGTCACAAGCGAACAAATAAACAATCATCTGAAACACATAACGGTTGGACTGACAGACGAAGCACGCAGAGATCTTGAATCCAAGTACAGTCAGTTTGTAGCACTCGCGCAGACAGAACCGAGACTGAATATGATTGCGTTTGATCTTCATGAGCATTTCATAAATTATGTTAAACCAAAACATTTTAAGGCGATGCTGACTTGCTCATCCCGTGCAGTCGCCGTTCAAATGTTTTATAAATTGCGCGATCTTGGCGGAATAAATCCTGCCGTAGTTATTACGCCAAATAGCGCAAAAGAGGGAGATGATGAAGAAAACACGCCGCAGGAATTAAAATTGATCGGTGACTTCTTCAAAAAAGAAGTGAATCCTCTATATAAGAATAATTATGAAACATATGAAGATTCCGTAACCGGAGAATTTGTAAATCCGGAAGGAGATATAGATCTGCTTATTGTCAAAAATAAGCTTCTTACCGGATTTGACGCACCGGTCGCGGCAGTTTTATATGTTGATAAAAGGCTTCAGGATCACACTCTTTTGCAGGCAATCGCGCGGGTCAACCGTGTATTTGACAACAAAGATTTCGGACTGATCGTTGATTATATCGGCATTTTCAAAAAACTAAATTCCGCGCTGGATATGTATTCTGATGAAAAGTCGGGTATGAATACGTTTGATCGATCCGACATCGAAAATGTCCTTTCCGCAGCAACAGATGAAAAAAACAAGTTAGAGGAAGCGCACGATAATCTGTGGAGAATATTTGACGGAATCTCGCACAATGAAAAGGCCGCTAACGTTTGGCAAGAATGTTTACGTGAAAACACGATTAGGAAGGATTTTTACAATAAACTGTCCGTATTTGCGAAATTAGTAGATTTTTTATATTCAAACTATGAATTATTTGAATCGGTAGGATATAGCAAGGCGGAAGAATACCGTAAAGATTATTTGTTCTTCAAGAAATTAAAGGACAGCGTTTCCCTGCGCTTTAATGACAGAGTAGACTTTTCAAAATATGAGGACGGTATTCGCCATCTGTTAAATACATATGTAACAGCAGATGATGCCAAAATCGTTATTGAGCCACTTGATATTTTGAACAAGGACAAAATGGAAGAACAGCTTGCGCGTTTAGGATCCAATGAGGCAAAAGCGGAGGCAATACAGACACGGCAAGTTGAAGTACTCGAATCATCGAAATATGAGGATCCGATTCGCTACATAACTTTTATGGAACGGATACAAAAAACCATACAAGACTATATGGCAGAACGAGACAGCGAAAAATATCTTTCTGCAATGGAAAATATGGCTGAAGATTATCGTTCGGGAAGAAGCTCTGTCAATTATCCGGAAATAATTGCGAACGATGGAGATGCTAAGAACTTTTTCGGAGCCGTCTGCAGTGGAATTAATAAAGCAACCGGTGTTCAAATGCAGGGTAATCTTGAAGCGTTAGGAAAACTTTCTTTGGACATAAAACAGGTTATTTCGTCAAATGCAAAGCGCGACTGGCGTGATAATGTTATTGTCCATCGTACAATGAAAAAGGAATTAGATGATTTATTGTTTGACTTTCTTGAAGATAATGGATTAGATTGGTCTTTTGACACAATAGATATCATCATTGATGAAATAATGATGATGGCAAAGAGAATATATTAACATGGATCAGATCACCGTTATACTGCCAAAGTCACAAAAGGAAGCAATTGTTTCCATAGTCAAAAAAAATATAAAAACGTGTCGGCTAAAAGTGTATCCTAATCTGGATGTATGCATATCAGTGCCGGAAAAAATGTCGTCAGATGATGTATATTACTTTCTAAATCAGAAAGCCTGGTGGATAGAGGAAAAGCTGGAGGTATTCCGCTCCACCGCCGGATATTCGTCAACGACTGAGATTCGCGACGGATTTTCGATAAGAATGTTTGGGGAAGATCTGATTTTTTCTGTCTCAACTGGAATAAAAAACAGCATTTTTCGCGAAGGAAAGACAATAAAAATCTCCAACATAAATCCAAACAATCAACCCGGTGTTATGAAACAATTTGAAACGTGGTGGCGAAAAGAAAGTATTAACTTTCTCAATGAACGTGTCAGAAAATATTATCCAATAATACAAAAATACGGGATATGCTTTCCAAAAATTCAAATTAGGCGTATGAAAACTCTTTGGGGCAGCTGCAACGTCAATCGCAATGTAATTACTTTCAATCAATACCTGATTAAAGCTAAACCTGCATGTGTTGATTATGTTGTTTTGCATGAGCTTGCACATTTTATCTACCCTAACCATAGTAAACAATTCTATGATTTTTTAAGTATATATATGCCAGACTGGAAAGACCGCAAAAAAACTCTCGACCAAGAAGTGGTGCATGGATTGTAAACTTTTTTACGCTTTTCGCTGTCACCCCGCTGCAATCGCCCCGTTCTCGCCGAATCCGCCCGACCTTGCACCTTGACAGGTCGCACAAAATAAAAAGGAAAAACGCCTTGGAACCTCTCGATTCTAAGGCGTTTTTCACAGGGGCAGGAGGATTCGAACCCGCGACCCACGGTTTTGGAGACCGGTACTCTACCAGCTGAGCTATACCCCTACATAGCCCCCTTTTGGGAGCCATACCGCATTATAACACACGGGCACATGTTTTGCAATACTTTTTCATTCTTTTTTTCCGTCGTTTTACACGGATTTTGCGATTTTTTACATCTCAAAACCAAAAAAATTGCAAAACAGCAGTGCATTTATGCTCTTTTTATGGTATACTGAATAGTGCGTATCTATGATGCACAAACCGTATACAATTCCCGGAATATATGGCAAAAGCTCCCGCTTGCGCTTGGCAAAACTGACTGACGCGGTATATAATATCGTGTAAAGAAAAAGGAAGGTCGGGGGCTCTCGCCCCCGACACGTTCGGGCTTTTGCTATCTTTTGATTACTCGGTGATGTTATCTCCCTCGACACTCGTCGCGTCATTTTGCGCCGCTTCAACCGCTCTGTGATACGCTTCCATCACCTTCGTCTCGATCTCCTCGCGAAAATCGGAGACTATCGGATGACAGACGTCACGGCTTGTTCCGTCAGGATTTTTTCTTGACGGCATAACGATGAAATTTCTACCCGAGGCGCTGATGACCTTGATGTCGTGGACGGCAAACGCGCCGTCAAAGGTGACTGACGCAATTGCCTTCATCGGACCGTTCTCAAACAGCTTCCGAATCCTTACGTCTGTGACTGTCATGCTCTTCCTCCCCCTGCCGTTTATACGACATGAATTTTTATATCTATATCGTTTATAGTATACACCGTTGCATGAAGCGGCATAAACGGGGAAGAAAAGGACGGGGGCTGCGCCTCAATCAGGAACGTTTAACACACTCTTTTTTGTGTGTTCAAACACATTATACACCCTTTTTAGACCAAAAGTGTGAATCAATTTTGGCTTTTGTGTGAACAATTTGTGTCTTTTTGAGTCTGTTTTCAAAAGAAAAGAAAAAATTAACGTCATTTTAACATGATTGTTAATATTTAACGTAAAAATAAATACTCTCTCGGCAAAACAGATTTTTATCCCATTTCCAGTTGAAAGGAGCAATTTTATTTATATGAACACAATGAACACAAGATACGGAAAGGACAAGATAGATGAGCTGCTCAAAGGCGCGAAAAAGCTATTTTTTGTCGGTATCGGCGGTATAAATATGAGCTCTCTCGCGGCGATATCCGCCTCGCGCGGGTATGAAGTCGCGGGCTCGGACAAGTCCTCCACATCCGTGACGGACGACCTTTCCTCGCACGGGATAAAAGTATACCACACGCACGCGGCGGAAAACGTCGAAGGCGCTGACGCGCTCATATATACGGTTTCCGTGCCGACGGACAATCCCGAATACGTCCGCGCGGGCGAGCTCGGGATCCCGCGCATCTCGCGCGCCGATTTTCTCGGCTGGCTCATGAGCCGCGACCGCGTTCGCATGGGCGTTTCCGGTATGCACGGCAAGAGCACCGCGACGGGAATGTGCGCCTCGATACTGCTCGCCGCCGACAGCGACCCGACGATATCGTCCGGCGCCGTCGTCCGCGAGCTCGGCTGCACGTATCGCGCGGGAGGAGACAAATATTTTCTCTTTGAAGCGTGCGAATACAAGGACTCGTTCCTC
>CANQJB010000064.1 GCA_947624155.1 uncultured Clostridia bacterium
ATAATCCGCTTGGCTCTTTCCTCAGCCAATGATTTTGACGAGTTTTCTGCCCTGCTTCTTCGCGAGGGTGTGACCGTCAAGAAAAGTCGCGGACGGTTGTCATATCTGACTTCCGACCGATCTAAACCTATAACCGCTCGACGCTTGGGCGACAACTTCAATCTCGCCGCAATAAATGCTGTTTTTGAGCAGAAATCGTTACAGTTAGCGCAAAATGGAGAGCAAAGCATATCATCTCGACCGAGTATCCTCAAGCGTTTACAAGGGGCAAAAAATGCGAAAATCGACACTTATCACGACAGTATTTTGCGAATGGTTGATGTAACGCCCGAAAATGGTGCGGGTTTCGAGCATTGGGCAAAAGTGTTCAACTTGAAGCAGTCTGCCAAGAGCCTTGCAGAGCTTGAAAAGTACGGATTTGATTCGCTTGAAGATTTACAGACTGCCCTTGCTATCGCAAAGACCGAGGAAAGCGAGTGCCGCTATGCTTTGAAAGCTGTTGAAGCCGAACTTGATGACAAAAAGGAGCTCCAAAAACGTGTGCTTGCGTATGCAAATACAAAGTCGATTCGGGAAGAATATAGGTCGTTGAAGTCTGACCGATCGAGGGGCAAATTCCGCAAGCAGCACGAAAGCGAGTTTATCATTATGGATTCGGCGAAACGATACTTTGCCGAGCACCATATAACAAAAATACCAAGCTATAAGACTTTGCAATCGGAAATTGAAAGACTGACATCACAGCAGAACGAATTGTATGAGGAGTTGAAGGAAAAACGCAGTGAGGTCAAACGACTGCAAACGGTTGCAGACAACATATCTAAAACTTTACACCATAATCTGGAGAAAACAAAATTACATGACAAAAACGAGTTGCAAGAATAACTCCCACGCCATTTCGCATACCCTTTACAAAAACCGATTCGGAGGGGCTACGATGATTGGTTCGACAACTCTTAAATCTCTTGCGAGCGCCGATATTACGTCGATTGACCGTGCTCAGCTTGCGGATATTCGAGAAATTAAAATTGACGAAGAACTGCCTGCTGATGAGAAGATTGCTCGATTTATTGGCGAGGTTAAAAATCCGTACTGCTTTTTGGTCGGAAACGTGCTGGTGAAAATTCGGTTTAAGCCGCAGGGGCGGGATTTGAAAAATATACTCTCCGATTATTTTATCGGACTAAAATAAAGTGCATGACTTTAGCGCTTTACATTGAGTTTTTCAAATCAATATGTTATAATGTGACCGTGATTATAAGGGGAAGGAGGTATCATGCCCCGAATAAGAAAGACAGAATCGGCAAGACGACCCGCCGAGCCGTTCTGGAAAATAGGGCTTTATATCAGGCTTTCGCGCGAGGACGAAAACGAGGGCGACAGCGAAAGCGTTATCAATCAGGAGAAAATTCTGCGAGATTTTGTTGCGGACTATTTTGAACCGGGCAGCTATGAAATCGTCGGTGTTTTTTCGGACGACGGATTGAGCGGTACAGATACATCTCGCCCCGGATTTAAGCGGATTACGGACTGCATTATAAGCCGCGAGGTCAACTGCATGATTGTAAAATCGCTTGCGAGAGGGTTCCGCAACCTTGCTGATCAGCAAAAATTTTTGGAGGAATTTATCCCGATAAACGGAGCTCGGTTTATCTGCACAGGAACGCCGTTTATCGACACCTACCGCGACCCTCGCTCGGCAGGCGGACTTGAGATCCCGATTCGCGGAATGTTCAACGAGCAGTTCGCCGCGACGACTTCAGAGGAAATTCGTAAGACATTTAAGATGAAGCGAGAACGCGGAGAGTTTATCGGGGCGTTTGCGCCATACGGATACAAAAAAGATCCCGAAAACAAAAACCGCCTTATTGTTGATGAAAATGCGGCGGAAGTCGTCAGATGCATTTTTAAATGGTTTATTGACGGCATGAGCAAGCGGGGAATCGCCCAAAAGCTCAATCTGCAAGGCGAGCCGAATCCCGAAGACTACAAGAAAAAGCAAGGGCTTAAGTATCAAAATCCCAATTCCGGAAAAAACGACGGCTTGTGGTCAGCCTGTACCGTCTCACGGATTTTGCAGAACGAGGTTTATGTCGGAACTATGGTGCAGGGGCGAAACAGGGTAATAAGTTACAAGGTACATAAGCAGGTCGCCGTTCCCGAAAATGAGTGGTTTCGTGTTCCCGACGCGCATGAGGCTATCATCGACCGTAAAACTTTTGACAAGGCTCAGGCGCTTCACCGCCGAGATACGCGGAATGCTCCAGAAAAAAGCGAGGTTTACCTGTTTTCGGGATTGATAAGGTGCGCCGACTGTCAAAAGGCTATGCACCGAAAGACGGCTAAAGGCATAGCGTATTACTCCTGCCGAACCTATTCCGACAAAAAGACCTGCACGAAGCACACGATTCGCGAGGATAAGCTCGAAAGCGCAGTGTTGGCGGCTTTACAGGTGCAGATTGCCCTTGTCGATAATCTCTCGGCAGAGATTGAAAAAATAGCGAGCGCGCCGTCCGTCAACCGCGAAAATAAGCGCCTCGAAATCGCTTTGAATCAAGCGGAAAAGCAGCTTAAAACTCTGACCGACGCTTCGGACAGTCTTTATATCGACTGGAAAAGCGGAGAAATCTCCGCTGAGGAATACAGGCGATTAAAGGCAAAATTGGCAGAGCAGATTAAAAAGCATACGGAAAACGCCGCCTATCTTCGGGAACAAATTCAAAAGTCGGGCGATCTTGGCGCCGACGACCCATATCTGACCACGTTTTTGAAATATCGAAACATCACCTCGCTGAACCGTGGGATTCTGGTCGAGCTTGTGGACGCGATTTGGGTTCACGAGGGCGGAGAGATAACGATTAACTTTAATTTTGCAGATGAATTTCAAAGGGTGGCGGAGTTTGTTGAGAATAATAAGCCGCTCTCTGCAAGCAAAGAGTTTAAGCCTGCTGTATAACAGCGGGTTGTGCATAAATTGAGGGCTCTACTGGTGCAACCGGTCCCACCGGTGCAACTGGGCCTCAGGGGCCTGCGGGCGTCGGACCTACCGGGCCGACAGGTCCTATGGGACCTATGGGGGCAACCGGAGCGACAGGCGTCACCGGAGCCACGGGAGCAACCGGCGCGGCAGGAGCGCCCGCCGTCGCGGAGCTTGCTCAGGCATTCAGCACAGCCGCTCAGACGGTCGGCGCGGGGGCGGCGGTACCTCTCGCCGAAAACGGTGCCGTAACCGCAGGAATCACCCGCGACGCCGCCAACGGCCTTCAGGTTGCCAACCCCGGAACCTATATCGCCGCAGCGGAGGTAAGCAGCACCGACGGCCCGTTCGCGATTCAGCGCAACGGAGTGACCCTGCCGGGCGGGGTTCTCGTTCCGAACGGAACGAACCAGTCTGCTGTCGCGGTATTTACCGCCGACGCCGGCGACGTTCTGACGCTTGTCAACACCTCCGGCGAGGCTGTTGATGTCGCAGCGCCCGGAACCGCCGGGCAGGCGAATGCGTCGCTGTTTCTTGCGCAGCTCGGGGGAAGCGGAGCGCAGTAAGGCGGAAATCTGATGGTGCGCGGTCTGGGCGGCAAAGACAGAGGTTTCGGTCGAGTCTTTCTAAAAAAGTGCAGATTCAAAGTGTTTGCATGGCTTTGATACTGAGCTCGGGAACCCGTTTCTTCACTTTTCTGCTCGTGCAGAAAAGTGAAGCGAAAAGACACGCCAGAGAGGAGGATTGCGATTTCCCCCTCTCTGGACTCTCTCCTTGAAACGCTGACGGTAGGCGCGCCTTCTAGAGGGCTTTTGTTTCGTCGTCTAACAGAGGGAAACGGCGCGCCGATGCGCATTCGCGCCGAAAAGAGACGCTCCGGAGGGTATAAGGTATTCGCTTCGCTCATGCTATTCTAATCCCCACCCCCCATGAAAGTTTTGTCGGGGCATTATATCGAAGCGCCGCCCCCTTCCAAAAGGGAGGGGGCGGGTTGAATAACATAAGCTTAGGAACGCAAGAAAGTGTTGCCCCCTAATAGGTGGGAGGGGGCGGCCACTCAGTCTCTCCGCTCAAAATTGCGAAAATGTTCAAAATACATAAAATAATCTCCTTGACACTCCGGCGCAGATGCGTTATACTGTGACTAACAGATTCAACAAGGAGGTTGATGATATGAAAGCAACACTGCTTATCCTCGCGGCAGGTCTGGGGTCGCGCTTCGGCGGCGACAAGCAGATCTCCCATGTCGGGCCGAACGGGGAATTTTTAATGGAATACTCCATTCACGACGCGCTCAAGGCCGGTTTCAACAAAGTCGTTTTCATTCTTAAACAGGAAATGGTCGAGGCGGTCAGGCGGGAGGTCGGCGAGAAGATCGGCGACAGAGCCGAGGTCTGCTACGCCGTTCAGGATTTCTCGAAGCTCCCGGGCTGGTATGATCTTCCCTCAGAACGCACCAAGCCGTTCGGAACCGTCCACGCGGTTCTTTGCGCAAAGGAATATCTGACCGAACCGTTTGTGACCGTCAACGCCGACGACTATTACGGCGCGGAGTGCTTTAAGATCATGCGCGAAATGCTTCCGAAAATGGGAGAGCACAGCGGCGCGATGGTTCCCTATATCCTCAAAAATACCGTCAGCGAAAACGGCGGCGTCACCCGCGGAATATGCAAGATCGAGGGCGGAAAGCTCCTCGGAGTCACCGAGACCGGCGGAATCCTCCCCAAAGACGGAAAGATCACAAGCTCGGTCGGCGACGTCGACCCCGAGGCAGAGGTCTCGATGAACTTCTGGGGCTTCAGCGACAAGACCCTCCCCGCGATGGATCGCTATTTCGAGGACTTTCTCAGAAAGCTCACCCCCGCCGACATCAAGGCCGAGTGCCTGCTGCCGGTCATGGTGAACGATATGCTCGCGGACGGCAGCCTCGAGGTCCTCGCAAAGCCCTCGACCGATAAGTGGTTCGGCATTACCTACAAGGAGGACAAGGCCGACACCGAGCAGAAGCTCCGCAACCTCCACTCCGCCGGTGTTTACCCCGAAAAAGTGCTGTAATTTGTAATATTGAGTCTGAATATTACTATATGTAAAATCTCCTGCCTCTTTTGAGACGGGAGATTTTTATTTTGCCCGCTTCCGCGGAGGCTCTTTGCACTTTTAAATTACTGCTTCACCAATCTGTAAACGATTGTCCTTGTTCTCTTGACATCATTCTTGATGTCCGAAAGACGGGTGTCAAAGGTGTAACCGGTGTTCTTGCCCTTGAGATAAGTGTCGTAGACATACTGTCCGTTATAAGTATCATAGCACTGCTGCCAGAGATCCTCGCTCGCGAGCTCGACTCTGACATAAAGATACTGCGCGCCGTTTGCCTTGCTGAGAGCGTTGCTGACGCCGCTCTTGATCAGCTTTTCCGCTTCGCTGAGGCTTCCCGCGACAAGTCCGTTGCGGGCATACCAACTGTTCGAGTCGGAATCAGCCGCAGGCATCGAGTAGTATTTCGAGAGGTCATAGACCGACGTTCTCGTATTGCGCATATATTTGTCGCTGACAAGCAGGAACGCATAGTCGACATAGCTCGGGTCGACTGATGTCGGGGTTTTCGGGTCGGACCAGCCCTGGTCGATATTGTACCAGTCGCCGTCGAGATAGACCTTGACCCACATATGGCCCTCCTCCTCGCCGATTCCTCCGCAATATACGCAGTTGAATCCGGCTCTCGAAAGGAGATAGAAGCAGGCCTTTGCATATCCCATGCAGGTGCCGCAACCGTCGCAGATCGGGCCGTAGGCGGAGGCGTAGTAGCTGCCGTGCTCATAAGAGGCGTTCTTGGTGATCCATTCGTAGATATATCTGACCTTGTCATAGTTGCTGAGGCCGCTGATCGCGTTGACGACTCTGTCGCCCGCGGCGTTGAGGTTTGCCATCAGCGCGTTAGCCTGGTCGAGGTTGTCGCAGTAATATCTAAGATACATTGTCGTGCCGGAGATGCTCGAGACCTGGTCGAAATAGCAGTAGCCGGTGCCGACGATCTGGGCAATATCCTGCGCGATATCCATGCACTCCTCGCTGGAGAGATATTCGCTCATCGAGACGGACGGGGCCATTACCTCAACCGCGCCGGCGAGCTTATCGAGCGCCTGCTTGAATCTGTCCTCTTTAAAGAGACTGTACATATAGGTCGCGCCGTTGTTCTTGACCCATTCGCCGGAGGTAAACGCAGGAGTCGCGCTGCTGCTCGGGTTGGAGGATGGCGCGGGCTGAGTCTGACCCGGCTCGTCGTCGACTATCTCCGAATCGCCGTCGGGAACGCTTTCGGTGTCGCTGTCGCCGCCGGTTGTCTTGGGAGTGTCGGAGATCGGAGTCGCGCTCATATATATGTTGCTGACATATCCTGTCTGCCCCTTGAAGCTGACCTGATACCAACCGGTAGAGGCGCGTCCGGTAACGGTGACGGCTTCGCCGGCGGCAAGAGCGCCGAGCCTGTCAAAGTCGGTGGAGGGACCCTTTCTGACATTGAGGGACATCGTCGCATACATCGTCGCGCTCATCGACTCAACGGTGAACTCGTTGGGATCCTTCTTTGTGGTCGCCTCTGTGGTCGTCATCGCCGGTGTGGTCGTTGTCGGCGGAGTGGTTGTCGGGGCGGGGGTAGTCGTCGGTTCGGTGGTTGTCGGCGCGGGAGTAGTCGTCGGCTCGGTGGTCACCGGCGGAGCGACGGTGTTCGCCGGAACGTTTGTAACCGAAGGGTCGATAGTTCCGGCAGGCCCTTCAACAGGCACGTCAGGCACCTGACCGCAGGCAGCCATCACTGACAGCGCCATTATCAGTGCGGCAACCAGCGCCGCAATGCGTTTGAATTTCATTGATATTCCTCCATATCTGTCTTTAATCTGTATCTGTATCACGGTTTTCCGCGCTATCAGCGAAGCTTTTCGGGCGTTATAAGCTTTCGCTTATTCCGCATCCTTCAGCGTGATGATGAATGTCAGCGGGCCTTCGTCGTTTTCGTCGTGGCCGCCATAGCGGGACCAGCAGCTTTCCTGGAAGGTCTCGCCTACCTCGGCGTTGACTTCGGCGAGTATCTCCATCATTCTGTGCTGCTCGCCGCTCGCCTTGAAGATCACCTCGTTGGCCTCGTTATAGGCGTCGAGAGAGGTCATTCTGATATAGACGTAGTGTCTGCCCTCCTTCGCGCACTCGAGAACCTGTTTCTTCGCGCACTCATAGGCTTCGTCGACGGTGTCGCACTCATAGCCCATCACCCTGTGATAGCTGAGCTCCATCGAAGTCGCCTCGGGAATGTCGTAATAGTAGTCCATTCCGCAGGTATCCTTATAATAGGCGTTGTCGAACTTCATCGCGTGATCCTGCAGGAGGACGTCGTCGGAGATCATGAAGTAGTCATAGCAGATATAATCAGGGTCGTCCTGGCCGGTCGGATCGGCCCATGTCGGGTCGACGACATACCAGTTGCCGTCCGAGAGGCGGACATAGTTCCACTTGTGGGTCTGGTTGAGGTCTTCGCCGCGGCCAACCGCAAAGCAGGTCTCAAAGCCGGCTCTTGCGAGAAGAAGGTGCATCGCGTCGGCATAGCCCTGGCAGGTAGCGCAATGCTCGACTATCGCGCCGTAAGCGGTGAACGGAAGCTTCGCGTCTTCGGTATAGGTGGTGTTGAAAACGAGGTAGTCGTGGAGATATTTGATCCTCTCCCACTCGGTTCCGTCCGGCATTCCGGCGATTATTCTGTCGAGCTCGGCGTTTAGCTCGTCGACCATCGCCCAACCCTCCTGCTCGGTCGCAACGGTAGCGGTGTTATAGGGTATGATAATGACCTTTGCGGTAGTGTCGTCGCCGTCGGCGTTCTTATTGACGCTGAAGTTGTTGCCGATATAGGGGTAGTCGATGGTGCAGTAATAGATAAACTGCAAAAATTCCATTCTCTGGTCGTAAGGCACGCCGTAGTCGAGCTCGACTAAGAACTGGAAGTTTCTGATCGCGTTCATCATCTGGGCGAGGTTGGTTTTCATCTCGTCGCTGAGCTGGTTCCAGATATAGTCGAGGCCGTTGTCCTTGACAAATCCGATGTCATAGCCGTTCCATGTTTCGCCGGAGGGCGGAGGCCCCTGGACCTCGGGCGTTGCGGGAGAATCGGGGGCAGGCTGTTCGGCTTCGGTCGGGGTTGTCACAACCGGCTGGTCGCCGGACTGAGCGGGGGCGGGGGCGACCGGCCCGTCGTCGATCTGTTTGCCGCAGGCGGTGAACACGCACGCCGCAAGGCAGAGAGCAAGAATGATTGTCAGTAATTTTTTCATTTTGATGATTCCTTTCGATTTCGGTAGTCTTGGTAACACTTCTTTTCCGCGCTTTTATGTTACACAATATAAAACGCGCGGAGGGGGCAAAATATTGCATTGCGAAAAAATTTTTCGCTTTGCATTGCCACACTATTCAATAATACCTTTTAATCCCGCCGATGTCAATAAGCAAAGACAAATTTCGGCGAAATTTTATCCGATCTCGGCGGCGCAGCCGTTTATCACCTCGGCGAGGCGGCCGCTCGGCCGCTCAAAGCGCTCGAAGTCGATTTTTATTATCTCGGCGGTCGGAAAATGCTCCCTGACCTCGTCGCGGTCGACCCCGTCGGCCATAAAGATAATGTCCGGCGCGAGGATATAGAGCACCTCGGGAGAGGCGTAATATCCCTTTTCGCCGCCGAAGAGATTTTCTCCGAAGACCGAGAGCATATCGGAGCAGAGCGTTCCGCCCGGCGAAAGCATCAGCCCGTCGCCGCTTTCGGCCTCGACGATCACAAAGCTTTTAGAGGCCCCCAGCCCGAGCGCGGCGTTCATCGCGGAATCAAGCCCCGAAAGGGCGGAAAAGGCGATGTTCTGCCCGTCGACTGCTCCGAAGAGGATTTCGGCGAGCTGAATATAGTCCTCGCAGAGCTCGGCATAGGTAGAGGGGGCGTCTAAGGTCAGAACCTTTATCCCGGCCTGCTCTAAGGTCAGCTCCTCGGTCGACGCAAGAGGGGACTGGGTTATCAGCAGCTCCGGCGCGGCGGCCTTGATCGCTTCTAAATCAGGTTTTGCGGGGCTTCCGAGCTTCGGCAGAGCCTCCGTTTCCGAAGGCCAGTCGCAGTAGTCCCCGACGGCCGATAGCCTGTCCGACGCGCCGAGTTCGCAGAGGATCTCGGTCAGAGAGGGGGATAGCGAGGCGACGCTCGCCGGCGCGGAATCGAAGGTCTCGCCGCCGACGCTCACCGGATATGCAGGCTGCTCGGGCGGCAGGTCATATATTTCGGTCGGCTCGGTCTCGCGGCTGACGACCGTTTCTCCGATCTCGTTGGCGCAGCCCGAAAGCAGCACCGCCGCCGCAAGCGCAGCGGCAAGGATTCTAAGCTTCATATAAACACTCCTTTAAACAAATATTGCGTCATAGCGATATGTCCTCGAGCGAGAGGGTCGCGGCGGCGTTTAGGCTTTCGTCCGCCCGCCGTCCGGCGAGAAAGTCGTAATAGGCCTGGGCTCCGATCATTGCGGCGTTGTCTCCGCAGTATTTCAGCTCGGGGAGATAGAGCTCAGCGCCGAGAGCCTTCGCGACTGCGCTCATCTTTGCGCGGATGCCGGAATTTGCCGAAACGCCTCCGGCGACGACGATTTTTTTCGCGCCGAGGTCCTTTGCCGCCGCAGAGAGCTTTTCGCCGAGGATATCTGCGACCGTCTTCTGGAACGAAGCCGCGACGTCCTCGCGGCTGAGGCTCTCGCCGCGCTGCTCGGCGTTGTGGACAAGGTTTATCACCGCGGTTTTCAGGCCGGAAAAGCTCAGGTCATATTCGCCGCCCGAGACCTTCGGGTGGGTGAATTTAAAGGCGGTGCGGCTGCCGTTCTTTGCCGCCCCGTCGATGTATTTTCCGCCGGGATATGGGAAGCCGAGGGTTCTCGCGACCTTGTCGAAGCACTCTCCGGCGGCGTCGTCGCGGGTTCGGCCGATTACTCTGTAACGGGTATAGCTCAGAACCTCGACTATGTGGCTGTGACCTCCGCTTATTACAAGGCAGAGGAACGGCGGTTCGAGGTCGGGGTGGGTGATGTAGTTCGCGGCGATGTGGCCCGCGATGTGGTGAACGGGTATAAGCGGCTTGTCCTCAGCCATTGCGAGACCCTTTGCGAAGCTTACGCCGACCAAAAGCGCTCCGATAAGTCCCGGGGCGTAAGTCACGGCGACGGCGTCGATGTCCTTTAGCCCGCAGCCTGCGTCGGCTAGAGACCGGTTCACGACGCCGGATATGCTCTCGACATGGCGGCGCGAGGCGATCTCCGGCACAACTCCGCCGTAGAGCTTATGCTCCTCGATCTGGGACGCGACGACATCAGAGAGAACCTTTCTGCCGCCCTCGACTACCGAGGCGGCGGTTTCGTCGCAGGAGGATTCGATTGCTAAAATTTTCAAGTTATCACTTCTTTCAAAAATTGCTTGAAGCCGGGTGGGAAAGGCGGCGGTGCTTGGGTATCAAACAAGTAGAACTGCAACAATGCGCCTTGACGGGGCGAAGCCCCGAGGCGGGCCGTCAGGCCCGCCGAGCGCGCCGCGCCCCGCGCGGCGCGCAGGACCGCGAAGCGGTCCGGGGCTTCGCCTGAGCCACCGTTTATTCCCGCGCCTCAGTATTCCTTTTTCATCGTAACCGCGTCTTCTTCAGGGCGGCTGTAATATCCCCGCCTGATTCCGTATTCCCGAAATCCGATGCTCTGATAAAGCTTCCTCGCGGGAATGTTCGACTCCCTGACCTCCAAAAACGCTGCCTTCGGGTTTTCAAGCCGCTCCAGCTCGCCGATCAGCGCCTTCGCGATCCCCTGTCTTCTAAGAGACGGCGCGACCGCGACCGAATATATCTCAAGCTCGTCGCAGATATGGCTGCCGGAGATATATCCCCCAACCTTTCCGTCGGCGATATATACAAGCGATGTGCTGATACCGCTGTCCTCGCAGACAAGCGCCTCGAAATCCTCGCGGGGCCACGCCTCCGCGGTGAAACAGGCGTTTTCTATCTCACATACTCCGTCGATATCCTCTTCGG
>CANQJB010000065.1 GCA_947624155.1 uncultured Clostridia bacterium
GCGAGCGACTATAAGGCGCTTTTTGAGGGCTATGCCGACCTTCCGAAAATCAGCTTCGACTATGCCGTTGTTGAGAAGGAGCCGAGCATTTCGGTGATGCGCTTTTCGGGCGAGTGGAAGGATCTCGGCACATGGAATACGCTGACCGAAGCAATGGAGGACGACATTGTCGGCGAAGCGATGATGAGCGACGACTGCAAAAACGTCCACATCGTCAACGAGCTGAGCGTGCCGGTCCTCGCGATGGGCTTAAAAGACGTCGTGATCTCGGCGAGCCCCGAGGGGATACTCGTCTCGGACAAAAATAAATCAAGTTACATAAAGCCGTTCGTCGATCAGATCGACCAGCAGATCATGTTTGCGGAGAAGAGCTGGGGCAGCTATCAGGTCGTCAACGTCGAGCCGGAGAGCCTGACAATCAAGGTCACGCTAAACCCGGGGCAGGGCATGAGTTATCACAGCCATAACCACCGCGACGAGGTCTGGACGGTGATCTCCGGCGAGGGCGAAGCGACAGTTGACGGCAAGACGTTTGCAGTGCATGAGGGCGATGTGATTAAGCTGCCGAAGGGTGTGAAGCATACTGTTAAAGCCAAGACCGCGTTGAAGATTATTGAGGTGCAGATGGGCAGAGAAATTAGAGTATGTGATAAGGAGAAGAGCAATATGATTAGTTGATCAGTGTTGCTAGTAATCTAAAGTGGTTATAGGGGCCTTATAGATTTCCCATGCGCATTATTACTTTAAATCAGAAAATTATAATAGTCAGTGACAAATGAGATAAAGTGTGATATAATAAAAACCATCATCGCCCAAGGAGTTATTCTGAGTGGCTTGGTGATAGCAAAGTCTGATAGCAAAAGATAGGGGATACAGTATTTTTCGTATAATCTGCGTCAAATCAAATGATAAGAACCAAATCACCTATGCAAAAATAGTTAGGTGAAAGGTTCACTTTGAGAGTGGGAGTGACCTTTCACCCTCATAAACCAGCGTAAATGCGCGGCTTGAGCGGTATCATACCCCTCCGTGGCAACGTTTTGGCAACATTTTTTTCATTATTCCAATAGTAAGAGCTAACTGATTAAATCGGTTAGCTCTTATTACATTTAGTACGGAAGCCTAATAATTACGCTACAGTTATTTATCTTTGCAACCGTTCTTTTCACAAGTCACGGCCTCACTGGTCTCAACCCAATCTTTTGGGTTATCATCTATTCTGGCTCCACATCCTGTGAAATTACCGTTTTTGACATGAACTTTGCCTTTTTCTGATTTGCTCGTATCATTCCCGGTATACTTTATATTCATGATCTTAAGTCACCTCCTTTGTCGTTAAATTTTGAGTTGTTATGTTAGAATTAGGCTCCCGATAACTACAGATTAAAAAATCGTTTATGTCATCACAAACTTGTCAAGGCCTTACGTGACGGAATTATAATTTGACACTGTGGCTAATCAAAATCAGGATATGCTTATTACACATCTTCGCTAAAGAAATCCGAATCAATTCGCTTTACTTTGTAGGTCGCTACGGTCGAAACGCCAAGGTCGTACTCGATCATCAGTTTTGCAAGCTGTTTACCGTCTACGAGCACGATTTTGCTATGTAGTTGTTTTGCGGCAAAGGCGACAGCCTCTTTTGTATACTGCGCAGTAGTGATGAAAATACCTTTTGATGCGCCTTGACCTGCCAATGCCCCCAAAAATTTCTGGATTTCGGGTCTGCCCACTACGCTTTCGGGCTTCCACTGCTTTGCTTGTATATAAATCGAATCAAACCCGAACTTGTCGGCGCTGACAATGCCGTCTATGCCCTCGTCGCCCGACTTTTGTGTAACTGCCTCTTTATTTTCTTCTAATGTGCCATAGCCCATTTTGATGAGAAGTTTAACTACTATTCCCTCGAAATCATATGGCGATATCTTCATGAGCTCGCCCAACAGATCCTCAGAAAGATCAGCATTGAGCTGCGCGGCGGCATCCTCGAGCATTTCTTCGGGACTTTTGTCATTCGACATTTCGGATTCTTCCGGGGCGTGGCTGTCTTTTTTATTGAATGTACGCTTTGCAAATTCCACAAACGCGGGATATCTTGTCATATACTCGTATGTGATTTTGTCGCAACCGTTCGCAATGGCCTTTTTGCCTTCGTCGGTTATGGAATAAACGCCTCTGCTTATTTTTTCGACTAATCCCGCCTTGGATAAATATGTACGCGCCCATCCGACCCTGTTTGACAGAATAGATTGACCGGACTGCAACTTTTCGCTACGCTCTTCTGTCGACAATTTATAATAGTTTGCACAATAATCAAGCGTTTCTTTTGACAAGTGCGGTTTGCTGTCTTTCAGACATTCCATAACGGGCGCAAAGAATTCATAGTATTTTGGAATCGGCATAAAAACATCTCCTTTTATAATTAGTATAGCATATTTTTCTAACATTGGCAAGATGGAAATTAAGACTTTAATTTTCATAGGCAAATTTTACGTCTTCATAGTCGTTCCCGTCGAATGTTTGGCACGGATAGCGCAGATGGGATTTTTTCATCTCTCTGTATGGACGAAGCCACGCCGCACTTGCACATTGACTTCGTGCCGTTCACGACGGGGAGCAAGCGGGGATTGGATACCCGAGTATCGCTAAAACAGGCTTTGGCGACTCTCGGTTTCAAGGGCGGCACAAGGGGCATGACCGAGTGGAATCAGTGGGTGCAAACGGAAAAAGAGGCTCTCGCCGAGGTAATGATGAATCACGGAATTGAATGGGAGCAAAAGGAAACGCATGAAAAGCATCTATCAGTTCTGGACTTCGAGAAGAAACAGAGAACCGAGGAAGTCGAGCAGTTGAATGCCGAAATTGAATCCACAAAAAAAGACTTGCGGACAGTTGAAAAGCAACTAAATCAGACCGTTTCCAAACTTAAAAGCGCGGAGAAACTGGCGCAGAATTTTCCCGATGATGTAGATAAACTGCTACCCGAGGCGGGAGCTTTGGAATCTGCAAAAACATATCGCGAGAAAAAGGCAAAACCCGTGCTTGATAAGGCGGTCAGGCTCATCAAGTCATTATATAGCAGTGTGCTTGATTTGCAAGCCGAGAATCGCAAATTAAAGGCGAAATTCGACAGAAAAGAGAACAGTTATGTGCGGGTCAGCGAGCATAACAAGAAACTGCTGAAAGAGAATGTCGAGCTTCGGGAGGACAGTAAAAAGCTGCAAAAAATCAGGGCGGCGATAGGGGAGAGCAAAGACTCCGAAATCCTATCCCGCCCGCAGTACCGACGCTCAATATAAGAAAAAGCCGGGGTTTTCCTCGGCTTTTCATTTACAATCAGCAGAAAATATTAGATTTGGACGGTCAAATTGCCAAAAACTCTTCTTCGAGAATGAATGCCCCGCTCGATGTCCAAGTGTACGCCCTGTCGCGAAGCCCCTCGCCGGTTTTCGCGTTGAAATTCTCCGCAAAGCCGCTGTTTTGGCACATTTGCAGGAATTTTCGGGCGGCGTCTTTTGCAAGCTCCGCCTCGCCGCATTTTTGTAAGCCGTCGCATAAAATCACCGTGGACGGCGCCCAAATCGGACCGCGCCAGTAGCCGTCGTCGCGGTAAGCAGGGCTGTCGAGGCCCTCGGTCGCAAAGCCGTGTTCGCTGATAAATTCTCCGCTCTTTAAGTTTGCGATGATTTTTACGCGATACTCCTCCGGCAGCTTTTCGCCGAGGACAAGGCAGAGATACGGGAGCAGACTTTTGTTCTCTATTATCTCATGCGTGCCGGAACGGAAAGTGATTGGCAGATCATTTCTGAAACATTTGTCAAGGAACAGATTTAACATATTCTCAGATTTGCATTTCCACATTTCCGCGTCATCAGGCATTTCAAGTCGCTTTGCAAGCTCCGAAAGTGCGTCCATTTGCAGTATCAAGAACGCTTGCAGGTCGGGCGAGCACACCGGCGGAACGGCGGCAAAGACTGTCGAATTATCCCAGCCGGAATCGTTTCCGTGGGCGTATTCCGGAAGCCCGTTGCCGTCAAAATCGCGGTAATTAAGCCACCAGAGGGTGTGCTTTAATAATTTTGCATATGCCTCGGCAAGCTGCTTGCGGGTCGGCTGCAAACCGTTTTCGAGCATTTTCATCAGCGCCCAGCCGTGAATCGGCGGCTTGACATAGTTCCAAATTATCTTTGAATCGTTCACGCTGTCCGGCAGGCGACCGCTCTCGTCCTGAAAATCAAAAATTAACATAAACTGTTCCCATGCCGCCGCCGGATTTTTGTAGCTAAGCGCAAGCGCATTGAAACAGTGGTCCCAGCTCCAGACGTTTGTCATGTGATTTTTCGACATCAGCATCGCAGGGCGCTTTAAAAATCCGCGCGGGCTGACATATGCCGACCAGTTTATGTATGCTCCTAAAATTGACAAATCATCATATCCGGATATTGCAGGATAACCTGCCAAAAATTCGTTAAACTCTTTAGCGACCGCCTTGCGGCATTCATCAAAATCATACTCGCAAACGATTCCGTCCCACTCGGTCGGAATCTCTTTTATTATGAGCAAGAAACCGTCTTGCCCCGAGATTTTCAGCCGCGAAAATTCCGACGTCTGCTCACTCCAACGCTGTTCAAGGGCGATGTCGCCATCCTGCGCCCATATCACAAAGCTTGTGTTATTCTTGTAACAGTTAGCAATGTAACATGATTTTCCGTCAATTTTGCGCTCATAAATGTAATCATAAGGACCGTTCTCTGTCATGAAGTCGAACGTTATTTTGGAGCCCGAAGTACCGCGGATAAGTAGCGTTTGAGGGTCGGGGTAGCAGAAATCATATGTGTAATTTTCTGCAAAAGCAGTGAGGGAACCGTCCTGAAGCTCGCACGAAAAAGCATTATTAGAAGATAAATCAATTTTAGCGACCAAAGGGCTGTTCGCCGAACCGCTGACCGTCTTTAAATAAAGCCCCGCAGCGTTGCCGTGACCCTGCCAATTCGCGAGGAGCGAGGCGAGAGCCATGTATGAGCCGCAGCGTGAAAAAGGGATTTTTGTTAAATCAAATTTCATTAGTGCCTCCGTAGGTAGTTTTCTTACCATTATATCTTCTTTTTTTCACAATGTCAACGTCGACGCACCCCGCTGCGATCACCGCCACACCCCCCGCAACAATCAGCGACATTTTCGCGCTCCAGTTCGTTTTCGCAGTTTTTGCAATCGCTCCCTCGTCCTTTGCAATCACCAGCAGCGACGCCGACTGCGGCTCCATTTCATAATTAACATTATTATCATTCAGCGCGATCTTATCCGCACTGCCCTTGACAATTTCCGCAGTCTCCGGGTCGACCGTGTACCCCCCTGACAACGCCGAAATTCCCGCCTTTCAGGGCGATTGCCGTGGTCGTCTTATCCGCAAACGACTTATTCGTGACTACCACCGTCACCACGTCGCTGCTGTCGCCGAAAATGCCGGCATAGGCGGTCGAGCGCTCAATGTCGAAGCTTTCGCAGCTCACAAGAGTGTTCCCGAAGCCGCTTCCCTCGCCGTCGTAATTCGTGTAAAGGTCGATTGCAGCGCAGCCTAACGGGTTTTCGCCGGTGAAAAGAGTGGCGAGGTAAACGCCGTATTTTGCAAATATCCCGAGAGCGTCAGCCTCCGCGACAGCGCCCGAAATATGGTCCTCCGCGCCGAAATTGTACTCCATAATCGCGATCTTCGTGCCGGGGTAGTATTTGTCGATCGACTGCTCAAATTCGGCAAAAGCGGCATCAGATCGGTGCCGGTGTTCGTTATCCAGCTACGCTCGCGGTAGCTTTCGTCCCAGAGCGTTCTCGTCGAGTCCATTCTCGCATAAGCGCACTCCTCGTTGTCGTAGTGGTGGCAGTATCTTTCGTTGCAGATGCCCTGCGCTTCGGTGTAAAAATGCAGGTCGATTGCATACAAAAGCCGCTTGCCATGGGATTCTTCAGGCTTTTTCATCTCCTCAAGATAGTAGTCGATAAACCAGCGGTAATCCTTGCCCTCGCTGATTTTTTGCCAGTCGGGCGCGCCCACCAGATCGCAAAAAGCCCCGAATCCGTACAGTGCCGGACCGAAAATTTCCGCACCGGGGTCGACGTTTTTGACCGCTTCGGACAGCTCGATTGATTTATTCACCAGCTCCTTGCAGGTCGTTTTTTCGGGGTGAATGCCGCTCCAAAGCCCCGGTTCGTTGTCGAGCGAGTACCCCTTTATGCCCTTTTTCGACGACGAATCGCCAAGCTTTTTGACAAGATAATTGACAAATTCGTCCATATATACCACGCCGTCGTCGAGGTCGGGCTTTAGGGAAAACTTGCCGTCCTTTTTGAATATGACCTCGTTCCAACGCTCTGACGGAGCCGTCTGCCTATCGGAGACCGAGCCTTTCATGTCGGCGGAAACATACCCCGCCATCTGGAGTGTCATCATCGAATATGCGCCCATCTCGGTGCATTTTTCGGACAGCTTCAAAGCGACCTCGCCGGGGGGTATTCTGCTCATCTTCTCTTAAACTGCTTACAAAAAAATTGTCGGAGGAGTGCATCCAGTCCGAGCCTGCGCACGAAGCGTTCGTCTCCCAGTTGTATGCGGAATATCGGTTGCCGCCGGCTCTTATCGCGGTTGCGGACACACCCGAATCCGCCAGATTTTCGTTAATGCCGTAAATATACGGCGAAATCTCCCGCCTGCCGGAGTTGACGTCGATATTGATATGTACGGCGTCTCCCTCCGCAAAAACCTGCGTCACCGAGCCAAGAATGACAGCCGCCGCAATCATCACCGAAAAATTTTCTTAAACATAATTATCCTTTCCGAAGCTTTATCCACATACCATATACCGAGATATGCAGATATTGCTTCTATGTGCTTTGGAGGTCACGTCTTATTCCGGCTTTCCGTGGCTGCTTGCACTTTCATACCCCACCTTTATCGCAGCCTCCTGCGGGTTCATGCCGCTTTGTATAAACTCGTTTGCCTTTTCGAGCCTGAAGCGCTTTCGGATATTTATAAAGCTGTCGCCGTATGCCTTTTGCAGAAAGCTCTGCGTCTGGCGAACGCTTAATGCAGCTCATAGAAATTGTTTCCGTGGCTGTGCCGAGGATAATCCCATTCGAGAATGCTGTGATTTATCATTATGAGACTGATTTTCAAATCGTCGAACCAAAAGCTTATCTTAGCGTCCAGAACATTTCTTGTCATAAGCAGCCTCCTAAAGATTTTTAGATAATTTATTTATCCTCTGCAATGAAGTCGGCGATGACCTGATTGACCTCGTCGATTTGATATTGCAGCAGATCCTCATAAGATTCCTTAAGCTGCGCTCACGTTTTGACCTCTGCTTCGTGTCCGTTTGTAGTTATAGGCGTGTCGGCGGAGCAATACCCCTGAAGTCCCTGACCGTAGCCGACCATTACGTTCCCGGAATTTGCCAGCTGGTAGCACTCGTCCCACATATCAAGCATTTCTTTTGTCCACAAATACGTCTCTTTGAGCTGCTTTTCATCTATTGAAATGACTGTAGGATCAAGCACCTTGAACCTCTCGCATGCCGCCAAAAGCGCCATTCCCTCGGGATTTTCCGCACCCTCGCATATCGCATATCCTGTGGGATATGTTGGTGTTGAGATAAAGTACTTTAGCGCCGCTCGAATCCATGAGCCCGACGTCGAATCCCCAGCCGTAGAGCGCATATCTGTCCTCGTCGGGGTCGGAAAACTCCACGCACATCTCGTAAAATTCGTCCCAAGTCCACTCGTTATTGTAGTAAAGCTCGGCGGGATCCTCAAATCCTCACTTGTCGATTACCCTGCGGTTGTAGGCGCAAACGCTACCGAAAGTCAGGTCGGTGCAGATGACGTAGTGCTTGCCGTTTAGCGAGCAGAACCTGTCTGCAAAGTCCTTCATGCCGCTCCAGAGCGGGTCGCTGTAGTCCACATAATCGTCAATCGGCTGAAACATTCCCTTTATGCAGGGGATCGGGAAAACCTCGATAAAGGTGTTGCACTGCGCGTTGAAAAAGTCGGGCGAGGTGCCTGTCAGAACGAGGCTTGCAAGGTCGTTGAATTTTGTTTCATATGTCGTCTCCACCCACTCGACGTCGCAGCCATATTTAGTGTGAAACGTAAAATACCCGGTGTTCACGATCTCGTCCTCGGAATAGTTGTGGAACGGGTCGGAATCCCAGAGCCACTTGACCGTTGAGCCTGCCGCCGGGGCTTCTTCGACCGGCGGGAGCATGATGCCCGCTGCCGCTAAAATTGCCTCGGAATCCTCCGTCGAAAGCGTAAGCTCAATTATCTGCCGCCTTTGTTTTCCGCACCCTACAAGCGCAAAAATCATTAACACTGCTAAACATATCGAGGCGAATTTTTTGAACATGATTTTCTCCTTTCGCTATCCTTCAAAGCCGTCCGTTTTTATCTCATAAACCGTCGCGTAATCCTGCTTTTCGGTTTTTTGAACATTGATCGCTATTCCCTTTTCATCAGCTTCAAACCCCGTGCTTCTGCCGTTTGCAAGCTCTCTGACCGAAAGAATTTTATTATCAAGAGGCGGGAGGATTATCCTACCCTTTTTACTCGGGTCTGTCTCAAGAAGAGAAATGTAAATTTTCTCCTCGGCGGGTTTTGCGGTGACACGAATGTCATCATCTACCGCGGTTTTAAAGCAGCTTTTTTCGGTGCAATAAACTGCCTCGCCGAAGCGCTCAAGCCACTTTCCTGCGGCTGACATATTATCAAAAGGCGCTTTTTCGAGCCTGCCGTTTCCGTCGGGACCAACGTTTAAAAGCAGATTCCCGCCCTTGCTCGCAATATCCAAAATGCTCGAAATTATCCACTGCGGCGACTTCCAGTTTTCGTCGCCCTTTTTATATCCCCAGTTGTCGTTCGTCGTGACGTTCGATTCCCAGTCGTAGCCGAGACCCTCTGCGGGAATTTCCTGCTCGGGCGTGCCGTAGTCGCCGTCGGAGGGATTGCGCTTGCCGACGCGGTTGTTGACGATGCAGTCGGGCGAAAGCGTTCGGATAAAGCGATAAAGCGCCCTGCCGTCCTCCTCGGTCCACCAGTCCACCCACTCGCCGTCGAAGAAAAGCACCTCCGCGTCGTAGTTTTCGAGGAGTTCCCACACCTGACCTTTCAGCTGCGAAACATATTCCGATTTATCGTGACCGTCGGTTATGCGGCTCTCGTTCCAACACTCCTGCGACGGGTCGTGCCAGTCCATGATCGTGACATACGCCCCGAAGTGAATGCCCGATTTTCGGCATTCCTCCGACAGTTCTTTGAGAATATCCCCGCCGGAATATTCGGGGCAGCTGCTTTTGTTCATAAGGCAAAAGTCCCTAAAATTGCGTATTTTAGTGTCATAAATGCTCAGGCCCTCGTGGTGGCGGGAGGTAGTGACGATATATTTCTGACCCGCTGACTTTGCGGCGGCGACTATCTTTTTCGCGTCGAAATCCTTGGGGTTAAATATGCAACAGCGTTTTTTGCATAGTCCTCTTTCGGGATTTTGAAGGTATCCATTATCCACTCGGAGTACTAGTCGGTCGCTTTGCCGAGATACTCGCCGCCGAGATATGAATAGGCACCCAAGTGTATGAACATGCCGTATTTAGCGGCTTTCCACCACTTCATACGGCTTGCGCGCTCGGCTTCGGTCTCGCTGCCTGTGTATGAGCTGAGCTTAAAAAAGTCGGCTTCAAGCTCAGTGTGCCCGGTAAAGCGGAAAATCAGCCTGTGAATGCCTAAAATCAGCGGAATATCGGCGTAATACTGCGAAAAATCAAAGTCGATGCCGCCGATGTAAACAACGCCGATCTTGTTTTCGACAGACACGTCATCGATATATAATTCTATCGTCCGGGCGCTTTTGGGGCAGACTGCCGCCTCCAAAAGCAGGCACTTCGCGCCGGTGAAATCCACGTTGTCATACGCAATAACGTCGCCCTTTTCGGCGGTGATTTTTATTGATGAAAAGTCCGCGGAATGCTTCCCGGGGGTGCATTTTGCGGTGGTGAGGGTGGAGTCGTAGTTTTTCATATATAAAAGCTCCTCAAGTATTTGCAGAAAATTTCGGTCGGCTGCCGCCCAATAAGTTACTTTAATTATAATTCCGCCAATACAGGACTGTCAATAAATAAAAGCGACATGTTTTTTGCAGATGTCGTGTTTTTGCATAAATTAGACATAAAAAATGCTCAAACAGGGCAGAGACTTAACCTTTAGCCGACAGGAGCATACATGATGATATTAAACTATTGCTTTAAAGCAGAAAAATAATTATAAATAGATAGTGACAAACTGGAGAAAGTGTGATATAATATATCCACCATAACGAACTACATTTCATAGTTCAAGCAAAGGAGCCTAAAATGTATAGCCAATATCCATACAACATTTTTAATCAATCGTATATATCTGCATACAATTTGCAACAGTATAATATGCAAAAGCATATTGAGCAGCAGACAAAAGTCGCGAAGATGGTAAAAGCAATCTCGGATTTCTGCACAGCGGCACGCGAAGTTGAGCCGGAATACCAACAGGAGGCATTTCAGGCTTGCATTGCAGAAATAATTCGGCAGATGGAAATGGATAATCAAAAAATATAAATTGCGTTTTATATTAGAATCTGTCTGGCAACCAAATGGCAACAAAAAATCAGATAGCCCATGCTCTCTGAATAATGGAAAAAATATGAATACCTTGTGCTAAGCTCCTATAGCAAATATGTTTAGTGTTGCGCTATCGGGGGCGCGCGGAAAAATTAAATTCCTTTTCCCTGCTCAGCCGCCGCCGGCGCAAACGCAACCTCAACGTTTGCAGCTTTATCTCTACCTTTGCCGCAACCTGAACCGACCGCTTAAAAGGTATCCATATTTTCCTCTGCCGGAAAATATGGATGCTATCGTTTAGTCACCCACCCCCGTTCCGCTATCTTCCTGAACGCTCCATGCGCACAAAGCCCCGCAGGGGATTTGTGCCACAGAAGCGGGTTTTGTCCAAGAGAACGAGCCG
>CANQJB010000066.1 GCA_947624155.1 uncultured Clostridia bacterium
AGTCGACCTTTCTCTGCCGAAATTCGATATTTACAGCAGCTTTGACATCAGCGAATCGCTCAGCAAACTGGGGATAAACGATGCGTTTGACCCGGCGCGCGCAGACCTTTCGATGCTGACCGAGGACAGCGAAGCGTTTGTCTCTAAGGTAGAACACACAGTTAGGCTCAGAATCGACGAGGAAGGCGTCGAGGGCGCTGCGATTACCGAATTAGCTATCGCCGGTGCCGGTGAACCGCAGGATTTTGAAAGGATCGAGTTCAATCTCGACCGGCCGTTTATTGTAGCGGTCACCTCCGGGGCAGACGGATATCCCCTCTTCGCGGGTGTTGTAAATGAGGTGGGAGGATTATAAAAGCAGGGAGACTGCTTTTGGGAATAAAGATGAGCACTTAATTCTCCATCCCTGTATTGAGAAGTTTTGAATATATCATAAACGGCATACCTCCGGGAATTGGTTCCGGAGGTATGCCGCTTTATATACCGGCTCAACGCAAGATGTCTATTTAATAGCTTTTGCAAGCTGCTCTGCCTGCATTTTGATTCTGTCCTCTTCAAACACGTCCATCTGTTCAATGATAGCCGCTTTGATCTGATCGGGCTGCTGAATATATTTCAGATTGTAGCTTCCAGAAGAAGTAGTAACGGCGACTGTTCCATAGCCGAAAATCGAAGCGAGCAACCCTTTTTCAACCGAAACCGTGTTGACCTTATTCAGCGGAGCGTCCATGACCTTTTCGGGAACAAGCCCGTAATGGCCCATTACTCTTTTAGTCGTTACCGCAAGCTCAATGGATTTTAATTCAAAGAACTTGATAATAATGATTATCGGGGCTAAAATCCAACCGACAACCGGAATGATGCAGAGCGCAAGGGCGAGTATTATGCGGGGAATCATCGCCAACATAGTAACCTTTGCGGCCATGACAATTGACTCGTCTTTTCTGAGATTGTTTTCAACGTATTTCATTTCTTTGCCTCCATAAGCGGTTATTTTGACATTCACTGAATGTCAATCACAGACACAGTGTAACATATAATTCTGATGTTGTCAAGCACTGAATGTCAAATTTTCGCGAAGCGGAGGAAGAATATGTTTATAAACAAGACCTCGGACGGTAAAAACAATCTTTGCGGTTTTAATGTTGCAAAGCTGAGGAGCGAAAAAAAGATATCCCAGCGGCTGTTGGCTGATAATCTCCAACTGCTGGGACTAGATGTTGATAAAAACGCAATTCAGCGGATAGAATCCGGAAAGCGTTTTGTAACGGATATTGAGCTGAAAATAATCGCAAAATATTTCGGAGTTACCGCTGACGAACTGATAAACGGAAGAGAATAAGACCTGAGTTGAGGCTCTCCCCCACCTTGACACCCCGCCGTTGCCGTTATATAATAATTCCGAAAGGGGGCGGCGGCCGTGAGAATAATATTTGCGATAATCGCGGCGATGCTGCTCGTCTCCTGCGGAAATGCCGTCAGCGCTCCGCCGGTCACAGGTTCTGACCCGCCGGTTCCGCCGGTGTCCGCGGCGTTGGTGACGGCTTCGGCCCCCGAGGAGCCGCCTGCCGAGGCGGAGCCTCTGCCCGGCTTCGACGGATATGTACTCAGCTATTCGGAGCTTCGGGACAGAATGTGGGAGGAAGACGTAGTCTCGGCGGCTAAGATGTTCCTTAAATATCACCCCTATCTCACTCCGAACGACGTTCCGGTGCTGAAAACTCACAGCGGCGGGGAATTTGAGGAGGGAAACACCGCGAATTTCTTCCGGCCGGAGATGAGAGACCGATTCGTCTGTCAGATCAATGAGCTGATCTCAGAAATTCCCGAGCTCGGCGACACCGAGATACTGCTCAGGCTTCAAAGAACCGTCGCGGAGCTCGGCGACGTCCATTCCCTCGTCAAATATCCTTATCAGTTCTATGACCCCGATTCCGACGCCGATTACTTCCCATATACCTACGACCTGTTTTATGACGGCGGCGAGCCGGAGCTTCGCGCGGTAGCAGTTCCGCCGGATCAGCAGGAGCTTTTGTTTGCAAAGCTGATCTCGATAAACGGCGTTGAAATCAATGATGTGATCGACCGCCTCAGCAACTTTATATCCTACGAAAACACCTACGGCAGGGACTACACCGTCAAGACCCTCGCGGCGCACTTTTCATATCTTCGCGCGGCGGGGATCATCGGCGCTGAGGAGACAACTGCCGAGGTCGGCTTCGAGCTTTTGGACGGCAGCGTTGTCACAAAAACCGCGGAGGCGTATACTCTCAACGGGCGGAGCGCACTTCGGCGCACCAACAAGTCGCTGACCCAGAGCGGCGAACTGATGCACAAGCACTCGTCGCTCAGCTTCTGGTATGAATATATCCCCGACGAAGACACGGTTTATATCAGGATAAACAAATATGAGAACCGCGAGGACCAGACTCTAGAGGAATTTTTCGCGGAGCTGGCCGCCCTCCCCGAGATCGAAACCGCCGCGAAGGTAGTGATAGATCAGCGCGACAACACCGGCGGGATAGTCCCGCCGCTGACGATGTATGACCTGATAGACGCGCTCAACCGCTCTTCCGCGAAGGTATATATCCTCTTTGACTGCGGAAGCTTTTCAGCGGCGGTCGATTCCTCTACCGAATTTGCAAACGAAATTGAGGGCGCGATAACCGTCGGCTCGCCGGCAGGTCAGCCCTCAAACTTCTTCGCCTCCGCCGCGAATCACGGAAACGTCATGGCGAACAGCAGGTACACCTACACCGTCTCGGATTTTTATTTCGACGTTCTCCCTGACGGCGGCAGCGGAACTCTGACCCCCGAGGTGACTGTTTTCGAGACCCTTTCGGACTATATCGACGGGGTCGACACCGTTATGGAATATGTCAGAAATGACACTGTTGATTAAACCCCTGCCCGGTTTTGAGCAGGGGTTTTGTTAGATGAGGTGTGCGGAAATCAGCGCTTACCGAGAGACGGGAAAATCGCCGTGAAATACGATATCATATTATATCCCATGTGCGCCGCAATACACAAGATCACCGAATCGGTATGTATATACAGCAAACCGAGCAGAATACCGCAGATAAATGCCGAGAACGTCTGAACCATATTGAAGTGCAGGAGCGCAAAGAGCGCCGATGATATCAGCAGCGCGGCAAGCCTGCCGTAGTTTGCGGATAGCCCGCCGAGCAGGAAACCGCGCATTAAAATCTCTTCCATGACCGGCGCGAGGATGCAGACCTGAATGAAGCTGAGCACCGGCGCCTCCCTCAAATGCCCGAGCGTTTCCTGATAGCGGTCTTCGCTGCCCGGGAGCATATACCCTCAAAAACAGGGTCTAAAATCTGTCCAGAAGAAGATACATCGCCACCGCGCAGACTATTGCCAAAATAATCCCTTCGGCGGAAATCCCGCCGAAAAGGTCAATATGAAGGTTGAATTTTAGTTTCAACAAACTCAAAAAGCCGACCATGCAGAGAGCGATCGAAATGACATTCAAAAGCTTCGCGCGGCCGGGCAAAATTTTTCGCCACACCGCAACGTCTAAAGCCGTATATATCAGCATGACGCCGAACCATGCAAGAACCCACAAAACGCCCTCGCCGACAGATATGCCTTTGTCCGTTTTCGTCACCTCAGATGCGTGTGATGTGCTGCCGAATGCACTTAACACCGGTTCGATAAGCGGAATTATTTTTGGTAGAGCCGAAGCGGCGGAGTGAGAGGCGACATTCATCAGAATATAAAAATGCCGCCGCGAACGATAACACAGTCCGCGGCAGCGTGGTGGACCCGATGGGATTTGAACCCACGGTCTCCGCGTTGCGAACGCGGCGCTTTTCCAGCTAAGCTACGAGCCCTCAATGTCAGCTTTTATATTTTAGCGTCTTTGAGCCGATTTGTCAAGTGCTTATTGACTATTTTTTTAAAATAGCGTAAAATAATCAACAGTAAATACCGGAAGGAGATCAAAATGATAATTGCTGTTATTATTGCGGCTGCTGCGGCAGCGCTCGCCGTTTTCGCTTTTTTGGTCGCTAGAAGGACTTTTCTGGTGACCTGCTACCATTCCGACGCGAAAAAGATCAAGCACAACAACCCCCATATTGAGCTCGGCGGCGAGCAGTATAAAGACATCGTCCCGAAAATGAAGGAACTTATCGGCGCGGCCGAGGCTGAACCGTTTGAATGGGTCGAGATCCGCTCGTCTCACGACGGAACGGTCCTGAAAGGGCGATATTATAAATTCTCCGAGGGCGGCCCGCTCAATATCTTCTTCCACGGTTATCGCGGCACCTCTCTCAGAGACGGCTGCGGCGGCTTTAAGATGTCAAAGGAAAGCGGCAGAAATCTGCTCTTGGTCGATCAGCGCGCCAACGGTCTCAGCGGCGGCAACATCATCGCCTTCGGGGTGTTCGAGCGGCTCGACTGCCTCGACTGGGTCAACTACGCCGTTTCGCGCTTCGGCAGCGGGCTTGAAATTGTCCTCTCCGGCGTATCTCTCGGCGCGGCGACGGTTTTAATGGCGTCGGACGTGGGGCTGCCGAAAAACGTCAGGTGCATAATCGCCGACTGCGGATATTCCTCGCCGAAGGAGATAATCTGCAAGGTCGCGGCCGAGGGCGGATATCCGGTTTGGCTCTGCTGGCCGCTTTTAAAAATCGCCTGCCGGCTGACAGCAAAGCTCGACCTCGAAAGCTCGAGCGCGGTCAGGTCGGTCGCGAACACCGATATACCGATACTTATAATCCACGGCGACGATGACAGATATGTCCCCTGCGAAATGGCGCATAAGATATATGACGCCTGCAAATCAGAAAAGGAACTGCTGATAGTCCCCGGCGCGCCGCACGCCGCAGCTTATATCGCCGACGAGAAAAAATACACCGAAACCGTTGAGAGATTTATCTCGAAGCATACGGGAGCAGGTGCGAGATGATTTTAAGCGTCAGCAGAAGAACCGATATTCCGGCATTTTACTCCGAGTGGTTTTATAACCGGCTCAAAGAGGGCTTTCTCTATGTCCGCAACCCGATGAACCCGCGGCAGATAAGCAGCATTCCCCTTTCCGCCGATATTGTCGACTGCATCGTCTTCTGGTCGAAAAACCCCGCGCCGATGATCCCGCGGCTCGGAGAATTAAAGGACTACTGCTATTATTTTCAGTTCACGCTCAACGCCTACGGCCAAGAGGTTGAGCCGAGAGTGCCGCCGCTTTCGGAGCGTATCGACACTTTTTTCCGCCTTTCCGAGCTGATCGGGTCGGAGCGGGTGGTCTGGCGCTATGACCCGATATTTTTCAGCGAAAAATACAGCGCCGGGTTTCATATCGACGCCTTCGGCAAGCTCACCGAAAGACTCAAAGGCCACACCGAAAAGTGCGTGTTCAGCTTTGTCGACATCTATCCGACAAAGAACATGAGCAGAATGAGGCGGCTCTCGCCGGTTGAGGCCGGCGAAGACGAAATGAACCGGCTTTTGGAGTCGATGTCGGCCGAAGCGAAAAGCTGCGGGCTGAGCCTCGCAACCTGCGCGGAATCGGTCGACCTTGAAAAATACGGAATCAAACACAACAGCTGCATCGACAAGGAGTTGATCGAGCGGCTCTGCGGGGCGAAGCTGAAGGTCGGCCCGGACGGGCAGCGCCCCAACTGCGGCTGCGTCAAGTGCGACGACATCGGCAGCTATGACACCTGCCTCCACGGCTGCGTCTACTGCTACGCGAATTTCAGACCCTCAGCCGTCGCTGAAAAAGCCGCGAACTACGACCCGCTCTCGCCTATCCTCTGCGACAGCGTTTCGCCCGACGACAGGGTCAGCCTGAGGCCGTCAAAGTCGCTGAAGCTGCCGCGCGAGGAAAGCTATGACCCCGATTCCCAACTGACACTGTTTTAGGAGGTTTATTATGGACTGGCGCGATCTTTGGAACTATTTCGGTGAAATCGCCGCCGCATCCGGCAGGGACGCCGACGGAAATGTCAAAAGCTATTCGGTCGAATATTTTTACCGCACCCGCGACGGGCAGCCGAAGAACCCCGAAAATCTTCCTACGCTTTTGAGGGCATATCTTGGCGACAAAGAGGCTCGCGAAAGCCTTGACTGGGAATCACCGCTCGCTAGCGAGGAGGAAATCGCCGAATGGCTTTGCAGCGATAAGCCGCCCTACCCGAGCCAGATTGGCGCGATTCTTAGCGCAATCTCTCAGCCGCTGACGCTTATCCAGGGGCCTCCCGGCACCGGAAAGACCGAGATGATTCTGAACCTTCTCTCGGTAATCCGCGGCCTCGACCCGCAGAGCACCGCCGCGATAGTTTCGTCGAACAACGAAGCGATAACAAATATCACCGAAAAAATCTTCGACGAACCGGGTTTCGAGAACCTGCGCGGCTGTTACAGCCAGCTTGGCAGCAAAAGCAGGCGGGAGGAATGGCAGAGCGAACACCCGGAGTATCAGAGCTTTTTCATCAGCGACGGAAACCGATTCAGCGCGGCTTTCCTCGGCGAGCGTCCGTTCGTTTCGAGCACAATAAACTCGCTGCAAAGAATATTTGTCCCGAACGTCGGCTTTGACTATGTTATCGTCGACGAATGTTCACAGGTCGGAACTGTTCTCGGGCTTCTCGCAATGGGGAGCTGCGCCGGCAGGCTTATTCTGATCGGCGACGAAAACCAGCTCCCCGCGATCATAAAGGAGGACATCATCGCCGAGGTAAACGAAAGCTTCCCCGACGTCCCGGAATGTTACAGAGTCAGAGAGGGCAGCTCTTTCCTCGGCTCCTGCACAAAAGTTTTCAGCGGGAAAGCGCCTCTGATTCTTCTAAACGAGCATTTTCGCTGCCACCCGGCGATAATCGGCTTTTGCAACGAAGCCGTCTACGGCGGCGGGCTGACAGTCAGGACCCGGGACGACGGCAGGTTCCCGATCAGGATACTCTGGTATGAGGGCGAATACTCCGAAAGGATCACCAAAGGGCTCTCGAACACCCGCCAGACTGATATTTTTATGAAAGAGGAATGGCCGCTTTTAAAATCGAGGCTTGAAGAAAACCCGGATTTGGGAATTTGCGTGATCGCGCCCTACCGCGAGCCGCTTGAAACTCTCAAAAAGGCGCTTTTGGAGCGTGAAAACCTTGAAGCGGAGTTTGAAGAAGAGCCTGACGGCGACCGCCCCGAGGCCGAGCCGAAGATACTGACGCTGACTATCCACAAGGCGCAGGGAAAGGGATATGACATCGTCTGCTTCCTGTCGGTCTGCGACTACTTCAAAGAGCCCTGGCCTCAGAGAATGAGAATGATAAACGTCGCGGTGTCGCGCGCAAAGCGTGAGTTCCACGCGATAACCGGCAATCAGTGGCTGCCGGAAGAATATCAGCAGAGCGAGCTGGGGTATGACCTCTCGGACGGGCGCGACTTCTCGGAATACTATTTCAAAAAGTTAAACGACTATACATACCGCAGATTAAAGGAGCGCGGCGGCCTTAGCGACGGCTGCTTCGGCTTCCACCGCTCAGAAATCGCCTCAGTTTTCGACACGGTTCCGCGCTATCGCGAGCTCTGCCCCGAAACCGGCGAAATATCAGCGCCGAAAAAGGTGCATGAGGCGGGCGCTGCTCGAAAATCTGCCGGAGGATTATAAGGTCTACCGCGAGGTGCCGCTCGGCGAAATCTTCCGGCCGGAGGAATGCCAAAGCGGCGAGGTCAGGGAATATGTCGAAAACTCACGGATAGATTTTCTGATCTGCAAGGGCGGCGAAGCGCTTCTCGCGATCGAGGTCGACGGAGCGCAGCACCGCCGCGCCGACCCGGAGCAGGAGAACTGCGACAGCTTAAAGGACGGCTGCTTTGAGAAGATGAGCGGCAAAATCGAATATCTGAGAATCAGCACCGCCGGCGCCGACGGGACTTATCAGAGCGAGGTCGATAATATCAGGCGGCTTTGCGCAAAAGCTGAGAAATTCAATAAACGCCGTAGATTCGACAACTCCGGCGGCAGGGCGATCGAGGCCGACGCTGAGGAATTAAAAGACGTTCTGGCGATGTATTTAAGAAGCTTCCTCGAAAACGACTGCCTCGACGGAGTGAAAAATTTCTATCGCGAGCACGGCGGAGTGCCGCAGCTTGAATATTCGAGCTACAACAGCATTCAGGATATAGACTACGGCGACGCCGCGGCAAATCAGTATTATTTCTGCAAATTCGGTCTCGCCTACGCCTTTGAATATTCGCTGCTCTATGAAATTATGCTCAGGATCGCCGACACCAACCAATTCGGAGTAAACTCCTTTGGCTGCGGAGGATATATCGACGCATGGGCGCTCGCCTATTCCTGGGAGGCTCTGAAAGCGCGCTGCCAGGAGGTTCCGGGCAGAATCTATTACCGCGGGACCGACCGGCAGCTCTGGAATTTATCCCTCTTCGGCAGGGTCGACAGCTCGGGCGAGGCGAGGTTCACCGAACCTATCAGCGGGGCTGAGAGAACCGTCGGCGGTTTCAGGCTCGCAGAGCAGCTTGTCGGCGACATCACCGATTTTTGCGACAAGCCCGGCTCGAAGATTTATTACAATGCGCTGATGTTCCCGAAGATATTGAATGAGCTCGACTCAAAAACTCTCGAAAGCTTCGCGGAAAACCTCGCCTCGGCGGAATTTGCGCGGAACGAGTGCTATATCTGCGTGTCGCACAGCCCTTCGAAGCTCGAAAAGGGAGTCGAAGCAATCGGGAAGATTCTCAATGTGTTTAAGAAAAAGGGATACGGCGCCGAGGACGACCTCGAAAAGCTGTTAGGGCAAAAGGCTTATGGCGAACTCTGCGAAAGGCTGTTTAAAGAGACGGAATTAAAGAGCTTCAGCGTATCGCAGATCGGCGGGAGCAGGGTCTATTCGGTCGTATCGCCGCTGATCGGCAGCCTCAACCCCGATTTCAGCTTCCAAAAAATCAACGGCTACCTCTGGGAGCTCTCCGATTCCGGCGTCGATTACTGCCGCCAGATGACTAGGGCGAATATAGCATTCCAGATCATTAAGCTGACGAAATAATTTAAAGCAAGCAGCCGCCTTTTGGCGGCTGCTTGCTTGTTGAAAGTACATAAGTTAAAACTAATATAGGCAGCTTATCTCGTTTCCGTGAGGGCTATTCTCTGGCTTTAGGTTTTTAGATGAGGCTTATACCATCTTAAACTGATTTGGAAAAACATCTTTTTGCAAATAATTTTTATTATTTCTCCTTATATTTTGCGCAGCGCCGAGAGAATGATACCCGAAGCCACGCCGACGTTGAGCGATTCGACGCTAGGGTCGAGATCGATCCTCAAAACCGCGTCGGAGGCGGTTATCAGCGAATCCGAAACGCCGTTGGTCTCGTTGCCGAGTATCACCGCGATCTTTCTGCCCGAAAAAGCCTGCGCGGCCGATTCGAGGTTATAACTGCCGTATGGCGAGGTCGATAGGATAATATAGCCCGAGCTTCTGAGCCGGTCCGCGAGCCGGTCGGCGCCGATATTTGCATAATTGACGCAAAGGGCCGTTCCCCGAGAGGCGTTGACGATGTTTTTATAGTAAATGTCGTTAGCGGTATTTGTCAGAACGATATTCCTGAACCCGAACGCCGCGGCAGTCCTGATTATCGTCCCGATATTTCCGTGGTCTTTAATATCGTCGAGAATCACAACGGACTCCGACAGATTCAGCGAGGCGTCGTCCAGCCTTGCGACGGTGATATAAGGAATTACCTGCGAGGTGCCGGAGACCTTTTTGGATATTCCCTCCGATACCAGATAACTCTCCGCGCCGGCGGCAAACGGCTCCAATTCCTGAGCGAGCGGCTGTGTGCAGAGAATGTACTCCGTCTCGCAGCGCGAGGCCTTAGCCCAGCGAACGCCGTCCACGCCATAGAGAACGACCCGCCCGGTTTCGCGGCGGACCTTCGGCAAAGCCAGCTCGCGCGCAAGCATTATTTTTTCGTCTTTAATTGAATTGATTGTTTCCACACGCATCACCGCCTTCCCGAAATTTCCCGCGCCCGATAGGGCATCAGGCCGCCGAAACGCTCGGCTCTCTTGCAGGTTAATTTCAGGATACCACTCAAAATGCGGCAAATCAATAACGCATTAAGTGAGAGGAACTCAACGGGCGGGTGAGATAATATATATCGCGCCGGAAAGCGGAATATCTAACGAGTCAATTAAATATCTCCTTGTCAGGAAGCTTTTTGCAGGTTTTTTAGATAAATGCCCAACCCTCGGTTTGATTTTACAACCAAACTTAAACCGCAGCGTTATTGAAAAAGGCGCACGGAGCGGCTATAATTGAATCAGAACAGGCCGGTTCAATAAATTCAAGGAGGAAAATTATGAATATCACTCTAGACAAAAGCCTCCAGGAGCTTCGCCGAAAAAAGGGCAACACCCAGGAG
>CANQJB010000067.1 GCA_947624155.1 uncultured Clostridia bacterium
CAAGGAGGAAAATTATGAATATCACTCTAGACAAAAGCCTCCAGGAGCTTCGCCGAAAAAAGGGCAACACCCAGGAGGACCTTGCGGGATTTCTCTCAATCAGCTCTCAGGCGGTCAGCAAGTGGGAGAGGGCAGAATCGCTGCCCGACGTCTATCTGCTGCCGAGGATTGCTGCCTACTACAACGTCTCGGTCGACGATCTGCTCGGCGTCGGGGAGATTAGAAAGCGGGAGGAAATCGCGGGGACAGGGACTGCCTGCGCGAGGTGATCGCGCTTGAGGAAAGGATACTCGCGGAATCGAAGGCTCAGCTTCTTCGGGACGACGCGATCGAGCTCCTCTGCTATTCCTTCGCGGCGCTCGGCGATACCGAAAAGGCGGCGGAATATGCCGAAATGGCGGGGAGCATTAACTCCTCGTCGGAGATACTGATGGCCAACATTCTATCGGAAAGCGAAAAGAGCCGGCGGAATCAGATGCTTATAATACAGCTTCTGCCGCTTCTTCTCAACGCTATTTGCCTCGTTGAATCCGCCGATTGGCTTGCGCGCAATGAACTCGTGATAAAGCTTCTGGACACGGTTTTTGAAGGAGGAAGCATGAAGATTCTGACCGAAAACGCCGCGAATGCGCATTATCACTGCGCGAGAATTTATGCTGAACGTGAGGACGGCACAAAGGCAAAATATCACCTCGAAAAGCTCGCGGAATGTGTTAAAAACTATGACGGTGACTGCAATTCCGAATACGGCGGGGCGCTCTTTAAGGACTACACCGTAGTCTCGCCGGTGGTCATCAAAAACACCGAGGAGACGTTAAAGGAGACTTATTCGCAGCTTTTAGGCAGCGAGGAAAGCCCGATGTTCGACAGGTTCCGCGAGACGGAGTGGTTCAAAGCAGTCGAAAAAGAAATCTGCGAATAAACCGAAAACGGGAGCGGAGGTCGGCCCTCCGCTCCCTAAATTATTGCGTCATATCCCCGACCATTCCGCGCTGTCCTCTAAGATATTGCCGTCGGCAAACGTTGCAGCAACGCGGATAATACTCTTTCCTCCGATTTTGATTTTAATATTCTTCCATGTGAAGACGGTTCCGTTTCTTGCGCCAAAGCCGTGTGAAACACCGTCGACAAAGAGCTCGACACGCTCGGCGTTTGAATAAGCCTTTACGGCCGGAACAGGGCTCGGACGCTCGGCGAAGCGCTTCTCGGTGAGGTGGAGCATCGGCGCGGGATTCCAGACCGATTTATAGAAAAAGTAGGCGTCCTTCGGAACACGCTCGCGGGTGCAGAGGCCCTTGTCGTTCTGACCTTTGGTGTCGCCCTCCTCGCGGCCGTCGGAGGCGAAGTCGAACATACACCAGACGAATTTGCCCCACAAATAGGGCCTTTCGGCGAACTGCCGCCAGATTTCTTCATGGAGCGCTGACTGATAGTTTTCGGGGTGGCGCGGACCGCAGCTGTCGATGTCGTTCTTCCAGATTATGTTATCTTTGTGCTGCGAGACCGCGCCGCCTCCGCCGTATTCGGTGACGCCGATCGGGCGGGATTCCTTTTTGCGGTAGTCGTCGAGCCAGCGCCCGAAAGCGCCTTCTGCTCCGTCGATATACCAGCCGAAATAGCGGTTGTAGCCGACGATGTCGCCCGGCAGTTCCATGAATCTGCCCCAGAACTGCGAGTCGGCGAAAGAAATTAGTCTTGATTTATCCTCAGATTTGGCAAGAGCGTTCAGTTCGCGGTAGAGTTCAAAAATTTCGTCAGACATTTGGAAAAGCTCGTTTGAAGTCCCCCAGATTATGACCGACGGGTGGTTGTAATTCTGGCGGATTAACTCGCGAAGCTGCTGCTTTGCGCTGTCGGCAAAGCCGTCGGCGATTTTCTTTGTCTTGTCGTCGGCGGACATTTTATTGACGATTCCTAACTCGGTCCAGACGCAGATGCCGAGCCTGTCGCAGAGGTCGTATTCATATTTTGCGTGCTGATAATGCGCCATTCTGGCGACGGTGCAGCCGAGGTCGCGCATCATTTTGTAGTCGCGTTCTCGCTGTGAGTCGGTCATCGCCCAGCCGTTTTCATAGCTGTCTTGATGATAATTTACGCCGTGCAGGTCGTAATAGCAACCGTTCAGGAAGAAGCCATTCTCCGGGTCGACGCGATATGTTCTGACGCCGAAGCGCTCGGTTATTTCGTCGAGCTGCCCGCCGTCAGCGTCGCTCAGCGTGAGTTTAACTGTGTAGAGATACGGGTCAAAGATGCCGTTCCAGAGGTGAGGATTTTTGAGGGAAATTGATGTATTGTACTTTGCCGATTTTCCGGCTGGAATTATGGCTGGACCCTCTGACGCGCCAACCAAGCGACCATCGGCGTCTAAAATTTCTGAGGACAGGTGTACAACTTTATCGGCGGCGCTGTCGTTTTTGAGCTTTGCGAGTATGTGAATATCGGCGCTGGAGGTTGATATATTCTCAGGCGTGATGTAAACGCCGGAGGAGCCGAAGTCAAGAAGGTCAAAATGCAGGTCAGAAACGGCGACCAGCCGCACATCGCGATAAATCCCGCCCATTTTGGTGAAATCGCCCTGATCGGTTATCGGCGGAATATAGTCGGTCGGAGCGCTATTGACCTTTACGCAGATTTGATTCTCTGCTCCGAAACGGACAAAGTCGGTCAAATCGAACCGAAATGCGGCATAACCGCCCTCATGTCTGCCGACAAAATCGCCGTTTATGCAGACATCTGTGACGGTGTTTGCACCCATAAACTCGATGAAAATTCGCTTGTTTTCGAGCTCTGCGGGAATAGTGAAGCTCTTTCGGTATCCGCCGAGACCACGGTAATAGTGTTCGCCGCCCTCGTCGACGCCTTCCCTGCCGTCGGCGCCGTCGACGGAGTTCCATGTATGCGGGAGATTGACAGATTCCCACTCGGAGTCGTCGAAGTCGGGCCTTTCGACCGGAAGCGCGGAAAGCCCTCCCGCCTGTGTCAGCTTCAAAAATCTCCAATCGGCGTTGAAGTCGATTATTATTCGCTTGCAGTCAGACATATTTTACCTCCTAAGCATCTTAATACAAGCAAAGTATAGCCGATTTGTGCGGCATTTGTCAATAATTTCATATGATTTTTTAAATATTTCCTATTATAACGCAAAAATCTCCCCCTCGGAGACCCGAGAGGGAGAAATTACGGTTTTACATAATTCCGTCGGTGGCGGTGTAGTTTTCTAGCGAACCGGCCTTGACCTGAATGCAGACATACCTGATCGGGCTGTCGGCCGCGGCGAAAATCTGCCTCTTGGCGGCGGGGCTGACTCTCAGATAGTCGTTCGCCGAAAGCTCGACGCTCTCGCCGTCGAGAACCATTCTGCCCCTGCCCTCTAAAATAATGTAAATTTCCTCGTTCTGCTTGTGGGCGTGAACGAAAGGCACGCAGGCCCCCGCAGGAAGCAGGTTTACGCTTATTTCCGCGCCGGTGAGGCCGATTTTGTCGTGAAGCTCGACCCGCTCAGGGCCGGTAACGTTGAGTTTCTGATAGTTTGACATTTAAATTACCTCCGTAAAATTATTGTAACTATTTCGGTTACAACTGTATTATATCACCCTTTTGCTGTAATGTCAATAGTTACAGCAAAATATTTTTGACCGAAAAATTACGCTTTTCCGTAATTTTAAAATTTTTTCGAAAAAGCTATTGACAAAGCTGAGAAAGTATGGTATTTTGAATTTACGGAATTCCGCAATTACAAATTTTTAACGAAAGGAATGATTTTATGAACGATTCTGCAAGAGACTACGGCAGGGAGATCGACGAGCTCAGGGAGGAAATCGCGGGGCTGAGGGATTTGCTTGAAAGCCGCGAAGCGAAGCCGGAGCGCGGATCTCATACCGTGGAAATCATGCGCAATATGCACCCCGACCAAAGGCTCTCCGAAATGATGGAAGAGCTCGGCGAAAAGGCGAACGCCGAGGGCTCAACCGGCAGGATAACCTATCTAGGAATGTTTGCCTCGGGCAACAGGCAGTCGAACTGGATAAAAAAAGCCGCCTGCTGCGACGACCTTATGAAGATCGCCGAGAGCGGCCTGGCGGCAAAGGTTCTGGCCTGCATCGGAAACGAGACGCGGCTTAAAATGCTCATCGAGATTCTCAAAAGCCCAAAGACCGTCGCCGAGCTGACAGAGGTTTGCGGCCTCAGTTCGACGGGTCAGGCTTATCACCACATGAAGCCGCTTTTAACCGCTGACGTCATAACCGAAGACACCGCCGAACACAGGGGACGGTATGTCGTTCAGCCCCACCGCGTTCAGGGGATAATCATGCTGCTTGCGGGAATAAGCGACATGGTTGACACGGAATATACAAGCGGAGAGTGGGAATAAGGGCATTGAGGCAGAGGAAAGATTGGGCGGAGCCCCCGCCGGCCGGCAGGCCGGCGGCCCCGGCAGCGAAGCTGCCGGGGTCCCGCGAAGCGGGAAGGGCTCCGCCCTCAGCGCGCGTTTATTCAATTCTGAGCTCTGCAAGAGTGACGCTCTTCAGCTCATTCTCCATCGCCGACTGCGCTTTTTCAAGGTGCGGATCCAAAACTCTGTGGATATTCCTGCCGACCGGGCAGTCGGGATTGGGGTTGTCGTGGAAATTAAAGAGGTTGCCGTCGACGCAGTCAACAGCGGAGTAAATATCGAACAAGGTTATATCAGACATCGGCCTGACCGGCACCGCACCGCCGGTTCCGGCTCTGACGTCTACAAGCCCTGCGGCTTTGAGGCTCTGGAGCGTTCTTCTGACCACGACCGGATTGACGCCTATGCTCGAAGCGATAAATTCCGAAGTAAGCTTATGTTCCCCCTGAAAGGTATAAACCGCGAGAAGCGTATGCACTGCGACGGTAAATCTTGAAGTTATTTTCATTTTACTCCCCTGCCGATCGGTTAAAATTCGATGTAATGTCTTCTGCCTCCGGCGTTCAGTGCGGCTTTAAGCAATGCTACGTTGCCGGTGTGACAGTCAGAAGGATCTCAACGCCCATTTTTCGAGTCTCCGAGACCAGAAGCTCAACGATTCTGTTGCCGTAGCCCTTTCCGCGCTCCGACGGACGGATTGCGTACCCGATGCTGCCGCCTGCGGTTTTCAAAGTGTCGGTCAGCAGGTGGCGAATCTTGCCGAAGCCTATGGGTCGGCTGCCGTCATAGAGCCAAAACAGTGTCTCCGGAACCTTCCAGCCGTCGACAATGCCGACGCGCTCTGCTCCCTCTGCAGCCTTTTTCAGCCATTCGAGATAGTCGCCGTAGGTTTTTCCATACGCCGGATTTTTGAACCCGTTTTCTTCTGCAGAAATTTCCTGCATCATCTCAAAGATATCCTCGCCGTCTGAAACGGTTAGCTTTTTAAGATATATCATTTGTTCTCCTTTAAAAAAGCAGAATGTCAGGCAAGTCGGTTATATATTGAGATACCAAACCGTCATAAGCGCGAAGTCGGCAAACGAATGTATAAACCATGAGCCGTAGATATTTCCGCCCTTTTCATCGACCCAGTCGAATATTAACCCGCCGACGCCAAGCCCCGCCAACGACGCAATAAGAAGCAGCGGCGGGAATGACTGCCCTATCATCGCGACATGATATATTGCAAACATCAGCGAGCTGAATATGTATGCTGTCTTCGGCGACGAAAGCTCTTTAAGCCTCAAAAACGCGACCTGGCGAAACAGAAATTCCTCCAAAAAGGAGTTGCAGAGCGAGATATAAAGCGCGACGGGAATAAAGCTTCCGGCGGTGACATTCTGATCCTTTGAAAGTGAGGCGACGAGCTCGGAATAGTCAAACAGGTTTTTTGTCAAAAGATACCCAGACATCACGACGAAATAGATCGCCGCGCCGAGCGCCAGAAGCTTCAAAAGGCTTTTGGGTCTCAGTTTGAAGGATTCGCCGAACACTTTTATGTCAAGAAGCCTCATCACCGCTAGGGGCATGGCGAGAAATACCGCCGCTTTCAGGGCGGATTTTACCGCATAAGCGGGCTCTATGACTATATCGACCGCGGCCATTATGACGCAGCAAAAAACAACCGTGGCGATCAGGGCATATTTTTTCTTGTTCATTTTAATTCCTGTTGATATCAAGTTGGTTTTCTTATATTGTTCATTTTATCACAGTGTTGAGGAAAAAGCAAGGGGAGATAGGCAAAGAGACAGATTTATGAGTGTAATTAAAATTTTCGGTCGAGCTTTTAAAAAGTCTCGACCGAAAATTTTTGATTTTGCTCTTGCTATAACCATACACGCGGCTGAATCATTTCTCCACCCGCCAGTCGATCGGCGGGATCTCGTTCTCGACCAAGAACCTGTTGACACGCGAAAAAACGCGCGATCCGAAGAAACCGTTATATGCCGAGAGCGGGCTCGGGTGAGCCGACTCAAAAATTCCGTGGATCGGGTTGGTGATAAGCTGCTTTTTGCTCCTTGCGTTTGCGCCCCAGAGAATAAACGCGATCGGCGTTTCACGCTGATTAAGCTTTCTGATGATCTCGTCGGTGAAGATCTCCCAGCCCCTGCCCTTGTGGGAATTTGCCTGCCCGCGGCGAACAGTCAGCGAGGTGTTCAGAAGCAGAACACCCTGCTTCGCCCAGGAGGTCAGGTCGCCCTTTCGGGAAGGCGGGATACCGACGTCGTTTTCGAGCTCTTTATAGATGTTGACGAGCGACGGCGGCAGCGCAGTCCCCTCTCTGACCGAGAAGCTGAGGCCGTGAGCCTGCCCCGGCTCGTGATAGGGGTCCTGACCTAGGATTACCGCCTTGACCGCAGAATAAGGGGTCAGCTTCAGGGCGTTGAAAATGTCGTGCATATTCGGGAAAACGGTGCATGACGAATACTCCGCTTTTAGAAATTCACGGAGTTTGAGGTAATATTCCTTCTGAAATTCGCCGCCGATGACCGTGTCCCAGTCGTTTCCGATAGTGACCATGTCAGTGCAGGAAAAGCGAGGTGGTGATGATGCCGAGGAGCATTACCGCGGCGAGGATCACTACCAGAATTCTGGCGAAAAGAGATTTTTTCATCTGTCCTCCAAAAAACAAGGCCGCCCCGAAGCGAGGCGGCCGATCGGTTTTTATCCGAGATAGGCGGAAAGAACGTTAGCGACGACCGCCACAACAAAGAACACAATTACGATGACCGTTGTAACGCGGTTAATTTTTGCCTCGCGGGTGTTGCCGCCGTTGCGGCCGAAGAACGAATCCTGAGAGCCGCCGATCGCCGAGTTGAGACCGGAATTGTGGGTGTCGGTGAACAGAACCGCAAGAATAATCACAACGCTCGCGACAACGAGAACTATTCCGCTGATGATATTTACTACTGCCATTTAAAATTCCTCCATATTAAGTCTTGAATCTTTGCTATTATAACACATAAATTCAAGAAATGCAATACCTGCGGAAAACTTTTGTCAAAATAAAACTCAAAGCTTCCAGATATTTTTTGCGTATTCGGCGACTGCACGGTCCGCCGAGAAAACTCCGGCGTTCGCGATGTTCATCAGCGACATCGACTGCCACTTGGGAATATCGAGATAGATATTCGAGGCGAATGCCTGAGCCGCGCGGTAAGACTCGAAGTCGGCAAGAACCATATATGGGTCGCGGAACTTCAGCGAATTGATTACGTCGTCGAAGCGGTTGCCGTCGAATCCGACGCCGATCCTGTCGACAGCGGCCTTGATGATCGGGTCGCCGCTGTAAATATTCGCGGGAGAATAGCCGTGCTTGCGCTGCTCGACCTCTTCGGCGGTCATGCCGAAGTTGATTATGTTGTCTGAGCCGACGACCTCTCCGATCTCGATATTAGCGCCGTCGCGCGTTCCGAGAGTTACCGCGCCGTTGAGCATCAGCTTCATATTGCCGGTGCCGGAAGCCTCGGTCCCGGCGAGTGAGATCTGCTCCGAAATTTCGGAGGCGGGCATCAGAAGCTCGGAGAGCGAGACGTTGTAGTTTTCAAGAAATACGACGTTGAGCTTGTCTTTTAAAGCCGGATTCTTTCTGATCTCCTCGCCGAGCGACCAGATCAGCTTTATTATCTGCTTTGCGAGATAATAGCCGGGGGCGGCTTTCGCGGCGAAGATATATGTCTTGGGAACGAAATCGGCGTTGGGGTTGTCGAGGAGATAGTTATATTCCGAGACGATATTCAGCGCGTTGAGATGCTGGCGCTTATATTCGTGGAGCCTCTTGACCTGAACGTCGAAAATCGTGTTCGGGTCGATGACGATGCCGGCAGTGTTCTTGACATATTTCGCGAACGAGGTCTTGTTCTGGAGCTTGATGTCGGCAAGGCGCTCCAGAACGCTCTCGTCGTTTTTGTACTTTTCAAACCTCTTGAGCTCCGAGGCGTCCTTGCGGTAGCCGGTTCCGATGGTGTCGTCCAAAAGCTTGCAGAGAGGCTGGTTGGACTGGCAGAGCCAGCGGCGGTAGGCGATTCCGTTGGTGACGTTGGTGAACTTCTCGGGGGTGTTGCGGTATTCGTCGCGGAAGACGGAATCCTTGATGATCTCGGAGTGAATTTTCGAGACGCCGTTGACATGGTGAGCCGCGGCGACGCAGAGCTTCGCCATGTGAACCTGACCGTTGCGGATTATCGACATATTCGAGACCTTGCCGTGGTCGTGATACTTCTCCCAGAGAGAAGCGCAGTAGCGGTTGTTGATCTCGACGATAATCGAGTAGACGCGCGGAACGATGCTCTCGAGGAGGTTGGAGTTCCACTTTTCGAGCGCCTCGGCCATAACGGTGTGGTTGGTATATGCAAAGCACTTTGTGACGATGTCCCATGCCATATCCCAGGTGTAGCCGCAGTCGTCGAGCAGAACTCTCATCAGCTCGGGGATCGCGAGGGTCGGATGGGTGTCGTTGATCTGAATAGCGACTTTGTCGGAGAGGTTGTCAAGAGTGCCGTAGGTCGCCATGTGGTGGTTGACGATGTCGCCGATCGAGGCGGCGCACATGAAATACTGCTGCCTGAGCCGGAGCGACTGGCCTTCGAGGTGGTTGTCGTTTGGATAGAGAACCTTCGAGATCGCCTGAGCGACGATATTCTGGCCGAGGGCCTTTTCGTAGTTGCCGGAGTTGAACATATTCATGTCGAACGCCGGGCTGACAGCCTTCCAAAGCCTGAGCTTCGAGACGGCGTCGCTGTCATAGCCGGAGACGAACATATCGTAAGGAACGGCGATAACAGTGGTGTAGTTGTCGTGGGTGACGTGGTGGTACTGCTGATCCCAGTATTCGCGGAGCTGGCCGTCGAAGTGGATCTCGATCTGCTGCTCGGGGCGGGGAACGAGCCAGCAGGAGCCGCCGGGGAGCCAGTTGTCGGGAAGCTCGACCTGCCAGCCGTCCTCGATCTTCTGGCGGAAGATTCCGTATTCATAGAGGATCGAATAGCCGGTCGCGGGGTAGCCGTCGGTCGCAAGGCCGTCGAGATAGCAGGCAGCGAGTCTGCCGAGGCCGCCGTTTCCGAGTCCGGCGTCGGGCTCGCATTCATAGAGCGAGCTGAGTTTTATTCCGAAATCTTTCAGAGCCCTCTCGGCGACAGAGGTCAGCCCGAGGTTAAAGAGATTTGTTTTGAGCGAGCGGCCCATCAGAAATTCCATCGAGATATAATAGACCTGCTTCTGGCCGACGCTGTGGACGTGATTGGTATAATGGCGGCGCTTTTCGACCATGATCGGAACGACGATCGCGGCGACAGCTTCATAGAACTGCGAGTAGGAGGCGGATTCCGGTTTTACGCCGAATTTGTCGTAAAGAATGTTGGTCAGCGCTTCCTTAAACTCTCTTTCGGTATAGTGAATCTTAGCCAAAGTGAAACTCTCCTTCTAAGAAATTTTTGTATTTGCGAACTATACCATTATATCGGAAAGAGGCACTGATGTCAAGATGTTTTTTATTATGGCTCTCTACAACCTCTTGTGCGTTTGTCAATGATATGTTACACTCGCTTCAAAAAAGATGAACCTTCTTCCCCTACGAGGAGCCGTAGGCGAC
>CANQJB010000068.1 GCA_947624155.1 uncultured Clostridia bacterium
CAAGAGGACGAGCGGGCGGGCGTTTATGCCCGCGAAGTCCGATTGGCTACAAAACCGGCTTGCATTGCAGCCTTTTGTAAAAGGCTCGACTAAAAACCTTTTATCCTTCCTGCCCGCTCTCTTCTCCCTCCGGCGAAATTACCGAATACCCCAGCTTTTCGGCTTTATGCAGAACGAACAAAGCGTTGCTGCTGAGGGTGACATCAATGCTGTTGAGCATATTCACAGCCGTCGGGATCTGCTCCTCGCCCTTGAGATTGAACCAGACGCAGAGCCCGAAATAATCGTCATAGCAGGCGAGCTTCGGCAATCCGTCGAGATAATAAATCTGAACCGTTCTGCCCTTTTTGTCGACATAGGTCTCATGGTCATATTTACTGATAAGCCCGCCGGCATAGATCAGATCCTGCGCGTTCTCAGAAGGTGTCTCCGCAAAGAAGAACACCGATTTCTCCATAGGCTTGTTGGCAAACCTCGTTGATTTGTCAAACATATCTATTTTAACCGGCAGATTGCCGTCATAAATAGGAATACCGGTCAGAATGCCGTCATATTCCGATCCATCGCCGTCGAATCTAAAGCCGTTCCAGTCATCGGGGATCATCAGCGAGCGTCTGAGATTGCCGAAGTCATAGCCGATTTCCTTATAGCCGGAGTAGTCACAGTCGGAGGTGTTGTCGGCAAAGATCGTTACCTCTTTCCCATCGGGGCGGGCGCGAAGCTCGTCGGGGTCGGGAAGATAGCTGCCGTCCTCCGAAAAATCTACCTCAGAGCCGTCCGACTCCGCAAGCTGATAACCAAGCTTTTCGGCTGTACTAAGGGTTTCCAATCCGCTTTTGCTAAGCGTTACCTCGATACTGTTTATCATATTAACGACTGTCGGGATCTGCTCCTCGTCCTTGAGGTTGAACCAGACACAGAGAAAGAAATAATCGTCGAAAACTGCATATTTCGGCAGGTTATCAAGGAAGTAGATCTGAATAGTCCTGCCCTTTTTGTCGGTATATGTCTCGTGGTCGAACTTTTCAATGTGCTCGGCGATATAGTCCTGAGGATAGGTCCAGGGGGATTCTGCAAAAAAGAAAACCGATTTATCCATCGGATCGGGTTCAAAGAGCGAAGATTTATCGTTATAGTCGATCTCGGCGGGAACAGGGCCGTCGTAGATCGGGATACCGGTAAGATAATTTTCGATCACCGGGTCGTCCCAATAAAAGCGATAACCATACCAGTCCTCCGGCACCATCACCGAGCGTGTGAGCTCCTGAAAGTCATAGCTGATCTTCTTATAGCCGGAATAGTCGCAGTCTGTGGTATTGTCGGCAAAGATCGTTACCTCTTTTCCGTCAGGACGGGAATCAATATCGGTCCACCAATAGGTCTCAACGTCTTCATTGGCGGGAATGTCGTCGGGTTTGGAAACGTCAGCCACAGATTCAGGTTCTGGGTCAGCAGGCAGTATGTCTTCCGAAAAAGGTAAATCGGCCGTCACTGTGGGACTCTTGTCGGTGAGGGCGCCGCCGTCTTTAACGGCTGTTTCCGCGCAACCCGCGAACAACAGCGCCGCGAGTGCAAATGCAAGTATGCGTTTTATAGTATTCATAGTGCTTTTCTCCTTTAATCATGGTAACAGTTAAAGTATATCACAAGTAAAGCTTTGTGTCAATATGGGCGGGCGGCGATGTGTCAAACGGGCATATCAAGAAAACAGATGTCAGAAGTCAAATATCAGAATTTCAAGGCGTCATATCTAAATATTGAAAACAATGTGTGCGGAACAGGCACACCGTGGAGATGAGCAATCTGAGCGCTAAACAAAAACTTCGCTCGAATTGCTCATCTCTTAATTTTCCCGCCCTTCGCAATTAACTGTGAGACCACTTCCTGACGTCATTATATAACTTTTTTGGCCGATTGTCAATAGTTATAGATAAAATTATAGTTATTACTATCTTATTTTTTGAATGTATAAGTGTCATTATATAGTCAGAGGTGATAGTTTTGAATATAGACTATAAAGCGATCGGTGCGAGAATTAAAGCCCGCCGCCGCGAATTGAAAATCACTCAGGAGACGCTTGCCGAGATGCTTTCGGTCAGCATCGGCTATGTCAGTCAGGTCGAGCGTGGGGCGACGAAGATCAGCCTCGATCTGCTCGCGAGGATAAGCGACGTTCTGAAATGCGACATTTCGCAGCTAGTCAGCGGCTCTGCCTATAACGGCAAGGAATACCTTTCCACCGAGATCTTTCAGAAATATGAGCGCCTGACCGCCGAGCAAAAGAGATTCCTGCTCGACATAATCGGGTTAATGCTGAAAGAAAAGCAGTGAGCAAAAAAGAACGCCACCAAAAGGTGGCGTTCTTCCCACTGCTCTTTTATCTCCTCTTCCCTTTCCTGCTCTTAAAGTCCTCGTCGATACGCTTTTTCCAGCCCGAGTCGAGCGCCGCGCTGCTTCTGACTGCGCAGATCGCCTCGCCGACGACCTCATAGTTGAGCTGCGTTCCCTCGCTGTCGGAGTGGTAATTTACCGCGCGGTCGGCGGAGATACCGAAGTTTTTCGCCGTTTCGACCGCGTCGATATTCGCGCCGAGGAACAAAAACTCCCAGCCGTATTTTTCCTTCTGCCGCTCGATCATCTTCCTGACCTCGCCGCTCGAATAGCGGCGGCTCGCGTTCTCCATTCCGTCGGTAGTAATCACGAACAGCGTGTGCTCCGGGACGTCCTCGGGGCGGGCGTATTTATGGACATTCCCGATATGGTGGATCGCGCCGCCGATAGCGTCGATGAGCGCGGTGCAGCCGCGGACGCTGTATTCGTTCTCGGTGAGCGGCCTGATGTCGCGAAGATCGACCCGGTCGTGGATCACTTCGCTGACATTGTCGAACAGAACGGTCGAGACAAGCGCCTCGCCCTCGGCCTTTTTCTGCTTTTCGATCATCGAGTTGAAGCCGCCGATCGTGTCGGCCTCAAGCCCCGCCATCGAACCGCTTCGGTCGAGGATAAAAACGATTTCGGTAAGATTCTTTTTCATGATAAAACCTCCTGAATAATATAACTTTTGCCTTTGGCTTACAGTCATATTATAGCGGAGGTTTTCTTCGTTTTGGTCGCCTAAGAAGCGACATTTTTTATTGATACTCGGCTTCAAGCCCATCGGGGATTTCGGTCACGCTCTCCTCTTTTAAGAGGAACGCTCCGCCGTCCGTCGGAATCCAGCTCACAAGCCATTCTTCAGCGGAATACCCATTGTATTCGCTGATTCTGTCGTCTTTGTCGCCGTCGACATAACCAATCTGCCCGCCGCAGTCGCTTTTTGAGACGACGCAGAACGGGACATATACCCTGTCCTCCCAGACGATCGCCCTGACCTCTGTGACGCCGGTGTCGACAATGCGGGAGCTCATATCGACCAAAGCGCTTTTTATGCCGCAGGCGGTCAGGAGCGCCGCAAGCAGCAGCGCGGCCAATATAAACGCCTTCACCTTTTTCATCACATATCGCTCCTTTTTGATCTGAAGGGATTTTATAATCTCAGAATCACTCTTCTATCCACCTGTGTCCCTGCGGGTAGAGCCTTTTAAGCGCTCTTTGAAGCCATGCCCGCTGCTCGCCGTTCATCGCGCGATAGGCGAGCTCAAAGTCCTGCTGATAGCCCTCGCGGTCGATGACGGTCGACTTATAGAGCAGGCAGAGTTCCGGCGCAAGATAGGGTATTCCGTCCGCTGAAAGCACCGCTTTGCCGATCTCACGAGTGATCTCCCTGTCTCGGGCATATTCAAACCGAGTCTCCGATCTGTCGTTGAAAAGAAATTCGACAAAATCAAGCTCGGTCTGCCCGACATGGGAAAACTCGATCCAACAGCAGTCGTTTTCGTCGAGAGGATAGAGCCTGATAAGCGGGCAGCTATCCTTAAAGCAGAAAATGTTGCGCTTCTCCCTTATCTGCTTTGAGACGTCGGTGATCCGGTGGGCTCTGCCGCCGCCGAGCATTTCATAGACCTGAAATCCCTGCGACTGCATGAAGCGGATAATCTCGTCCCGCCCGTTCCAGTAGGCGCAGACGTCGATATCGCCGTGAATCCGGCTCTCATACCCCAAGAACAGGTCGACCGCCTGACCTCCGCAGAAGGCGTATTCAAAGTTCCCGCGCTTTAACAGGTCGTTTGCCTGCAAAATCAGTTTGTTCATAGCGATTACCTCCCGTTTTGTTTAAGCTTCGCCCGACCCGGTCAGTCGGTCTTTCTGACGATTCCTGCGACATTCTGAATCGAAATGAACGCGCCGGTGTCGATGTCGGTGACGATTTTTTTAAGCTTGTTGATCTGAAAATGGTTTACAATGATATAAATTATCTGCTTTTCGTCCTTTGAATAGCCGCCGGTGGCCTTTACTATTGTCCCGCCTGACCTGAACACCTCGGAGAGCGCGGCAGAGATCTCGTCGGCCTTGTTTGTTACCACCATTGCGCACATCGACCTGTCGAAGCCCTCGACGATGAAATCGACTGTCTTCGAGCCGATAAAATAGGTGACTATCGAATAGAGCGGGAGTATCCAGCTCTTGATGACTATTCCGCAGACGATATAGAGCAGAGTGTTGAAGACCATCACAAAGGTGCCGATTGATATACCTATCTTCTTTGCGAAGATCACCGAAAGAACGTCTAGCCCGTCGATAGCGCCGCCGAATCGGATAGTCAGCCCGCTCCCGATCCCCGAGATCACCCCGCCGAATACCGCGCAGAGCAAAAGGTCGGTTCCCGCGAGCGGAGAGACAAAGCTCAGGTCGATAGGCAGAACATTCATAATTAAAAACGACGAGAGCGAGTATACCGCGATCGCATAAAGCGAATAGACCGTGAACGAAAGCCCCTGCTTTTTCAGGCCGAACAGAAAGATCGGGAAGTTGAGAAGAATCAGGAACACCGAGAGGGTCAGCGCAGGGGGCGTTTGCTGGTCGAGCAGCATCGAAAGCCCCGAGACCCCGCTGTCATAGAGCTTGACAGGATAAAGGAACATTGTCACCCCGAATGCGTTGATAACCCCCGCGGCAGTCAGCAGCAGAAAGTTGACAGGATTCAGCTCGTTCAGCCTCTTTAATATCGGCTTTTGTCTGTTGCTTCTTTGCTTCATATATATCCGCCCTTTCTTCAGTAATACCGCGGGCTTATGCGCCCAAAAGGCTCTGGTCGAACGCGAACAGCGCCTCGTTTATCTCGAAAATGTTGTAGTTGCCGTGCTCGATAAAATACTCGATGATGATGTCGAACTTGTTGCTGTGTGAGAGCGCGAAGCCGGCTTTCATCAAGAGCTCCTTTGTCTCGCCTAGAGACAGCTCAAGGGCGATCGCGAAGGCTATCGCGGTCGGCTTCGAGGGCTTATATAGCCTGTCGCTGCGAATCTTTGAAAAGAGCTTACGGTCGATATTCGCCTTTTTATAGCACTGTGAATCGGTCATTCCACGCTCGTCGATTTTTCGGAGCAGCATTTCGGAAAAGCTCTCGTCGAGCTGTTTAACGGCGTCGGCCAAAGAAGGCGCTGCGGCAGCCATCGGCGCCATGTCCCCATACTGAATGCTTTTTGAAAAATCGGGCATCGGCGCGGCGTTCATTCTTCTTATCCGCTCAGAGACGCTGTCGGTGTGCTCCTCGGCATATCTGTCGTCGATATATTCCTCAATGTCTTTAAAAAGCTTCTCGCCGATTCGGTAGGAGGCTTTGTCGAAGATGACGATATAGACGGTCATATCGTTTTCGGAAAGGAACTCGCTGACGGTGTCTACCGCGACCCTCAGCGCCTGATCCTTCGGATAGCCGTAGACGCCGGAGGAGATCAACGGGAATGCGACGGTCTCGCAGCATGCTTTTTTCGCAAGCTCGAGCGACCGACGATAGCAGGAGACAAGCTTTTCGCGCTCGCCGAAGCCTCCGCCCTGCCAGACCGGCCCGACGGTGTGGATAACGAATTTACAGGGCAGCTTATATGCTCCGGTTATCTTCGCGCCGCCGGTCTCGCAGCCGCTGAGAGTCCGGCACTCGGCCAGAAGCTTCGGCCCCGCGGCTTTATGTATAGCTCCGTCGACGCCTCCGCCTCCTAAAAGCGAATTGTTCGCCGCGTTGACTATCGCATCGACCTTCATTTTTGTGATGTCGTTTCTGACTATCTGAATCGGCATAGTATCTCTCCGTTCCGGGGCGGCTGCGGCCGCCCGCTGAAATTTTGTCGCTTAATATTATATCACCAATGAAGAGGGAAATCTACAATTTGTTAGGGAGATTATGTAGGCTGAGGCTTCCACCTCATATTGACATTCCCTCAAAAAGGCGTATAATCATCATATAAAACACAAAAAGGAGACTGAAAGATGGCAAAGGTGATTCTTTTGAACGGCAGCCCGCGCAAAAACGGCTGCACCGCGGCGGCGCTCGGTGAGATGATAAAAATTTTTGAGGCCGAGGGCGTTGAGACCGAGCTTATCCAGGTGGGCTCGAAGGATATTCGGGGCTGCATCGCCTGCGGAAAGTGCGGGAGCCTCGGTAAATGCGTGTTTGACGATTTGGTGAACGAGGTCGCGCCGAAATTCGCCGAGGCGGACGGGCTTGTAGTCGGCAGCCCGGTATATTACGGCTCGCCGAACGGAACCCTGCTCTCCTTCCTCGACAGGCTGTTTTACAGCACCGGCTTCTCGAAGCAGATGAAGGTCGGAGCGGCGGTCGTGTCCTGCCGCAGAGGCGGAAACACCGCTTCGTTTGACGTCTTGAATAAATACTTCACGATAAGCGGTATGCCGGTCGCCTCGTCGACATATTGGAACCAGGTCCACGGCTTTTCGGCCGACGATGTCAGAAAGGACGCCGAGGGGCTTCAGACAATGAGAAACCTCGCGAGAAATATGGCGTTTCTTATCAGGGCGATAGCCGCCGAAAAGGCCAAAAGCGGCTATCCGCAGGTCGAGCGTGGTGCTTTTACCAGCTTCCCCGACGGAAAGTGAACCAAAAGCGCCGGGCATAATGTGCTTGACATTGAGCGGTAGACTGCTCGGCAAATCGGGATTTGAAAGGGAGAAAGCAAATGGAATATATTCGTATAACTAATGGCTATATGGACGGACTTAAAGTGCTTCACATCGGTTACAAACAGGATATCGGGGAAGAAGCGCCTACAGATGAGAATTTTGACAGCCTCTCTGAGGCAATTAAAAAGGAGCAAATTATCTTTTACGGGTGTATTGATGAGGGCAGGCTGATTGCTTGCTGCTCCATCACACCAACCTATTCCACATTTAACTACCAAACGGGAGGCGTGTTTGAAGATTTCTACATTGTTCCCGAATATCGGCACAGGGGAATCGCAAGACAGCTAGTCAGATTTGCTTATCAAGAAAGCGGCGTGGGTTCTCTCACAGTTGGATGTGCGGATTGCGACATCAAAATGTATCAGTCATTAGGCTTTACTATTCCGCTTGGAAATCTTTTCGCGTTTGAGGGGTAAATCCTAATTTGTCAGATGTTACAAACCTCTTTGGAACAAAGGGCGCACTTCTATACATAGTCTGGCGACCATGTATCGTGCGCTCTGCGAGGCTTCCTCTCTGACAGCAGGAAGCCGCCGTCCGAGAGGTTTCGTCGCTCCGCTCCGTCACAAGGTGGCTACACCCCCTTGCGCCGCTAAAGCGGCTATCCCCCTGTGTACTTGCCGAACAGATAAACCCGCTTCGCGTCTTTATCTTTTCAACAAGTCTGAAATAGAAATCACATTTTCAAGTTGGAGACACTATTATGATAAAGCAGTTTTGGAAAGCGGTTTTAGAACAGGACGAAGATAGCATAAGGCAATACTTTCGGAATGACGCCTATGTGAACTGGCACTGCACAAATGAACACTTCACTGTTGATGAGTTTATCCGAGCGAATTGCGAATACCCCGGCAAATGGGACGGTGAAATCGAGCACATTGAAAACGCCGGAGACATCACGATTACAGTTGTGAGGGTTTTTCCAAAAGACCGTTCAATGTCATTTCACGTTGTTTCTTTTATTCGCATACAGGAAGCTAAAATCGTATCAGTAGACGAGTACTGGGCTGACGATGGCACACCCCCACAATGGCGACAGGAATTGAACATCGGCAGTTCTATTAAGTGAAGCCCTTTTTGTCATTAGTAAGATACATCAAAACTGAATACCGAAAAACAGACCGTTGACGCACCGGCTCCCCGGTGAAAAGTCAACGGTCTTTTTTATACTGTTTTGTAAGCGGCGCCGGTTTTGCCCGGCGCGGCTCTTAAACCATAATAAACGGCTCAATTCTTAATTCTTATCGCTGAACAGCTCCTTCAGCAGCTTCATCATCTTATCGAGGTCGATCGGCTTCGCGAGGTGGCCGTTCATTCCCTCTTTAAGAGCGCGCTCGCGGTCCTCGTCGAAGGCGTTCGCGGTCATCGCGACTATCGGCAGATCGGCGATACCCGGCTGTTTGATATCCCTGATCGCGTGTGTGGCGGCGTAGCCGTCCATTATCGGCATCTGAATGTCCATAAGCACCAGGTCATAATACTTTGCGCCGGCATTCAGCACCATTTCATAAGCCTGCTCGCCGTTTTCGGCGCACTCGACAGTAAAGCCGGCCTCCGAGAGAATTTCGACTGCAATCTCGCGGTTGAGCTCGTTGTCTTCGGCAAGAAGTATTCTCCTGCCCTTGAAGCTCTCTTCCGCGCTGACCGCACGGACTTCCTCCGGCTCAGCGCTTTCCTTGGCGTTAGAGCCGATGCTGCGAACCAATGTCTGGCGGAGGTCTGAGGCAAATAAGGGCTTACTGATAAAGCCGGTGACGCCCGCGCTTCTCGCTTCGTTCTCGATGTCGGTCCAGTCGTAGGCCGACATGAGTATAATCGGCGAATCGTCGCCGACGATCTTTCTGATCTCCCTGACTGTGTCTATTCCGCTGAGCTCCGGCATCGACCAGTCGACAATATATACCTCGAACGGGTCGGCCATCTCCTCGGCCTCGCCGGTCCGCGCGACTGCTTCGCGGCCCGAAAGCGCCCATTCCGCGCGCATTCCTATCTGTCTCAGCATCTTCGAGACGCTCTGGCAGCTTATCATATCGTCGTCGACGACAAGGCCTCTGAAGCCCTTCAGCTCGTCGATAGGCGCCATTTCGCGGTGGTCGGCGGAGAATTTAAGTTCCAGGTTCACCGTAAAGGTGGTGCCTTTTCCCTGCTCGCTTTCGACGTTAATCGTTCCGCCCATCATGTCGACGATGTTCTTAGTGATCGCCATTCCGAGGCCGGTTCCCTGAATCCCGCTGACCGTCGAGGACTGCTCGCGGGTAAAGGGATCGAATACTGTCTTTGCAAACTCGGGGCTCATTCCTATTCCGGTGTCGCTGACCCGGAATTCATAAACTCCGCGCTTCGGCGAATGCGAGGGCTTCTGGGTGACTCTTATTGAGACCGTTCCGCCGGCCGGGGTGAATTTGATCGCGTTTGAGGTCAGGTTCAGAAGTATCTGGTTCAGCCTGAGCTTGTCGCACAGAACCTCCTCGTCGGCGATGTCGACGGTGTCGATAAAGAGTTCCATGTGCTTCGCGTGAATGTCGGACTGAATGATGTTGCGCAGGCTCTGGAGTATCTCCGCGAGATTTTCCGGCCGCTCGTTGATCGTCACCTTTCCCGATTCGATTCGGCTCATGTCCAGAACGTCGTTAATAAGCGAGAGAAGGTGGTTTGAGGCCTGAGCGATCTTTGAAAGATAGTCCTGGGCACGCTCCTTGTTGTCGATATGCGCCGTAGTCAGCGCGGTATATCCGATTATCGCGTTCATCGGGGTGCGAATGTCGTGCGACATATTGTTGAGGAATGTGGTCTTTGCGCGGCTCGCGGCGTCGGCGGCCTGAAGCGCGAGGGTAAGCTCATGGGTCTTGTCCTCCAGCTCGCCGGTCGCCTGAGCGATCTTTTTCTTCAGGCTGCGCTGGTTGCGCGTTCTGACAAC
>CANQJB010000069.1 GCA_947624155.1 uncultured Clostridia bacterium
CAGGCGCAGAAAGAAGCTGTTTCCATTTCGGCAACAGCTTCTTTCTGCGCCTGCCGAATTTCCGCAATCCATTCCCGCAATCCTTTGATGGTGCTGCGGATGGCGGCAAGCAGACGGTTGGCGGCACGAATGTCCCGGTTGAGGTTGCCGATGTTCGTTGCGATTCCCCGGCGCTCCATCTGCGTGACGGCCGGTCCCATGTGGACGGTAGGAACAGTGTCAAGTCCCTGTCGCTCATAAGAACGGAGATCGACCCTTTGGGGACTTCCGGCAAGTTTAAGATAGCGATTTTGTATATCCTGCCAACCTTGCCGCCATACTTCACAATGATGCTGCTCGTTCCAGTCAACGGTGCTTTCTTTATGGCATTTCCAGTTGCCCGACGGAAGTCGTATTCGCTCGCCGTTTTCGTCAAGGTCGTAAACCTTGCGGCTTTTTGAAAGCCACTTGCCATGCTCGTCCAAAGCACGCATAGTCAACATAATGTGGCAATGAGGATTATGCCCCGGTGGGTCGGGGTCGTGAATAGCGAAATCGCAGCACATTCCTTTGGATACAAAAAACTAGGTGCAATAGTTCCTGACCATTTGCGGGAAAATAAAAAAAGCAGATAATCCTTTCAGATTATCTGCTCGGTAGCGCCGCCGGTGGCGGAGTATTAAATTTTAGGTTTTAGTATCATTGCAACAGGCCGGAAGCTGTCACTTATTCAAGCATATTACTTAGCAATTACTTCATGCCGAAATGTTTGGCAACAAGTTCGACCGTTTCATCTACACTTCTGTTTTCATCTCGCTCCAGCCAAAAGTAACCGCTTTTCTTAATTGCTTGATAATGTTTATCGTTTAAGCTTTTTAGCGCCTCGCTGCATTTTGTCTTTGCCATTTCAACATCAGTTGCACTGTGTATGAAAGCATTAAAACCCTGATGATCCGGTCTGTTGCAATAATCATTGACCGGATCTTTTGGCTCTTTAATCATAAATACTATTCTGTCCGAAGAAGTAAGCAAATCCGCTTCTGAAAGTGTAAGATGGCAGTCGCAAATAACCGATCCGTTTTGTGATAATCTGATTAAGTCCATTATCACAAATTCAAGATCTTCTCTCGTATTGCTTATCAGCCATTCTTTGTATTCCTCCACTGTTCTGCCAAAAAATTCATCTGCGTCTTTAAAAGTTTTATTCATAGACGGTTGATATTTTGAATCAGACATTTGCTGATGAATAGTAAACATCTCATCGTCAGCGTAAACAGGGATATGATATTTCTTCCCTAACTCTCTTGAAACAGTTGTCTTTCCTCCGCAAGCCGTTCCTGCAACAAAATATACATTTTTTAAATACTCTCTGATAACATTTTCTTGAAACTTCATAGATTTTCTCCTTGATTAAATAGTTTTGTATGCAATTCGTTTGCGCATGAAACTATCAATCAAAAGTTTCATGCTGTTAAATGTTACGTGCTCTTAATGCAACTACCATATTGGTGTCCTCCAATCATGATTTTCCATACCTGTAAATAAATATCGGTTTTGCCGAGACCATTATACTATTTCCGGTAGAAATAGTCAAGCGGGATATTGCGGTTTTTCTTATTTATTGAGTAGAAATAGCTTTGAAGCAAAGCGTTCTCGGAATCGTCCTCGTATTCGCTGATACGGGCTTGGTCGGACTGCACTTCGTCTTTCAGATTGCGCTGCTCTGCTTCATATTCCTCGGAAAGCATCACATATCTTTCCTCCGGCATTTTTCCGGTAGCATAAGCTCGGAAGATGTTTACGCTTTCCTGTTCTCCAAAAGCCTTGTTTCGCGGGTCTGACAATAGACGTGATAGCTCGGACGTGAATTTGAATTTATCAGCAGCCATGCCGTCATCAGGAGCGGGCGGAATTCGTTGTTTTGCTGTATAAAATATATCTTGACCTCGCTTTCGTCAACAACTAACTGCTCCTCGGCAAGAAAACGGAACCTGACAAGCAGCGGCAGCAGCTCCCTGAATTTTTCAGGCTGAATTTCCACCTTCTCGGCGAGCTTGTCGGCGGTATATTTTGCTCCTCCCGCCAAATATGCAGTCTGCGTAAATATAGCGGCTTTAAGCCCGTCCGGGTCGGAAAGAAGTCTGAACAGTTCGCAATAGTTCTTTTCACCCAAAAGCTTGCCGATAAGCCCCGGCTCGTCCTTTGTTACGCAGATATAAGGCATATCCTTCACAAGCGAGATATAGGTCGTGCCTTCCTCAGCGACAAGCTGCGAAGTCTGGAAAATGCACTCCTGCTCGTCGATTATATCCCAAACGCTCCTGAAATCGTCGCACTTAAAAGCACTGTAATTCAGCCTGTAAATCATCTCAAAAATTGCTCTGAACAGCGACTCTCCGTCCTTTGCCTGAAATCTGTCAAAGCCGTAGCTGCCGACAAGCTCCAAAAGCTCGTCTGAGGTTGGGATATATTTTTTGTGCTCAAGCTCAAAGAGCCTGTCGATGCTCACGCCGAGCGTTTTTGCAAGATCGGGAAGAAGATATGCGTCCGGCATACCGCCGTTTTCCCACTTCGATACCGCCTGTCCCGTAACACCGACCGCCTCGCCAAGCTGCTCCTGAGTGAGCGCCTTGCCTTTGCGGAATTCCGCTATATTTTTGCCGATTATCTGTGAATAGTCCATAGTTAATCTCCTTTCGGTTTCAGCCAAAGCTCAATCGCGATTTTGTTTTTTGCTGTGACTAAATTATATCCCAAATGTCGGTTTGAATCAATAGAGGCGGTATTTAGAAATCCAAACGCGGGTTGGAAAATAATAAAAACACAGCGGGTTTTCGGGAAGGCGCTGCGGCTTTGCAAGCACTGCAACAATGTTTTTGAGGCGAAACGCTCCGATAACCTCTTTTGCAGCGCGGAGTGCAAGAATAGGTTTAATGTTTACAAGTCGAGGGATAAGGATAAAAAAGCCGCCCTCAAGCTTATGCCTGAGGGCAGTTTTTAAAGTGTGTAAATTAACTCTGACAAGACGATTTCATCCGCTCGGTCGCGAACGCTGTTCATCTTACGAACCCATTCAAGTTTGTCTGATACCTTAACAATTCAGTATCGCCCTCGCTTTCGGCAAGCGACGAAATTATTCGTTCCAAACGTGCTTGATAGGAAACCTCAACCTCAAAAGGCTCGCGAGAGTCCAGAGGCGAGAAGCCTCTGGCCGCGCCCCGCAGGGCGCGGAACTCCCAAACGAAGGCGCTCCGCAAGGGGTGATTTTTAAAGAGGGGACGTCCTGCAAGAGAGGGCGTCCCCTTCGGATTCGCGCGCTCCGACAGGAGTGCGCGCACCTTAATGTGTCGTTTTGTGCGCTCTTTTTTCACTTTTCTGCTCGTGCAGAAAAGTGAAGCGAAAAGACACGCCAGAGGGGACAAAGCGACGCCAAAAGAGACATAACGGTTACTTTTGTTTGCGTCGCTTTTGCCGTTCGCTTCGCTCTCGGCCCAACTTACCTCACGGCTGGGGGACTACCGTCCCCCAGCATCCCCCTCAAGGCGAAGACAGATTAAGTACCTCAGACAGCAGCATAGATACCTTACCCTAGCTAATTTTGTCAGAGTTCAGACGCCATGCACCTTGAATCGGCGTAGACTCACAGAAGCACAACTTTTGTGCTTCGAGAAATTAAAATGTTGGACCGAAAACTTTTATTTTACCGCCTCATTCCCCTGACGTCTCTGCTTTTTCAAAAGCCTTCTTCTCGATATACGCCATCATCATGTTATAGCCGACAGTCCGCCCGGCAGCTGCGAAAATCGCCGAAGCTGCAACGATCCACGCATTCGGCAGCGTGATTCCGATAACAAGCAGCGCAATGCAAAGCGCGGCAAATAGCGACATCGAGAACGCATGGTTTTTCAGCCAGCGCTTTTTAAAATACTCCTGCCGCTCTTTGAGCGAAAAGGCGGAATTTTTCAGTGCGTCGGCGAGGTTTTGCTCTGCGGCTGATCTGAAATCTTGGACGCTGAGCCGCTCGCCCGCAACGATCTCGTTGATCGACACCGAAAACTCCTTCGAGAGCAGTTCTAAAACCTCTATCGGCGGCATATAGCTGCCGGTCTCCCAGCGCGAAACCGTCTTGTTGGTCGCGCCGACGAGCTCGCCGAGCTGCTGCTGAGTGAGTCCCCTTTCGCGCCGAAGCTCCGCGATAAACCTGCCGGTTTTTTGAATATCCATTTCCATCGCCTCCGCAAATATCATAGCACAAAACGAAAAATTTGTCATCCCCATAAAACGCGAATCGCGGGGGAACAGCCCGCGAATGGCACAAAAATATGTTTTTGGAAAAACTATGCTGATAAACAGGGCCGGGGTGAGGACTGGATATGTTAAATCGGATCAGTTTAGAGAGCAAAAATCAGAGGTCAGATACCATAATTAAAGCTTTAAACTGGGCATCAAGCTTTATCTTTCACTAAGTACGCGGCTTGAGCGCTTTTTCGATTTAAACTAAAAGTTTTCTATCTACTTCTCAGTTACGGTAACTGATATGCCACGACTCATTTGTCAAACTATAAATGGGAAGTTTTTATTTTACAGTCCGTTAGTCCTTCCCCGTCAAACTGCTCAACATAACGCCTCCTGTTTTGTCGGAATAGACAAAATTCCCGCGCGGCTATTGACTCTTACCTTGGGGAAGAGATTATAACGGAGCTATGAAAATTCGATAAAAGGAGACGATTCTATGAGCGGATTCAAATTCAGCGCCGATCGGCTCAAAGGGCTTTTTGCGGCATTTATTTCGACGCTTCTGTGCTTTAACTGCACCGCCTGCTCGGGCGGGCGCGGAGAGACGGTTGATATGCGCGACTCACGAGAAAACGAGCTCGCCGGAGTTACTGCGCCGGATATGTCCAACGGCGAGGACAACACCGACTATGACGAATATGACCTGGTGATTCTGCGCTATTACTCCGCCGCGCCGACCGACGATGTCGCCGACGCGCTTAAAGACGAGCTTGGCTGGAAGATCAAGATAGTCACCTACGGCCTCGACGAGCATTACAAGCTAAATACCAAGCTCATGGCGGGAGACGACGATTTTGACCTATATATCGACGCTTCCGCGGATTTCGGCAAGTATATGCTCAACGGATTTTATACCGACCTGAAGCAGTTCGACAGCCTCAGCGGGAAAATGTCTTCAAATCGGCTGGTTGATTTTGCCGCAGACTACAACGGCGAATATATCGGCCTGCCGATGACGCTGAAATACAACGATTCACTCATATTTGAAAACTCAAGCCCGGCGGTTCTGGATTACTGTGCGAAAAATCTCGATACCCTCGAAAAGCGCTTTTCCGACCCCGACGGCGAAAAGCTCTTCGAGGTGCTTCGCTATGCTTATGACAACGGCGGAGACGTTAAAGAGTACCCGCGGGAATACATTGATTTCAGCTTTGTGGAATCCTCCTACTGCATAATGTCTCCGAAAAGCAGGCACAAAGACGCTGCGGCGCTGTTTTTGGAGAGAATGTACGACGCGATCGAGAGTACGCCCGAGACGCCTGTTTCGGGGCCATACCCGGATATCGGGGACGCTGACCTTTCAAACGCTTATCTGACATGGAAGTTTATGAACGAAGCGAGGTCGCCGATAGTCGACGCATATCTCGCAACGCTAGAATCGGACGGCGAGGACGGCACACTCAAAAAACTCGCTAAAGAGGCCGCCGCCGAGGTCGCGATGATGGTCGGAGAGTAGGCGTGGAAAAGTTTGACCGCATTTACTGACGTTTGTGCCTGATTCGGTACGTTTGTGCCAAAGGGTTTGACCTTCGCCCCCTCGCGGGATAAACTGAAATCGGGGGCGATATTATGATTACAAAACTAAGAAGATTTACGGCTGCGCTCACGGCGCTGGCACTCTTGTTCGGCTGCTCGGGCGGGAGTTCGCCGGAAACATCAAAGAGCGCAAAAAGCCGGATTCTGCCCTTCCGTTTGGGAACACAGAAAGCTCGATTTTCGGCGGGAATGTCAGATACGACGCCTATTCCCCTGCCGAAAATCTCGCACTTCCGGTTTCGCCGGGCGAAATCGCCGGAATGGCGCAGGTCGGAAAGAGCCTTTATATCCTCGGCGGAGGCGCGGTACATTGTCTCAACACCGAAACCGGCGAAACCGCCGAGCTGTTTGAGACCTCCGCCGATTTTCTGGACGCCGACGGCGGCGGGCTTGCGCTGTTCGGCTCCGAAAGCTCGGAATTTTTGACTTATGACCTTTCGGGCAGGATTTTGTCGGAAATTCCCGCCGAAGGGATCACCGAGAAATTCGCCGATTTCGCGGTCTGCGGGGAGTGCTTCGTTCTTTTGTGCGGCGATGAGCTTTTCAGCCTCGGACGAGACGGGGCGATCATATCCGAGATAAAGGCAAAAAGATTCACCAAAAAGCTCTGCGCCTATTCGGGCGGCAAGGCGCTCGTTTATGCCGGCGACGCAGCTTTTGGGCATACGCTCTATGAATTCGACGCGAAAAGCGGCGCGCTCACAAAGCTGCGCGACCTGCCGCAGTTGACAAACGTCTTTGTCATGACCTTTAACCCCAAAAGCGGGACGGTAATCATTCTCGGAGACGACGGACACGGCAGGACTGCGCTTTATGAATATGCACTCGACAGTGAGGACAACGGAGTGCTCAAAAAGTTTGATATAAAGTCAGATCTCTCGTCCAGAAAGTTCGTCTCGGCTTATGAGAATATCGTCTCGGCCGTTTGGGGCGATGAGGCCGTTTATCGCTTCTTCGACTATGAAAACCCGCCGGAAGCTGTCACTTTGGCTTATATCGGCGAGGAAAACGCCCAGAACTGCGACCTTGAAACTATTATTTTAGACTATGAGGCGGCGCATGACGCGATTATCCGGACGGTTTGCTATAACGACGACCGGACAAGGCTGAGCCTAAAGCTGATGGCCGGCGACAGCGATATTGACATATTCAGCACCATGTCAATAGACGGCTGCTTATTTATAAGCTCTGGTATGTTTACCGACTTAAGCGTTTTTCCGTCGCTTAGCGGCAAAATCAAGGCCAATCTTCTGACAGATTTTGCAAGCGGCTTCAACGGAAAATACATCGGCCTGCCCTACGGAATAAGACTCGCGCCCGACGAGCAGGAAAACGTCTCAGGGCTGACCGCCGTCGAACAGTATTGCATCAAAAATGTAGACGCATTAAACAAGCGCTTTTCGGACAGCGGCGGCGAGGAGCTCTATAAAATTATGAAGTTCGCCGCCGAAAACCCCGAGCCGAAAAGGGCGTACTATGATTTCCCTTACAGCACGCTCTGGGCGGACTACCTGATTATAAACCCCGCTTCGGAGCGAAAGGAGTTAGCCGCCGATTTTCTGGAATACGCCTTTGACGTTTACAGCGGAAATATAGCTCCGGCGGGCGGCGATAACGGCGGATATTCCCGCTCTCCGCTGATGTTTCCCTACCCCGAGTTGGCGGACACCGAAAACCTCTATCTTGAGATAAATTTTCGCCCGTGGAGCGTTGTCGAGCCGATTTTTACGGCTTTCAACAAGGCAAAAGGCGCGGACATTAGCAAAAGCGAGCTCAAAAAGCTCGCCAAAGAAGCCGCTTCCGAGGCGACGATGCGGCTGGAAGAATGAGACAGCCGCGCTCGAGAGAAAAATCAGTTTAAAAAGCCGCGGCCGAAAGGCGAAGCGGCACAAAATAAGGAGGAGTTAATATGATTACAAAACTAAGTAAATTTGCGGCGGCGTTCGCGGCGGCAGCGCTTTTGTTCGGCTGCTCGAACGGCAGCGCGCCGGACACGCCTCAGAGCGCGAAAAAGACAGATTCGGCCCTGCCGACAGGGAGCGCCGAAAGCTCGATTTTCGGCAGAAGCGTCAAATACGACGCCTATTCCCCTGCCGAAAACCTCGAACTGCCGATCCCGACAAGCGAGATTACCGACACCGTTCAGATCGAAAAGCGGCTCTATTTTCTCGGAAGCGGCGGGGTTTACTTACTCGACACCGAGAGCGGCGAGTCGGGCAAGCTGTTTGACGCTCAGTCGTCAGTCCTCGCGGCCCACGGCGGAAAGCTCTACTGCTATTCTCTCGAAGACTCGACCCTGACGGAATATGACCCGTCAACAGGAGGCTCAAACGGTATCGCGCTCTCGGTAGACGGCGCCGATTCGGTCGAGGAGCTCGAGGTCACCGACAGCTACTATCTGTTTAAATGCCGCACAGTCGGCGAAAAGCTTATCGAAACCAATATATTGATCTATTCGCGCGAGACAATGGAACAGACACTTTCAAAGGCGGCTCCCGATTCGGGGATCAGATTCTATCCTTATAAGGGCGACAAGCTGTTTTCAATGACTATGGACGTCATTTTCGGCGCGATGCACCTCAATGAGTATGACGTTGAAACCGGAAAGAGCAAAAACCTTCAGAATCTGAATACCGCCTATTACAGCGCCGCGGCCTACTGCCCGAAGACCGACACGGCGGTCGTGTTCGGAATCCCAAACGAAGAATCAATGAAGATTGCCGGCGACAGCACCGCGCCCGACACGCCCTGCTCGCTCACGGAATTCTCCCTTTCGGACACCGACAGCATCGTTCTCAACCGATATCACATTGACGTAAAACAGAATACCGAATTTTTCGTCGGCGTATATGAAAACTCAGTCTTCATAATCTCGTCGGCTGACAACGAGTGCAGAGTCTATGACTTTATGAACCTTCCCGAAAGCATAACGATATTGGGATACGCAAACAGCGAAGTGATCTACGGATTTGAAAGGGAGACCGGAATTTTGGTCAGAATCGCGAATACCGACAGCGAAAAGACCGCTTTAAAGCTCATGGCTGGCGACGATGATTTTGACCTGTTCAACACCGGTTCGGGATTTCAGAATTACACCAATGCCGGTACTTTTGTCGATTTAAAGACGGTCGAGAGCCTCAGATCGCGAATTTCAAAAAGCAAGGCCGCCGAGATGGTCGTCAGCTGTGACGGCAAGTATTTCGGCGTCCCGACGGTGATCGGTAATTATTGCACCGAAGAAAACTTCCCCGAAGACGGCAGCAGCTTCTGCTATTCTCTGGCAGTTTCGGAAGCCATCTACTGCGCTCAGAATATCGACGTTGCCGAGGGAAGATATGACGACCCCGACGGCGAAAAGCTCTATAAGCTGTTTAAATTCCTCAACGACAACCCCGAGGGGAACAGAAATAAGATGCCTTTCGGAGAGGAGATAACGCTTTTGGACTCAAACGTGTATCTTATGAACCCCAAATCTCAGAATGCCGGCAGCGCGATCAGGTTTTTGGAGTATATATTTGACGTATTTAACGGCGACATTCCGGGAATCGTGCCGGAATCAAGCCTCAATCTGCAAATCGAATCAACCGAAAACTGCTATGCCGAATGGCGGTGCAGGCCGCTCGACCTGATCGGACCGATATTTGACGCGCGCAACGCGATCAATATGGAAAAGGGCAAAATGAGCAGCAATGAGCTCAAAAAGCTCGCCAGAGAGGCCGCCGCCGAGGTTGCAATGAGGATCGGAGAGTGACTTATGACCAAGAAATTTAAGCTGAAAATCGCTCTGCTGAGTTTGCCTGCGATATGCGGCTTTTTGATATTTTACATTATTCCGTTTTTCCGCAGCATCGGTTACTCGTTTATCGGCAACGTTGCGAACAAGGAGTTTGTCGGGCTCACCAACTACAAAGAAGTGCTCGCGAATAAATATTTCAGAATGGCGTTGAAAAACACGGTTATCTTCTCGGTCGTAGGCGTCGC
>CANQJB010000070.1 GCA_947624155.1 uncultured Clostridia bacterium
ATCATGGCATCTGAAAAGATCATCAAGTTTGTAGAAGATATCAAGACCCTTTCCGTCCTCGAGCTCAAGGAGCTTGTCGACGCGATTCAGGAAGAATTCGGCGTAACCGCCGCCGTCGCTGCTGCTCCGGCTGCTGCCGCTGCCGCTCCCGCCGAGAAGACCGAGTTCGACGTTGTTCTCGCTTCCTTCGGCGACAGCAAGATGGGCGTCATCAAGGCTGTCAAGGATATCCTCGGCCTCGGCCTCAAGGAGTCCAAGGAATTCGTCGAAGCCGCTCCGAAGACTGTCAAGGAAGGCGTTTCCAAGGCAGAGGCCGACGAGCTCAAGGAAAAGCTCGAGGCTGCCGGTGCAACTATCGAGATCAAGTAATCTCTCTGATCTGCGGGAAGCTCCTGAACGGGGCTTCCCGCCTTTTTTATACGCAAAACGGCGGCAGGGCCTTTTGGGTCCCGCCGCCGGATCTTATATTACTTTTTTCCCTATCGTTACCCTGTAAAGTCCTCCGAATAGACATAGGCGTCAAGCTGAGCGTTCAGCTCGTCGAGATAATAGTCGAGCTGGTCGCGGTTCTGCTCCTTGAGCTGAGCGAAGGAGTTGGCGCCGCCGGTGCGGATAACTCCCCAGTCGAACTGGTTATAGAGCTGCTCGACATGGTCGGTCAGGTTGCCGGTGTAATACATTCTGACGTTTTCTTTGACAAGATTGACACACTCGTCCCAAGCCTGAAGCATCTCATCGGTCCAGAGATATTTTTCCTTGAGCTGCTTGCGGTCGATTCTGACAACGGTCGGATCCATAATCTTGAAGCGGGTACACATTGCGAGAAGCACCGCGCCCTCGGGGTTAGGAGCGTTGTTGATCAGGTTGAAGGCGTCGGGCATCGCGTTGAGATAATAGATACCGTCGCCCTCGGGGTCGCGGGGAAGCGGGCAGATCATAAACTCACCGTCGGTGACGTCGCCGAAGGTTCTCTTAAGCTCCTCAACGGGGCGGACAAAGCCTTCGTCGTCGCAGGGCCAGAAGAGCGTCAGGCCGTCCTTGACACGGTAGCCGTAGTTGCTGGCCGAACCGCCATAGGAGTTGATGCCCCAGTAGTCGTTGCCGACGCGGTACATACAGTCGTTCTTCGCAAGGTCATAGATCAGGTTGTGTGCGCGCTCGATAACAGGGTCGTCGAGGTTAGAGATATAGTGTCCCTCTTCGTCGCGCTCGATTATGTAGTGGCCGGTCGATTCTTCGACAAGGCTGCAGGTCACATACCAGCCGTCTACGGCGAATCTGTCGTCGTCGGGGGAGTTGAAGTCGAGGCACATTTCGAGAAAGACGTCCCAGGTCCATTCGTCGTTCAAATAGAGCTGCCAGGGGTCGTCATAGCCCCATTCGTCCATAACTCTGCGGTTATAGGGGATAACGTCCTTAAAGAGAAGGTCATAGACGATCGCGAAGTGATATCCGCCGAGGACATAATACTCGCCGGCGTCCTTCATCTCCATCCAGAGAGGGTCGTTTTCGTAGTCGATCCACTTGTCGACCGGCTGATACATTCCTCTGGTGACGTTCATCGGGAATGTCGCGTGCATCGCGGTGCTCGCGTTGGTCATATCCGGCGGGTCGCCCGCGACAAGATAGTTCGCGAGGTCGGTGGTGCGGGTGTCGTAGGTCGTTTCGATCCAGTCGATCGAGCCGTTGTACTTTTTCTGGAAGGTGTAATAACCGGTCTGAACTATTTCGTCCTCGGAATAGTTCTGGAATAGGTCGATCCAACTGTACCACTTAACGACAGAGTTGGCGCCGGGAGCTTCCTCGGCAGGAGGAAGAACGATTCCCGCCGCGGCCATGATCGCCTCGGAGTCTTCGGTCGAGAGGGTGAGCTGAATCGGTTGGCGCTTGTTGTTGTGACAGCCGGTGACTGCCAGAATCATTATCAGCACCAGGATGACGGCAATAATTCTTTTCATTGTTTCTCGCCTTTCTTAAAAATATAATGTCCAAATAAATGCCTGCATAAAAATATGCTGTTTATATTATAACACATAATCAAATATTTAACAATTGTCACTTTATATAACTTTTTCTCAGGAAAATTGGCTTATTTGACATCTAACTAATCTGGTTAAGCGGCGGCAGCTCGGACACATCGCGCATTTTGCGGCCTTTTCCGCCGTTCGGCGGCTGATTAAAACGCCATATACGAAAAACCTCCGGCACAACCAGAGGCGGGATTTATTCTTTCGTTTAAACGGAAATTCGGCGCCTGCTCATGCGTTTTCCCTGACAGTGATAAAGTGGAAAGCTCCGAAGACCAGAGAAGCGGCGATCAAGGCAGGGTGATGAAGCAAAACACCGTTCATCAGGAACAAAACGGCGGGAACAAGCGCCAGCCCGTAAAGAACAGGCGCTCCGCCCTTCGGCTTTTTGAGCCAGAGCAGGCTGTAAACCGCGAGCAGCAATAACGTCAGGCATAGCCAGACAAGCATTTCCGCCGCCGTATTGATCCCGTTTATCCAATTAAAGCTCACGGCTACTCGCCGGTATATTCGACCATTACCGCCGATTCGACGCCCTCGACAGCGGTGATGGTTTTCAGAATATCGGAGTCCTTTTTGAATCTGACGTCGGCGGTCATCTCGTTGATCTCCTTATAGCGGGCCTTTCCGCGGAGCTTATAGTGAGCGCTCTTTAGCACCTCTGTCAGCGCCTCCTCGGCCGAATCGCTGTAACGAATCACGACGACGAAGGTTCTCTTTCCTCTGCCGATGACCGTAAAGAGGATATAGACAAGGGCGATAGCGGCGGTCGCGATCAGCGCAAAGGGATAGAGCCCCGCACCGGCGGTGATCCCGACTGCGATTCCCCAGAACAGGAACCCGACGTCGAGAGGGTCTTTGACCGCGGAGCGGAATCTGACGATCGAGAGCGCGCCGACCATTCCGAGCGAGAGAACGAGATTAGAGCCGATGGTGATTACGATAAAGGCGGTTATAACCGTTGTCAGCACAATCAATACCGCGAAATTCTCACTGTAAACCGCGCCGCGGTAAAAGATCTTATAGACAAAATAGATTATCAGACCGCAGATCGCGGCGCAAAGAAGCGACACGAGTATGTATGCGACGGTCAGATGCTCGACGAGGCCGAGCTGTTCGATTGATTCTCTGAGAACTGAGCGAATTGATTGCATAATAAATGTTCCTTTCAGATGTTTTTAGCCGGTTAAGGCTTATTTTTTATAGAGTTTCTCTATATTTGTAACGATTTTTTCTCCACCGCTCTCCTCGACATCGCAGGAGAGCACCATTCCCTCATAGAGATTGTATTTTTCGGCGAGCTTTTTCGGGACGGTCAGCGAATATGACAAATCATCTCCCCAGATGTCGCTTGCTTTGAGGTTCAGATTTCCGCTTTCCGAAGCCGAAATTTCGTCGACTTTGACACGAAGGTCCCAGTTGTGCTGATAGGCTCCCCGCGCCCACTCGGCGGCAAAAACCGCGCCGACCGAAATCACCGCCGCGACGATCGGCACTATAACCGCGGCTCTTGTTTTCATCACCGAGCCGCAAAGGGCAGCCAGCCCGCAGCCGATAAGCGCCGCGCCGAAGAATGAGGCCGCGAGGAACGGGATATAGGCGTTTTCGGCGGCAGCGTCCCTCTCGAGAAGCATATAGCCGAATACCGCCGCGCCTGCCGACACCAGAGCCGCGGCCGCGGATATGATTGCGGGCAGAAGCTTAACAAAGCGCTTTTTCGCCTTTGAGAGCAGCACGGTTTGCAGAACAACCGCCGCGGCGAATCCTATTATCGCCGAATCGGCGAGGTCGAAGTCCATAAAATCACTCCTTAAATAAATTTATGCTAAAGCGTCGGTTTGAAGCAGTGCAGCCGGTCGAGGCAGAGAGTGAATTTCGAGAGAGCGAGCTTTGAGCCGTGAGAACCGGCGATCACGCTCTGGAGAAATTTCGGCAGAACGTCGTCATATTTGACCTCGAAGATCACGCTTTGGTCCTCAAAGACCGGAACGGTTACAAGCTTCGGGTCGAAGATGTCCGCCCCGGAAATTCCGGAATGAAGCGCCTTGTCAAAGGTCAGCCTGACGTTTGAAACCGGGTGGAGATATGCCTCGCGGTCATAGTCGACGACGGCGGAGGGCTCTAAGCCCTTTCCCCCCGCAAGGCTCAGAACCTCGCGGCAGAGCGGGTCGTCACAGTCGCGGAGCGGCGAAAAGTCTCCTCTGATCATCGCCCTTGCGGCTTCGCGGCTAACCGAGGCCGAGCGCTTTCTGATCTGATCGCCGCGCTTTTCCTTGCATTCGAGCTTGATGACCGAATCGGAGAGGTTATAAACTCTGAGGCGGTATTTTTTTCGGTCTGCGACTCCGGCCAGCTTGTCAAAATAGGCGCTGCGGCTCTTGTCGTCAAAATAGAGGCTGCGAATGAAATATTCGCCCTTTTCGCCGGTGTTGGGGTCGAGGGGAAGGAGCGCCGAGAGCTTCGAGCGCATCGAAAGGTAGTCGGGATAGCTCAGCAGCAGCTTTATTTCATGGCGGAAGCCGTTCATCTTATCGCCTCACAGTTCAAAATTTCATGTTTTTATTATATATCATATTTTCGTCGGTGGCAAGCTGGTCAATAAAAATTTGTCAAATAATCAGCTTATCCGAACTCATTGCAGCAATTTAAAAGTTTTCGGTCGAGCCTTTTACAAAAGGCTCGCAGGGGATTGGGGCGGCGCCCCCAAAAGCGAAGCAAAGCGCAGGAAGGGAGCTCCAAACAGTCCGGTGGACTGTTTGGAGCCGGGAAACCCTCGCCGGGGGGGTTCCCGATTTGTCAGGCAAAGCCTGACAAATAAAACATGGTCTTTTTATCTACTCCCGTCTACTCCGCCGTGACCGCTTCGGCCTCGGCCTTTTCGCGCTCGCGCTCCTCCTGCTTCTTTTTAAGCTCCAGAATGTGTAGCTCCTCGGTCGCGAAATGGAGCTTTGTCAAAACGTTTCTCGCTGTCAGAGGAAAGACGAAATAGGTGTCGTCGAGGGTGCAGAGGTCGATCGCGTCGCCGCGGCCCTTGAAATCATATTCGATATGGACAGAGCGCATCGACGAGACGGTGCGGTTGAAGTCAAAGGTCTGGCCGCTGCCGAAATCGCCGTGCATCGTAAAGCCGTTTGTGTCGTGGCGCAGAGTGACGTTTCCGATCTCGGTGAAGCCGATCTGGCCGTTCACGAGGCGTTCGAGGCGGGCGGTGTCCTCGAAGAAATAGCGCCCCTCCTCGACCTCGCGGCGGACATTTTCGCGCTCCCAGCGGTACCAGTCGGGGACATGGGTAAAGACGTCGGGGCCGTTTGTGCGGTGAAGCCGGCAGTATTCGTCCATCTCCCAGATCGCCCCGCAGTGTGAACACCAAATCTTTGTCCCCTTTGAATCGGTTGTAAATTCCTCTCCGCAGGCCGGGCATTGATAGAGAATTTTATGTATATTCTGGGCGCGCTGGTCGCATTTTACCGCGATCTTCCTGTCGCGGATATAGGCGAAGTCGTCATAAACAAACTCGCGCTCGATCCTCTTTTGAATCTCGTCGGCCGAGAGCTTTAAAACCTCCTCGCGGGTGACTATCTGCTTAAAGGTTCCCTCGATCGGCACCTTTCGGTAGGGGTGCTTGTTCCACTGAGGGGAGCGAATGAAGTTGCCCTTTGCGATAAACACGCAGACGGGTACCTTCGCCTTTTTCGCGAGCTTGCCGAGAGCGCCGTCGATCTGCTCGTTTATCCCCGCGAGGGAGAATCTCGCCTCGGGGTAGATGGTGCAGCAGACCTTCTGGCGGGTCAGGGCGTTTAAAATGTGGCGCACAACGGTCATATCGGCGGTGAATTTGCGCTTATAGATCCCCCCGACGCCTCTCATCAGCCACTCGCGGCCGATAAACTCCTCGATCGAGATCACCCAGCTGCATCTGTGGGGGAAAATCGCCTTTACCACAAGGGGGAAGTCGAAAAACGAACCGTGGTTGCAAAGAATCAGATAGGGCGGCTTTAAGTTGTCGCAGTTGAGGCGCTCGACCTTCGCTCCTCCGGCGATCTTCGAGAAATAGGTCGTTCCGCCCCATTCTATCGGCATCAGATAGGGCTTGGGCTTCGAGGGCTTGCGCTTTGTGTCAAAAGACTTCGGCATAATTCTGACCTTCTTTTACTTTAAATTTTATAGAACATGATTCCGAGAGTTCCGGCGCCGCAATGGCTTGAAATGGTGCTTCCGGCCGAGGTCTCATAGACCTTTTCAAAGCCGTAGTCTTCCTTGACTATTCTCTTGACCTCGTCGACTATCTCTCTGTCGACAAAGGTGCTGACAACGAAGATCAGCGAGCGGTCGATGTCGTCCCTGCCTTTTAGACGGCCGTGGACATAGTCGGTTATCGACTTTTCGGCGCTTCCGCGGTATTTCTTTCCGACGTCCATCGAGCCGTCGGGCTTGAGCTCGATCTCGGGGCGGAGCTTTAAAATGTTTGCGCCGAAGGCGAGAACGCTCGAACAGCGCCCGCCCTTCTGGAGATATTCGAGGGTCTGGAGCACAAAGCTCGAATCTATCTTGGTCTTGACCTGCTCGAGCTCCGCGGCGATGTCGCGCGGCTCCATTCCGGATTCATATAGCTCGGCAGCCTTCAGAAGAAGCATACCCGAGCCGCTCGAAAGGTTGAGCGAGTCGATCGGCCAGACGTTTTTAAGCTCACTCGCGGCGATGCGGGCGTTCTGGTGGCAGGCTGAGATCGAGCTGGAGATGTTGATATGTATTATATCATAGCCGTCGTCGATATAGGGCTTCCAGCGTTCGAGATATTCATATTCCGAGATCGCGGAGGTCTTCGGCAGTATTCCGGTCTTGCCGACATAGTCATAGAGCTCCTGAACGGTTACGTCGACTCCGTCGCGCCGAAGATCGTTGCCGAGGAGCACACCGAGCGGAATAACATCGACGCCGAGACGTTCATAAAGCTCAGGTGTCAGGTCGCAGGTTGAGTCACAGGTGAGTTTCAGTTTTCGCATTGTGGGATTCCTCCAAGGATTTATATATAGTCACCCGCTTGGCGGGATAACCGCTGACAGAAGACAGATAGCGGAAGCAGAGCGCAGATGCTGGGGTTTAAGCACAGCTTCGGGGGTTACTGGCCCCAGCCGCCCCAATCTCCCCAGCCGCCGTCGTCCCAGTCTCCCCAGCCGCCTCCCCAATTGCCCCAGTTGCCCCATTCGGGCAGCTCGGCTTCGAGGATTCGGGTCTTATAGTTGCAGGAGGCTTCGTTATAGCGGCCGGTAAACGGGTCGAGAAGCAGTGAGGTGCGCTTGTGGGCAACTCTGAGCGGCACTTCGCCGAGAACGTTTCGCTCGGCGTCGAGGAGTGTGACCGTCTCGCCCTCTTTGAGGTTAAAGCCGAGCTCGACCGTTCCGAGAGCGTCCATTCTCGAATAGTTCTTTCCGATAAGCTTGACCGTCTTCCCCGGGGCGAGGTTCATCACCGGCAGCATAAACTCGTTCGAGCCGTCGCTCAGAATCAGTCCCGAGGTCGAAAGGGTCTCGGAGCTGAGATTTTTAAGGGTGATAAAATCTCCGCCGGCGGTTCCCTTATAGGCTGTCTCAAAGATCACTATTCCGCCGTTTCGCCTTATATTCAGCTTTATGTCGATAAGATCTCCGTATTTTTCGGCGGATATGACCGTCTCGCGGTCGGTTATTTTTTCACCGTTTATTTCCCAGGAGATAAATTCCGCGCCGTTTTCAAGCTCGCATTTCAGCGGTACTTCCATTCCGTCGAAGAACCAGCCGTCGAAGGAAACGCCGTCGTCAAAGGTGATATTCGCTGTCCCGAGGTTTATCACCGCGCCCTCGCAGGGCTCGGCGGTGACGCTGAAATACTCCTCGGAGCTATATACCCCGAGCGCGCGCGAGGTGTGAAGCCGGGCGGTATAAGGCCGGCGCTCGATCCAGCGCTTCGCCGATTCGAGCTCTCCCGAAACGCTCCAGGCGCTCGCGGTTCCGGCGTCAGAGGCGGCGACAAGCTCGTGGAGCCTAAGCTCTCCCATTTCGTCGAGATATTTGCTTGTGCGCTCGTGGTTGAGATAATATCCCGATATTCCGCACATTATCTCGACGAACCGCTCTCTGACGTCCTCGCGCTTGCAGAGGGCGATCAGAAGGTCGGAGCGCTTATATTGCTCGCTCTTGTCGTGGACATCGTCGCGCCAGTCGGCGGGATATTGCCCGAAATAGGTCTCGTTGAAAAGCTCCTCGATATGAGGATATAAAAAGTCGGTATTGTAAAGCCCGAGGCCGAAATCGGTGTCATAGAGCATAAACCGCCACTTCCCGTCGTAGGGCTCGCCCGAGCCGAACGGCACCGAGCCGTTTTTATATCTGAACACCTTATAATTGTTGGTCGGCCAGTCGCCGTTGCCGACATAGGACTCAAAAGCGTAATAGGTCAGGAAATTCTCGACGTCGATCATTTCGCAGAGCTCGTTATATGTCGCGTCGTCGGTCAGGTCCTTATAGGCGTAGTCATACATCTCCCGCCAGTCGGCGTTCTTTGCCGCCCAGTCGGGGTCGTCCTCGTCCTCGATCATCATATATTCGCAGCCCTTCAAGATGTCCCACTCGCCGTCCTCGACGTTATATTTGTGGTCGAGAAGGTCCTCGGAAAACACCTGCTGACACCACGAAAAGCCGTAGTATTCGCCGTTCAGGAACACCGCCGCAGGGCGGGATTTTTTAACCTCGAGTCCGGCCGCCTCGGCGAGATAAGAGATCGCGTCGTCGCGCTCGAAAAGGTAGCCGTTGTCGTTGGCGCAGGCGCGCAGCGACAGCTTTTTATAGGACACGATCTTGTTGCCCTCTGAGTCGAGAGCGTCGGGGAAGAACTCATATCTGAAACGGTTGTTTGTCTCGTCATATTCGGTTCGGGCATAGAGCCTGAGATTTTTCTGGTTGTTCGAGCGGCTCCAGCCGCCGAAGATTCTCAGCCCGCAGTCCTGAGAGATGACGCAGGTGCCGTCATATTCAAACACCTCGAGATAAGCCTCGCGCTCGCCAGCTCTGCCGCGCTGATTCCAGTTTGCGGGGTCGGTCGGCTGAATCTCGCGGGTCGGGTTGGTCGCGAGATATTCGTCTCTGAGCCTGCCCGAGACAAAAATTCCGTCGTCATAATTATAGAGCGGCTCGGGGTCGCAGGTTACGGAGAAGACCAGACAGTCAAACCGCTCGGAGACGCCGCTCCCGACGATAAACGAGCGGGTTACAGGCGCGCTGAAGCTGCCGTCGGGATATTGCGCGACGGCTTTTATTGTGTGAATAGTCGGTTGGCCGAGCTGTTCGCGGAGCGAGATGGCGCTGCGGAATTTTCTGCCCTCGGCGGTCGGGTCTGAGCCGTCGTCGGTATAGAATATCTCCTCGGCCCCCTCTGCCGAAAGGGTCAGCTTCTGGTCGGAGGAATAAAATCCCGGCTCGAGCGAAAATCTGACCGGAGAATCGGCGGTCGAGCCGATGCTGACTGTCTCCGGGAGCTCCTCCTGCGGCTGTTCCTCCGCCGCCGGTTCAGCTTCAAGAGGGTGAGCGGCGACATATTCTTCCCCGCGAATTGCGGCAAAACTGGTCACCGCGAGAACAGCAATCATCACCGCGGCGAGCACCGCTCTTTTTACCGGAATTTTCATTTTCATTCCTCCTCACAGATTCGATATAATCAGAGATATTATAGCACATTTCTGCGGATATGTAAAGGGCAGAAAATCAGAAGT
>CANQJB010000071.1 GCA_947624155.1 uncultured Clostridia bacterium
TTGACCGTCTTATCGCTGAGCTCGATTCTGAAGCTGAACTCAATGCTCTGATCCTCTTCGGAGCCTATGACCGTCTTCGTAACGCTCAGACTGCCAATCTCGATTGTCGGCGGAGGCGGAGGAGCAATGTTGGTGTATTCGACCAGCACTCCTTCTTCGGTGATTTCACCGTTTGTCTTGCCGTCTTCCGACACGGCGCCGTTAATGTTTACGGTATAGCCATTGCTGTCCGTTTCGACTACGGTGTAAAGAGTTCAGACCGGCAGATCGCTTATCGTTACGCTTTCGCCGTCTCCGAGCCAAAACTCCGCGTGTCCGTCTGTTATCACTACGGCTTCATCGCCCGAAGAGCTGTATTCACCGTTGAATGCGGTTCCGTCGGGATTTGCAAGATTTAAAGTGAATTTGAATGAAGCGCTGCTGTCAGCGCTGTCGCCAACGACTGTTTTTGAGACAGTGAGGCTGCCGCAGACAACCTCGGGCTCAGGCTCGATGTTTACTATTTCAACCTTTAATTCTTCTTTCACATCGGCGATAATTCCGGTCTTTATAGGCTCTTCACAAGTGTAGTCCTTGGAATCTATCTCAGTCACCTCATATTTCGTTCCAATGGGAAGATCATCGAAGTGAATGGGGCTTCCGACAGTGACAGGGACATACATAAATCCGTCATCGCCGGGTTTGTAGTTTTCAGGCAGAGACTCGCCATTCGGTGCTGTCAGCTTGATCTTGAAATCAAATGCTGTCGTGTCGCCTTCAACTGTTTCTCCGTCTTTATCCTTAACTATCTTTAGGATAGTTAAGCTTCCGGATTCTGGCTTGGGCTTTGTGTTGGTGACAGTAATGCTGATTGCAGGAGTATCTTTGTCGATAATACCCTCTGAGTCCGTAATAGTTTCAGGTGAATCAAATCCTGCCGCTTCAGTCTCGGTAAGAATATATGACGTGCCATAAGGTATGCCGGTAACTTCAACCGTTTCATTTGCTTTAAGCTGGAATGTGTAAACATTTTCGACTGGAGTCAATTCTAACTCGTTTTCACCGTTTTTAAATACTACTCCATCGAGTGTCGCTCCATCAGGAGGATTGAGGCTAAGCGTAAATGTAAACGGAACATTATTATCTGCTTCTGTCAATACCGCGCCATCAGCGCCTGCAAGCTTCTTTTCAACTCTGATAGAGCCTGTATTATACTCATTGATGAAATCCACATTAACGGTATTTTCAGTATCGGTTTCCCCGGATTTGATTACTCCGCTTGCAGTGCTTGCAGATTGATTATTGATTGTCCCTCCGCTAACCAACTTGAAGGCGTATGGTGCCTTGACCTCAAGCTCCGTCACTGTATATTCTGCACCAACGGGAAGCTCATCTATTGTAATGCTTTCGCCGCCTTTTAGGGTCAGAATCCACATTCCGTCAACGGCTACGATTTCGCTTTCACTTTTGCTTAGTTCAGTAACAAGCCTTCCTCCGGTGCCATCACTTTTCTCGTAAGGGAACGGGCCGGTAAGATTCTTTCCGTTTTCTTTAAGATTGAGTGTAAATTCAAACGAAGTGCTGTCGTTTTCGGGAGCGTTTACTACTTCCTTTGAAATGACAAGCTTGCCGGTGCCGATGGTATTTTTAAACGTTACAAAAGTGTTGCCCGCGTCCACGGTATCGGTATAGGTATCTCCTTCGGATGACGCAACAGGAGCAAGATCTTCGGCTCTTGTATCACCGGTATACACATATACTATTGTCTTAAGTCCAAGCTTTGTAGTTTCGCCAACAGTCACCGTGATTTCGGATACGACTACTTCAATGGTGTATTCGACCGTTGAATAGGTCATGCCGTCGATTTTTTTGGAGGAATTTTCTCCGGAATCGGGCCAGAGCTCTTTGACGTGATACTTATAAGTACCAGCCTTTTCAAACGTAAGGTTAGTAAAGATATTCGCAGTGGCAGTATATTTGCTTTCCGGGTTGCTCGCTCCGATGCTGACGATATACGGTTTGTCCTTAGTGTATTCGGTGAACGGATCATTTTCGCCGTTACCGGTATCTGGCGTTACCTCAAATTTGAAGTCTCCCGCATTGATTTTATCATACTCCTCAAACACCTCATCCGCGCCGGTTATAGTGACATTCTTGGTCAGACCGATAGATACCTTTACAGGCTCAGGATTGGGTTTCTTGTTGTCGAAGGTGACGGTATATTCGGTAGTGCTGTTTTCTATAATCCCGGTAGCAACAGTATCGGCATCTTCAGAGTTGTCATCGTTGACGCTTATTTCTGACTTCCAGAATCCGATATTAGTTTCCTCGACGGTATATTTCGTGCCAATGGGGATTCCGGACATTTTGGCGCTTTCACCGCCTTTGAGGGTGAATGACCATGTGTTCATTTCGCCGTCAACGGGCTCAAGCGCGATCCCGCCCTCGATTTTAGGCTTAATAATGTTTCCACCGTTTTCAAGAACCAGTTTAAAGCTGAATTTTGTGTCTTTTTCGTTTTTAAGGTCAGTAGAAGCACTGTCTCCGTTTTCTAGTGAAATTATCTTATGCACCGTCAGAGAGCCAAACTTCTTTTCGTTGATAAATTCAAGTTCAACTATATCTCCGAGAACTCCGGCAGAACCTTCTTTTCTCGGCTCCCCTGCCTTAGCGCTGTATTCTTTGCTTTCATCAAGTCCAACCTCGGTTACAATATATGAGAAACCGCTGCTCGAATTTAAAGCATTATAGGGCAAGCCGCTTACTACAATATACTGATCCTTTTTCAGCTTCACTGTCCAATAGACCCTACTGCCATCATCGTCTTTTTTTGCGACAATATCTTCGTCAGACGTGCTAGAACTATCAGTCTTTAAAAGTTTGCCCCGCTTGACAAATGTGTCAGGAACTTCAGAAGTCTTTTTGAGCTCATAAATCTCATATTCAAGATCGTAGTCAATAATCTGATCGGTTATATCTTTAAACGAGATTTCAAAGGTAAACTCCTGATCGTCTTCGGCAATATCTTCTCCAGATTCATCAACAAGCTTCTTTATCAGCTTAAACTTTGCAGTTTTAATGGTATTGATATAATTCGCCTGCTCCTCAAAGTAGCCGGTATTGCCGAAAACGGAGTAAACGCCGTTATAGTTTGTGCTGGGATCTGCGGGGAAGGTTTTATCTACGCTTTCCTGAGTCTCGCCGCCTACTCCGAAGTGTACCGTCGGGCTGACGAGATAACGGGATATGGAGTTTTCAAGGAACGAAGAAGGTTCTCCCTGATAATGAGGGTCAACAAGCTCGCCTTCGCGATACATATAATGAAGGGTCTTCTTGCCGTCGTCAGTCGCTACGTCGCAGCCTGCTTTGTCAGTTTCATTATATTGTTCGCAATTGGGGTTCTGCAATATTCCGTCGCTGGACTCCCTGGGATAATGGTGGCTGCTGAGCGTGCCGGAATCAAATGTGGCATAGTATTCCCACATTACGGCATTGGTGTGGTGGAACGGCTCATGAGTGAGGGTACCCTCGGGATCCCCTTCATAAGTCACGCTGCCGTCTGCCTTGACGTATATGGGTATCTTCTGCGTTCCGGGTCTGTAAACGCTGTCCGAGCCGGTCTGCTGAACGTGGCTGATCTCTTTAAGGGTATAGCCCTTTTCAAGCTGCTCATCGGTGAGCTTTTCGGTAAAGCGGTAGGCGATTCTGTTCTGCAAGCCGGTCAACAGCAGACCTTCGCCGCTCTTAAGCGTAAATTCCGCAGTGTTGGCGGCAATATTCCCCGCAGTCAGATCTTTAAACAGGTCGGGGCGGTCGGCAGAAGGAATAATGCCGTCATACAGATCAGACGCTTGCAAAGCTCCCGAATTTGTGCCGTCATTATTGGCGTTCTCGCCGAATTTCAGCGTCTCGGTCATGTAAACCGTGCGGGTGCTGAACAGAGACGAAATGTCGTTAGCGCTGGTCTCGCCGTTCGGCTTGCTGACTACAAGAGTGTAGTTACCCAATGCCTGATGACTACTGTGGTCTTCGGTTTTATGTACCCAACCGGCGCTCTCGGAGGTACCGACCTCGGTTGAAGCATTGTCAACGGCGCTCTTGGGTATGAGTTCAGCGTCTTTAACACTGTACTCAAATACGCCTACAAAGTCACTGTTTTCTGTCGATTTGTATTCAATGCCCTTTGCTTTATCTGTTTCTTTCTGCTTCTGACTCGGTTCCTGCCCCTCGCCATAGTAAATAGTTAAGTTGTTTGTGACATTTTCCAGCTTATCATCGGCATTATAATCCGTATCCTGATAAATCCTGCGTGAAGATGTGCTTCCGTTATCTCTAGGCAGATAGAGGTAGTAAAGCGTCAGGCTACCACTTAACTGCTCGCCATTTCCATCAGCATAGTAATATGTTACATTGCCGTCTTTGCCTGTCCCCGAAACTACCGGTCTTGCGCTGCCGCTATCCTGAACGAACATCGCCGGCTTATTATCGGCGCCAAGAAGCAGACCGTTGTTGTCGGTCAGAACGTCTATATACGCGATCCGGCGCTGCCATGTCTTCGAGAACGGGTTGTAATGGACCTTTGTCGCTTCAACCTCGCCGGTGAGGCCATTGACATAAAGCTGATAGAGGAACGTCTCGTTCTCAGGATCGTCGCTGAGGCTATACCCCGCCGGAACCTCAAACAGCTTTGTTACCAGAAGCGGGGAGTTTGCGATCTCCAGCCGTCCGTTGTTGCCGAGGTAGCTGTTGAGCACTATGTCTTCGAGCGACGAACTCTCGGAGACCGTCGGGACATAGTAGTTGTTCGCGGTCTCGGTCACGTTCTTTTCGTAGTAACCTGTTTTATTGTCGTAAGCGCCGTCTTTGTGCTGGACGTTGTTCGCCATATTTCCCGAACGGATTCCGCCCGGGCGCGCCGATACGGCAAATTTGAAGTATTTCTCAAAATCATCTTTATCGCATTTGCCGTTACCATTGCCGCCGTTAGTTGCTTCATCAGCGGCATCAAGCGCGGCCTTGACCTGCGGGTCTTTCTGCATATTCTGCCAGTATTCGGCTTGCTCTTCGATGTGTGCATCGTCAATGCCGCATTTTTTGAGATATTCCTTTAACTCGCTGTTGCTCAGCGTAAGCTTTTCAAACGTCGGTTCGCCGCGGGTATTATCGCCGGTGTCGGTGCGGGAAAGATACTCGAAGCCCAGGCTGTTGTTCACATTCAGCCTGCCCTGAGTCTCGGTCCAACAGAGCATATCTCCGTTGTCGATCAAGTCGGAGGCAAAGCCGGAGCCGAACTCGCTGCCCTTTCTCGCAACGGCATACTGCACAGCGTGGCCCTTCTGAGTGCCGGGGACATCTGCGCCCTTATCGTCCACTCCGGTGCCGCCGTCGGGCAGATAGTATTCCAACAGCAGGAAATAGTAGTCGTCAGAGGCAAACGATTTTGCACCTTCGTCGCCCTCGGTGACGTTGTCCAAAAGATCACCCGTAAGGAATACGATGCCGTTTTCTACATAAGGATACCATATACCTTGACTGTCCTTGATGATTTTTTCAGTTTTGGGCATACCTATATCGCCCGGCAAAAGAGAAGCGCTTGTTTTAGTACCAGCATTTCTGAATGCCTCTTCACTTTCATATACGCCCATATACACGCCGCCGGGCCATGTGCCGCCGGTCGCGCCGTCTTCCCAAGCAGTTGCGCCGTTATTATTAGATGTTCCGTCAACGCGTTTTAGGCTGCCGTCCGCCTGAACTCTATACGCATGAGCATAAAGCGGCAGGGGCTTCTGGAAGACATAGTAACGGTTATCCGAGCTTGGCGAGAATGTAACGGTCGGGTCGCCGCGGGTGTTGTCGCCGGTCGTCGTTGTATAGTCGTCGTAGGCGGTGTTGGAGTAGTAGTTGGAGATGAACCAGATATTGCTCGTGTCCGGAACAGTGTGCGAATTGATATACTCCTGCGAGATTGCGGCAACATTCACTCCGGTCTGCTCGCCGTCTTCATCGCGGATTATGAGGTCTTCTTCGAGGCCGACAGCATAGAACAGGCGCAGAGGTGTGGACTGATAGCAATAGTTGTTATACATATCAGTCGTGACTTCCTGCTCGTTTTCTACTTCTTCTCCGTCTGAATTTTTTGTAACAACAATGTCTTTAGAGCCAACGGGGTGGTCGCTGCCGAGGTTGGTTTTATAGGAGAGGACGCCGTCTACGCCGATGGTTATTGTTGCGAGCTCGGTCGGAACCGCCGCCGCAGGGATATTCAGGTAGAGCGAACGGTCATAGCCGCCCTCGGGGGTAATCGCGCCTTCTTCGTCGACAAAGTCGCCGGTGTCCTCTACCCAAACGCGAATGTCGCTCAACCTATATACGCCGGGGGTCGACTTATACATCTCGTTGCTTTCGGGGTAAGAACCGCTCGCGCCCGCATTTTCCCAAGCATCGTTAATCTCTTTGGGTACACTTTCTCCGTAAACGGGATTTATGCGCAGTTTATTGCGGTCTTCCTTTGAGCAAGCAAAGCGGTAAACCGTATATACGGTATTCTTGATTTGCGGTGAGAGATCCTCTGGCCGTTCGTCAGCCGGAGCGTTGGCAATAGGAACATAGGAGAGCAGCGTTTTATAGTCAAAACGCAGCACCCAACCGTCATTCCAAGCTGCTTCCGCACTGGAATAATTCTTAGGCCATGAACCGGAGTCGTCAGACTTAAGTTGATCCGATTCTGTCAGAAGTATAACCTCTAAACCTTTAGAAGTAGGGTCGTCGCCCTTATACCAGCCCATCGGGAAAGCGGTTGTACCCTGCTCTTCCTTTTTATGTTTGCCCATATACGCGTTGTTCCACTGGTAATCGTACACGCCGGTGCGGACAAGGCCGTGCATCTCGCCGAAGAGAAGCATCGCCATGTCGTAAGTAGTTTCGCCGCCTAAATTGCTTTCCTTGATATGATGAGGCGTGGCCTTGACAGAGCTGTTTTTGACCTCCATGTAATCGCCGATCGGGTCCTGATAGGTAATCGAGTCGCCGACGCCCGCGTCGTTGTCGCCCGAAACCGGCACAAACACCTTGCCGAGGATAAGGGTCAGGATTTCGCTGAAGGTGCTGCCGAGGTTTTCGGTCGTTACGTCGTAGAAGCCGTCGTTGTAGGCGATGTTATTTACAACGTCGTCGTTTGTGATCTCAATCTTTTCTCCGCCGACGTTGGTGTATGTCGTTCCGCCTTCGGGTATCGGCTTAATAACGATATCTTGAGGAGCGCCATTGTCATTGATTTGGTTCGGTCCACCCGTCTCTTTTTTATCCTTAAAATCTTGCCAAACCTGCTTAAGACCGTTAATTTCATCAGGGTTAGTGTCCTTAATATCATTACCGTCGGCATCTTTCCCAATTACGTCAAGGGCTTCGATTGTACCCCCTTCAAACAGTAGTTCCTTTGTGATATGCTTTTTTAACGGGTCATAATACACAGCATTCTGTATCTCATCATCCGTACCGAATTTATCGTTATTCTTAGGATCATTATACCATTCTTCGATATTCTCGAGATTATAATCCTTCGGGTCGAGAGTGGGATAAAGGCGCATTCTGCCCCAAAGCGGGACGTGAACGGTATCGACGTTCATGGTGTAGGTTGAAAGCTCAATGCGGCTGTCCTGTGTTGCATTATCTTTTACCCAGCCGCTGTTGTAATGCTTCTTAACAACTTCGCTCATATAAGAGGCGGTGAGAAGCACTTCCATAACCGTTCCGGCGGTGCCGGTTACATTATTATCGGAGCTGTAAAATACACCTGCATTGTTCCACGCCGGCGGAGTTGTCAGCGTGCCGTCCTCCGTTATATCGGCGCCCTGATTGTATAAACCGTGCAGACCGTTCCATTCTTCTCCGAGAGTGTCTTTTCCGGGCAGATAAACTTTATACCATTCGTCGCCGTCCTGCTCGATCGGAGGGTCATTGTTCGGAATTCCACCGAGTCGGTGCCTTGCGTCTAAGTTGTGGCCGTCAACATATTTGCTATTGTTTTCCCAACTTGCACTGGCACTTCCCCAGTTGTCGTCACTCATATAATCGAAAGTAACTTCACCTTTTTCATTTTTCGTTCTCTGTCCGTAGCGGACATTCCAGTCTTTAACCGAATATGATGACCCCTCGTTATTTCCCATCTCATTAAGGGCAAAGTTTGCGCCGCCGTCGGACATTATTATCGCGGCGGGAATGCGCGCAACGGTTGAGATAACTCCGTTTGAGAGCGGCTCGGTATATGTCGTCGCCGTTGAATCAGCGAGCTGCTTATAGGCGAGGTAAATGCCGCCCTGAGTGTTGGTGAAGTAGCCGACATAGTCTTCGGCTTCAAGAGCGTTGGTTGGCTTCATAGCTTCCTTAAGCTCTGAGGTAGGTTTGCCTTCTTGGTCTTTCATATTACTACCCAAGCACGCAATTATTCCATTCATTCCGCCTACCCACCTTGCGGCAGTCGCAGGATCACTTGAGCTTGAGTAGACTTTTTGGCTCAATTCGCCATGTGTATTCTTCGGCGTTTTGCCGTCGGTGTCCCAGTCGCCCGGGAAAGCTTTGACATATGTTCCGTCATCGGTACGAACGTTGTTGCTGACGGTTTTGGTGATTGTTGTCCACTTATAATTTTCGTCTTCTCCCTGCTTATCCGAAGGAGCGTCGCCGTCAGTATCAAGTATGCCGGTGTAGGTGTTATATTCCGCGTTGACAACAACCGTGTAGCAGGTGTCGCGGTTGTTCATCCAGTACCAGCCGTCTTTTTCAACCTTGGGGAGTGGGTCGTTGCCCTTTTTAACAGTGTCATTTGTTGTTCTGTAAACAAGGTCGCTCGGGTGATAAAGGGTCTCCATTCCGCCGACGGAGAGATAATCGGCTTCCCCGTTCCTCTTATAATGCCCGAGAGGCATAAGCACAACGGCATTAGCGCCATAGCCGCAGACCGCAACTCAGTTCTGCGGGTTCTGCGCCATAAGCGAGTCGATAGTTTCGTTAATCGCGTCGAGCGTTGCCTGAATACGGGAGTGTTCAATGCGGTCGGACATAATAACGCCCTCGGCGGGCCATTTGTTTGTTTCACTGTCGCCATTGCTATCATGCGCCTGATATGAATTTCCGCCCGCGTCGATTCCGTAGCGCGTGTCCTGACCCATTGAGCCGGACATATCAAAAACGATAACTAAATCAATCGGGTTCGGAGGGTATTCGTTGACGACCTGAGAGCTCGCGATTGCCGAGAAAACGTGCAGAAAATCGGCGTCCAGAGACACTTTGCCCTTGTAACCGTCGGTAGCCATATCGAGCGACAAAGTTGAGCTATTAAAGTCTTTCGAGTTTTGGCCGAAAGCGAAAACGGTTTTATCCGTCCAGACTCTGCCGGCATAGCGCGAGCCGCTTTCATTGCTGAGCAGACGCTGCAAATATGTATCCATGGTGTTCGGGTCCGCTACTCGGCTGTCGGCCATTATCTTCTCGGTCGGGCCTCCTGCCGCCGACACGAGCGCGCCGCCGGATTCCGGGCCGGTCGACGTTGCAAAGGCGGGCAGACCCATGCTGCTAACCATCGACAGCGTCATGCTCAGGCAGATAAGCCCTGAAATCAGCCGCCTGATTGTCTCGCATATTTTCTTTCTCACTAAACATACCCCCAAGTTGCAAAAAGGTGTAC